>NZ_SOGC01000014.1:0-47652 GCF_004402765.1 Cryobacterium sp. TMT2-17-1
CCCGGTTGAAGAAACGATTCTCGGTGCTGAGGCTGAGGACCTCGTTGTGCGGCCCGAACCGGATCTCCTGAAATCCGCCGGCGCAGAGCGCCTGCTTCACACTTGTCAGCGAGATCGGCGCTTCGACGCCGTCGATCCAACCCACCCCGCGGCCCGCGGTAAGGTCGGCCTGGTTGACGTGGATCATGACGGTGGGGGCGGCGCCGCCCATGGTCGGGGTCCCCGCGTCACGGGTGGCGGCTTCGAACACACCACGGAGGATGTCGGCGCGTTTCTGACCACCGTTACGGTCGTCGCTGAGGGCCGCGGCCTCCGCCCCCGGGATCAGCTGCCCGGCCGCCATGCGCGCCTGTTCTTCTTCGGTCGGAAACTTGGGCGCCGCGTGGGCGGAGAGATACGTGTCGAAGATGGCGTTCATGATGCCGCGGAGCTCCGGCGTGACTCCGCCGCGGAGCGGGTAGAGACCGT
Organism: Cryobacterium sp. TMT2-17-1; assembly: GCF_004402765.1. Taxonomy (NCBI): domain Bacteria; kingdom Bacillati; phylum Actinomycetota; class Actinomycetes; order Micrococcales; family Microbacteriaceae; genus Cryobacterium; species Cryobacterium sp. TMT2-17-1. The sequence continues at coordinate 469 of NZ_SOGC01000014.1, forward strand.
CGCGGAAGAGCCCGAACCCGACAGTGCTGCGGGCCTCGGCGACGGGCTCGTTGGGGGCGGTGCCGTCGGGATCGAGGCGAGCCTGCCACTGGCTGGCCATACCCCGCACCAGGTCCGCAGGGAACGCGAACCCCTCCCCGGGCAGGCCGCGGATGTCGTCGGTGACGGCGCCGGTCGCACTGGCCACCAGGGCACGTTCGGCAGTGCCGAGGTCGTCGGGCGCGACCCGGGCCGCGACCTGGTCGAGGGCGGTGACGATGTTCTCGGCCGCGTCCACGCCGAGGTCCCCGGCGGTGAGGGAATCGGCCACGGCCGGGTAGTAGGGCGGCAACATGCTGGTGCCCGCCCGGCGCGGGGTCACGTTCTCGCCCAGGCGCACCCGCCGGTTCGCCTCCCGGGAAGAGACGCGGCTCAGGCGAGTGATCAGATCGATGCCGCTGCTGGCCCCGTTCTTATACGCCAGGGACTCATGGCCCAGGATGCGGCGGGACCGCACCGAAATGTCGGCGGCAGAGGCAACCCTGGCCGCATCGACCCGGCGGCCGAGGTCTTCGACCGTGCCCAGCACCATCATCGCGTCCGCCTCGCCCAGGAGCGAGAAAGAGACCGAGTCGAGCACGGCCGCGGCCAGATCACGGGCCTGCTGCAACTGCTGCACGAGAGGTGACTGTGCACGGGGTGCCTGCGCGAGGGGTGCCTGCGCGAGGGACGGCACCGCCTGCGGTGAGGCGGTGGGGTGGTGCGGAGTGGGGGCTCCAGCCATGCCTAATAGTAGATGTGTACTAATAATAAGTCAAGAGGTTCTGCACGAGTATAGAAAATAATTCGGTCGGCGCGGTGCCGTGGTTGGCCGACCACGCGCATCCGTCGGTGCGCCCCTCAGGCACCGCGGGCTCCCTAACGAATTCGACGGAGATTTTACCGATTTCGAGCCCAAACGGATGTTCTGGGCCGGTTCTGAGCAAAATCTCCGTCGAATTCGTTCGGCCGGGGGCCGGCGGCGGATGCGTCGCGATGGGTCGGGAGGTTGGGGCGCCTTCAGGCTGAGCCAGCAGCCCCGCCACCCCCAGCAACAGCAACCTCAGCCTGCAGCGGAAGCGCCCGGACGCTCTCGAAGCGGCGCAACTCCCCGTCGATCGGATCGGTGAAGGTCACCTCGCTCGCCAGGAGCTGCAGCGGGCGGGTGAAATCGTCGAGCGCGACATCCTGAACGACCGGGTACACCGGGTCATCGATGATGGGGATCCCTAGGCCCAGCATGTGCATTCGCAGCTGATGGGTCTTTCCGGTGCGCGGCGTCAGCCGGTAGACGCCCGTGTGCTGCAGAACGGTCTCCAGCTCGATCAGCGACTCGGCATTGGCCGGGTCGTCGGTCACCTCGGCTTGCCAGTGGCCGCGCCTGCTCGTGAGGTGGTTGCGCACGGTGACGGGCAAATCCAGATCCGGCCGCAGCGGGGCCAGCGCCCGGTAGGTCTTTTCGACCTCGCCGCGTTGGAACATCGATTGATACTCCCCACGCCAGCGCCGCTCCGTCGCCAGAACCACGAGGCCCGATGTCACCCGATCCAGGCGATGCAACGGCGAGAGCTCGGGAAGTCCCAACTCGGCGCGCAAGCGCACCACCACACTCTGTGCAACGTGTCGGCCGCGCGGAATGGTCGAGAGAAAGGCCGGCTTGTCGATCACGACGAGTCGGGCATCCCGATGCACCACGTGGATGGTCCCGGGCACGACTGTCTCATCGGCGAGATCGCGATGAAACCAAACAAAGGTACGCGGGCCGTAGGGGTCGCTGCCCACGACCAGCGCGCCCGACTGATAGGCGAAGCGTTCCCCGGCCAGAAACCCGGCGACATCGACAAACTCGGCGAGTCGCTCGAGCAACCACGCACCCATGGTCGGCCACGGATGCGGCCCGGCCCGGCCCCCATCCGGCGTGCATACCCAGGCAGCGTCAAGCCCGTGGCGCTGTGGCAACGGGGAGGGCGGTGGCATTCACCGATCGTACGCCGCCCGGCAACCGCCCCACCAACTCGGAGACACCGGCGGCGAGCCGAAGCACATGACTGCGAAACCCTACAGGTAGTATGTGAATCGCACCCCAACCACTAGATGTGGTTCTTTCGCCCGACTCAGCGTCCCGCCCGATTGCCGTGGGTACCGACCCAAGGAGATGGCAGCGCGTGCTGAAAATGGAAAATCCCGGCGCAGGAAACCTCACGACCGAGCATGCTCTGGGCGCGCTTATGGTGGCCAAACGGGACGGCCGCCTGCTCGCCTTCGACAACGCCCGCATCTACGCGGCACTGGCCAAGAGCTTCACCGAGGTGAACGGCGAGTTGACCCCGCTCACGCACCGCACCATCCGTGACCTGGTCGCTCGCGTCGACCGCGAGATCGCCTCGCGCTTCGCGGTCGACATCAAGATCTACGAGGTGCAGAACATCGTGGAACACGCCCTGCTGGACAGCAAGGAGTACGACGCCGCCGAGGCCTACATCAACTACCGCATCCAGCGGGACTTCGCCCGCAGCAAGGCCACCGACATCAACCACTCGATCATAAAACTGATCAGCAAAGACGAGTCGGTCGTCAACGAGAACGCCAACAAGGACAGCGACGTCTTCAACACCCAGCGCGACCTGACCGCCGGCGCGGTGGGCAAGGCCATCGGCCTGAAGATGCTGCCCCCGCACGTCGCCAACGCCCACCAGAAGGGCGACCTGCACTTCCACGACCTCGACTACCACCCCTACGCGCCGATGACGAACTGCTGCCTGATCGACTTCACGACGATGCTGAGCCAGGGCTTCCGAATCGGCAACGCCGACGTCAACCCGCCCCGGTCGATCCAGACGGCGACGGCCCAGATCTCGCAGATCATCGCCAACGTGTCGTCGAGCCAGTACGGCGGATGCTCGGGGAATCGCATCGACGAAGTTCTCGCCCCCTACGCCGAGAAGAACCTCGAAAAGCACCTGGTCGACGCAGGCAAGTGGATCGCGGATAAGTCGCAGCACCGGTCCTATGCCGAGGAGAAGACCCTCAAGGACATCTACGACGCGATGCAGAGCCTCGAATACGAGATCAACACCCTGTTCACCTCGAACGGGCAGACCCCCTTCACCTCCCTGGGCTTCGGCCTCGGCACCAGCTGGTTCGAGCGAGAAATCCAGAAGGCGATCCTACAGATCCGGATCGAGGGGCTCGGCAGCGAGAAGCGCACGGCAATTTTCCCGAAACTGATCTTCACCATCAAGCGCGGCCTCAACCTTGCACCGAACGACCCGAATTACGACATCAAGCAGCTTGCGCTGGAATGTTCCACCAAACGCATGTACCCCGACATCCTCAACTACGACAAGATCGTCGAACTCACCGGCAGCTTCAAGGTGCCGATGGGCTGCCGCTCGTTCCTGCAGGGCTGGACCGACGAGCAGGGCAACGACGTCTCCGAGGGTCGGATGAATCTCGGAGTCGTGACGCTCAACCTGCCCCGGATCGCCCTCGAGGCCGCCGGTGACAAGGACAAGTTCTGGAGCATCCTTGCCGAACGGGTGAGCACGGCGCGCGACGCCCTGCTCTTCAGAATCGACCGGTGCAAGGAAGCGACCCCGGAGAACGCCCCGATCCTCTACATCTACGGCGCCTTCGGCCAACACCTGAATGCCGGTCAGCCCGTCGACACCCTCTTCAAGAACAAGCGCGCCACCGTTTCCCTCGGCTACATCGGCCTCTACGAGGTGGCCGCGGCCTTTTACGGCGGTGACTGGGAGTCCAATCCCGAGGCGAAGGACTTCACCGTCGAGATCCTGCGCACGCTCCATGGGCGCACCCAGGAGTGGAGCACCGAGTACGGCTACCAGTTCAGCGTGTACTCGACGCCGAGCGAGAGCCTGACCGACCGGTTCTGCCGACTCGACACCGCGAAGTTCGGCGCCGTGGCAAACCTCACCGACAAGGACTACTACACCAACAGCTTCCACTACGACGTGCGCAAGAGCCCGACGCCGTTCGAGAAGCTGGACTTCGAGAAGGTCTACCCGGCGTACTCCTCCGGCGGGTTCATCCACTACTGCGAATACCCGATCCTGCAGCAGAACCCCAAGGCACTCGAGGCGGTATGGGACTACTCCTACGATCGCGTCGGCTATCTGGGCACCAACACTCCGATCGACCGGTGCTACGCCTGTGGCTTCTCGGGCGACTTCGACGCCACCCCGCGTGGGTTCGAGTGCCCCGAGTGCCACAACGCCGACCCGATGACCTGCGATGTCGTCAAGCGCACCTGTGGCTACCTCGGCAACCCGCAGGCCCGCCCGATGGTGCACGGCCGGCACACCGAGATCACCTCCCGGGTCAAGCACATGCCGGGCACCACCGGCATCCGTGGGGCGGATGCCGCGGCATCCGTCGCCGTGGATGCGTAACCCCCGGCCCGGCGAGTGGCTGTCGGAGAAACTGAGCCAGCGGTACGTCGGCGACTACAAGCCCTTCGTCTTCGTCGACGGCGAGGGGGTGCGGTGCAGCCTGTACCTGTCCGGTTGCCTGTTCGCCTGTGAGGGCTGTTTCAACGAGGCCACCTGGAGTTTTCGCTACGGGCAGCCGTACACCCAGGAACTTGAGGATCGGATCCTGGCCGATCTCGGCCAGGAGTACGTACAGGGCCTCACCCTCCTCGGCGGGGAGCCGTTCCTCAACACAGGGGCGTGCCTGGCCCTCCTCGACCGCGTGCGCCGGGAGCTCGGCACGTCGAAGGATGTGTGGTGCTGGACCGGCTACACGTTCGAAGAACTGTTGCGGGAGAGTGCGGACAAGCTGGCCCTTCTCGGCACGATCGACGTTCTGGTCGACGGTCGGTTCGAACTGGCCAAGCGCGACCTCAAACTGCAGTTCCGGGGGAGCAGCAACCAGCGGATCATCGACGTTCAGGAGTCCCTGGCCAGTGGACAGGTGACGCTGTGGGGCGGGCTCACGGACGCGACCGGCACCTTCGAACAGATCGAGAAACGGAACCTGATCTAGGTCAGAACAGCGGCCAGGGCACCGCGGGCATGTCGCCGCGCGGCGCAGGGAACCGCCCTTCAGAGCGCAACCGGTCGCAGCGTGCAGCCAGTGCGGCGATCTCGGCGTCGGTGAGCAACCCGCCGAGGATGTCGCCGAGCTCGCCGGTCAGCTGCGCACTGAACCGGTCGATCCCGTCCAGCTCGTCGGCGATGAGCTCGTCGCCCAGCCAGCCCCAGAGCACGGTGCGCAACTTATGGTCGACGTGAAAGGTGAGGCCGTGGTCGATGCCGTGACGGTGCCCGTCCGGCATCGCCAGGATGTGGTCGCCCTTGCGATCGGCGTTGTTCACGATTATGTCGAACACGGCCATGCGTCGCATCGCGGCCGAGTCCTCATGGATGAGGGTCACCGCACGATTGTGCTCGTCCCGGCCGTCGAAGACGCGACGCCAGCCCGGGGTCGGCGCGGCTTCCCACGGGACGAGGTCGACGGCATCCTGATCGGGATCGGTATGCTGCCACAGCTGCACCATCCCCCGGCCCATCGGGCCACCCCGCAGCCAGGTCCGAGGCACGACGTTCCAGCCGAAGGCCTGCGAGACCAGGTAGGCCGCGGCCTCGCGGTTGGCGAGGTTGCCGTCGGGAAAGTCCCACAATGGATTCTCGCCGGCGATGGGCTTGTAGACCACCGTGAATCCGCCGATAGTGCCGAGGAAAGTCGCGTTCGAGGCCGTCGTGATGCGTCCCGTGAGCTCGAGCTCACCGTCGAGCTCACCGTCGAGGGCGGCATCGTGCATCAGGGGCTGCCGGGGAGGGTGCAGGTGTGTCCGTCGGCGTCGATGGGGTTGCCGCAGAGCGGGCAGAGGGGGCGGCCGGCCCCCACCACCTCGCGCGTGCGCTTGGCGAAGGCCCGGGCGGTACCGACGGGCATCCGTACCAGGAGCATCTCCGCCGGCTCCTGCATGATCGCGTCGAGCAGATCCTCGTCGGGCACGTCGTCACTGGCCGGATCGACTTCCACGAGCGGATAGGCCTCAAGCACGACCTGCACGGTCGAGGGGTCCCAGCCCAGGCTCATCCCGCCGGTGCGGAATTCCTCCGCGACGGGTTGATCCAGCGGCTCGTTGTCGACGAGTTCGACGGGGGTAGTGCTTGGGATGCTGAACGGGTTGCCCTCATGGCTCATCAGCTGGTCGAGCATCTCATCGATTTTCTCGGCGAGCAGCGCGGATTGTTGTTTCTCCAGGGCGATGCTCACAATCTGAGCTCCGGTGCGCACCTGCAGGTAGAACGTGCGAGAACCAGGCGGACCGACGGTGCCGATGACGACACGATCCGGCCAGGCAAACTCATGGACGATTGTGGGCATGTGGGTATTTTAGGCGACCGTTGTGTGCGGCGCCTGACCAGCCCCGCCACCCACCGGCGCGTCGGCCAGAGGGGCGCTGGCGCCGAGCCAAGCGAGGTCGCCGGCATCCGTGTTGATGGCGTGCACGCTCGGCCGGCTGGTGCCGAAGCGCACGATCGAAACGGATGCCGGACCCACGTTGATGCGCTGAAAGAGGTCGAGGTGCATGCCGAGCGCATCGGCCAGAACGGACTTGATGATGTCGCCGTGGCTGACCGCCACCCACACCGCGCCCGGACCGTGCTCGGCCTCGAACGCCGCATCGTGACGACGGATGGCCGCGACCGACCGGGCCTGCATGGTCGCCATCGACTCTCCGCCGGGAAAGGTGACGGCCGACGGCTGAGACTGCACTGACGACCAGAGCTTCTCCTTGGCGAGATCGCCGAGGGCTTGGCCCTGCCACTCACCGTAATCGCATTCGGTGATGTCCTCCTCCACCGGCGTCACGAGCGAGCCGGCCTGCTGATCCAGGATGAACTGAGATGTCTGCCGGCAGCGCTCCAGAGGACTCGACACCACGCCGACCAGCGGCACCACGGCCAGGCGCTTGGCCGTGAGGGCGGCCTGGTCTTGCCCGATCTGGTCGAGTCGAACGCCGGCAGCGCGGCCGGCCAGCATTCCGGTGGCATTTGCAGTGGTGCGGCCGTGCCGCACGAGGATGACTGTGGCCATGGGTACAGCCTAGACAGGCAGGGTGGGAACGGAGCCCGGCCAGACGATCTGATGCTTGAGGAAGCCGGATGTCACGTCGCGTCCTCCAAGCTGACCGCCGACACCGTCCACGCGGTGCAGTCAGCTGGTCTCTCCGTGATTCAGTCGGTCGGGTCGGTGATGAACCCCTCGTCGATCATCCAGGCATAGGCCACATCAGCGGGTTCCTTCCCGTCGACGTCAACCTGACGGTTCATGCCGCGCAGAACCTCGTCGGTGAGCTTGGGCGAAATACGAGCGAAGATCTCTTCCAGGCCGGGGGTGGCCTCGATCGACTCGGTGAAGAAGACCGGCGCGACGTTGTACGCAGGGAAAAACGCGAGATCGTCGATCAGAACTGTGAGGTCGAGCGCGTCGAGTCGACCGTCGGTCGTGAAAACCTCGCCGAAGTTGCAGGCGCCGTCGTCGGTCGCGCTGTAGATCGCACCGGTGTCGTAGATTCCGATGTTGCCATTGGGCACCCCGTCAGCGGCGCCACGTTCGAGTCCGTAGTGGGCGAGCATGGGGTTCATGCCGTCCGGCCGGGAGTTGAATTCGGATTCGACGCAGAAAGTGCGATCCTCCACCGGCAACGCGGCGAGTTCGGACATGGTCGTGATGCCGCCGAGCTCGGCGACCGCCTCACTGCGCACAGCCAGGGCATAGGTGTTATTCATCGGGGCCGGTGCACCCCAGGTGATGCCGTTCTGGATGTCGATGTCATACACGGCTTGCCACATTTTGTCTTGGTCGGCGATCGACTCATCCTGACCGAGGTAGGTCAGCCAGGCGGTTCCGGTGTATTCCCAGAGCATGTCGGCCTGACCAGAAAGAATCAGCTCGCGGGTCGGCTGGCTGCCGGGCAGATTGCTGAGGTCTGTGACGTCGAATCCCGCGGCGGTCCCGGCGAGCACCGCGATCTTGCCGAGCAGTAGCTGCTCCGTGAAGTTCTTGGACGTGACCGTGAGGTCGACGCCCTCGGCGCCCTCGAGCGGGGTGATCGACCCAGGTCCGACCGCGGGAACGTACGAGGTTGCCGGCTTCAGGCCGCAACCGGTCAGAGCGACTGCGGACAGGGTGAGGAGACCGGCTACCACCCCCCAGCGGCCGAGGGACGTGAGGCGGGTGCGAGAAGACGAGCGATACATCTAGAGTCCCTTCGGGCGGGCGATGTGTTCCACAACGCGGCCGACCCAGTCGATGAGCAGGGCGAGCAGAGCCACGAGCAGCGCTCCGGTGACGAGCACGGGGGTGAGGCTGAGATTGACGCCCGTAGTGATCAGGATGCCGAGTCCGCCGCCGTTGACGAACGTGGCCAGGGCCGCGGTGCCCACCAGCAGAACGAGAGCGGTGCGCACGCCCGACAGCATGACCGGAACGGCGAGCGGGAGCTCCACCCGAAACAATACGGCGGAGGAGCTCATGCCCATGCCTCGTCCGGCCTCGATGAGGCGGGCGTCGACCTGCTGCAGGCCCACCATGGTGTTGCGCAGCACCGGAAGCGCGGCGTAGAGCACGAGACTCAGCGTCGCGGCCCAGAAGCCGAAGCCGACCCAGAACGCGAGCAGCACGACGACGCCGATCGCGGGGGCCGCCTGACCGAAGTTGGCGATGGCGAGCACCGGAGCGGTCAGAAACCGCAAGGGTCTGCGGGTCAGGGCGATTCCCAAGGGAATCGCGATGACCAACACGATCACCGCGGCGAGCAGGGTGAGCTGGATGTGCTCCACCGTGTAGACCCAGAGCGCGCCGGGAGCGAGGGTGGTGAGCACGATCGGCGACAGGTTGGCCGTCAGCAGCCAGATCACGAGCGCCAGGAACGCGAGCAGGATGCCGGCCAGCTGGTAGACCAGTCCCCGCCAGGATCGCCACACCGTGCGCGCACGGCTGACCGGTACGCCGGTCGCAGTCGGGTCGCCCGGCGTTTCAACGGCGGAATCGCCGCCGGCAAGGCCCGCCTCTGTATGCGGGGTGCGGGTACTCACTGAACGGACCGCGCGTCAGCGCCGCTGGGATCGGTCTCGATCAGGTCTGCCTCGGCGGCAGACACCTGCGCCTGGAACAGGCCGGTGTTCAGCCCGACGGGGGCCTGGTCTGACTCAAGCACGGCAGCGGACTGTGACCGGGTGATGGCGTCCATCACGGTTTGAACGTCGATGACGCCCTTGAACATGTCGCGGCGGCCCGTGACGAGCGCGGCCCCGGCGCTCGAGACGAGCATCGTGTCGAGCGCGTCATTGAGAGTAGCCCGCTTGCCGACGAGCGGAAGTTTCGGGTCGGGAACGTCGCTGATGACCTCGAGGCGGCCGAGCTGGCGCGCGGAGAGCCACTGGATGGGTCGGCGACGCTCATCGACGATGACCGCGTGGCCGTGGCCGGTCTCGACGACGCGGGCCAGCACATCCGCTGCCCGTTCACCGGGTTTGCCCACGACGGCGTCGCTGAGGCTGACCTCCGCCACCCGGGTCAGGGTGAGCTGTTTGAGGCCGGCGCCGGACCCGATGAAGTTTTCGACGAACTCGTTGGCCGGGTCGCCGAGGATGCGTTCCGGAGTGTCGTACTGCACGAGCTGGGCACCCTCGTTGAAGATGGCGATCCAGTCGCCGAGCTTGACGGCCTCGTCGAAGTCGTGGGTCACGCAGACGATGGTCTTCTGCAATTCTTCCTGGATGTTGAGCAGTTCGTCTTGCAGGCGCAGTCGGGTGATCGGGTCGACGGCGCCGAAGGGCTCGTCCATCAGAAGCACGGGCGGGTCGGCCGCGAGGGCGCGCGCCACGCCGACGCGTTGCTGCTGGCCGCCGGAGAGCTCCTTGGGGTATCGGTCGCGGTAGAGCGCCGGGTCGAGGGAAACAAGCTCGAGAAGCTCGTCGACGCGGGCCGCGATGCGGGCCTTGTCCCAGCCGAGCATCTTCGGCACGATGCCGATATTGGTGGCGACTGTCATGTGCGGGAAAAGTCCTCCGGCCTGAATGACATAGCCGATGCCTCGGCGCAGAGTGTCGCCGTTCATGTCGGTGACGTCGTCGCCATCGACGACGATGCGCCCCTCAGTCGGTTCGATAAGCCGGTTGATCATCTTGAGTGTCGTGGTCTTGCCGCAGCCCGAGGGACCGACGAGCATCACGATCTTGCCGGCCGGGATCTCCATGGTGAGACCGTCGACGGCGGGGCGCGCCTGGCCGGGGAACCGCTTGGTGACGTGGTCCAACAGGATGCTTGCACCGGTGATGCCGGTGGGGGTGACGGATTCTTCGGTGCTGCTGGATTCAGCAGGGTTGGATGCAATGTACTCAGACACGGATACCTCGAGGTGTGGTCAGGCGGCCGAGGCCGACGAGAAGGAGATCAAGAATAAGGGCGAGCACGACAACGCCGATGACGCCCGTCAGCACTGACTCGAGGGAGTTGGCGCCGCCGAGTCGGGATAGGCCGGAGAAGATGAATCCACCCAGGCCCGGGCCGAGGGAGTATGCGGCGATCGCGGCGACACCCATGACCATCTGAGCGGATACCCGAACGCCCGTGAGGATGATCGGCCAGGCGATCGGCAGTTCCACCTGCAGGAGCGTGCGAAACCGGCTCATGCCGATGCCGCGGGCGGATTCCACGATCGATGGAGCGATACCCGACAGGCCCACGACCGCGTTCCGCAAAATGGGCAGCGTGGCGAAGAACGCCACCACGACGACGGCCGGAAGGACACCGAAGCCGAGCGGCGCGATGAGCAGTCCGATGAAGGCAAACGACGGGATGGTCAGGCCGATGGCCGACACCGAGTTGGCGATCCCGGTGAGCGCGGAACTGCGGTAGACGAGTGAAGCCAGCACGACGGCAATGACGGTCGCCAGGATCAGGCACTGAACGACAAGACTGAAATGCTGCCAACTGCTGAATAGGATCTGCTCATACTGATCCCCTAGAAAGTCCAACACATCAAAACCTCTTCGAGTTGAGAACACACTGATTCACCGCCACCGGCACGGGCGCAATGGGAGGCGCGGATGCCGAACTGGATGGGGACGCAGGCTGTGAGCCTTCGGTGAGGGTTGCTGAGCATTCTCGCACGGCCACCCCCCTATTGCCGCAGCGAGATATAACGAACCGGTGTGCGCCTGACTGGCCGACTGGATGCTCCTCTAGGGTGTGAACACCGTTTACGTCAGGAAGCAGCTGAATGAATTTCGATCTCGCAGGCAAGACCGCCCTCATCACCGGCGCCAGCTCGGGCATCGGCAGTCACTTCGCCCGAGCCTTCGCCGCGACGGGGACGAGCCTCATTCTGGTGGCCCGCCGAACCGAGAAATTGGAGGCTCTCGCATCCGAATTGCGCAAGCAGAACGGGATCGACGTCCACGTCATTTCGCAGGACCTGAGCGAGCCCGGTGCGGCCGCCGCGGTCGAGCACCAACTCCTCGACCAGCAGATCACCGTTGATGTTCTCGTGAACAACGCCGGCTTTGGAACCAATGCGCGCCTGGTCGACGAAGACCGAGCCCGCCTTCACGCGGAAATCGCTCTGAACGTCAGCACGCTGGTCGACCTGACGGCTGCCTTCCTGCCGGGCATGGTGGCCCGAGACTCGGGCATCATCGTGAACATCGCCAGCACCTCGGCGTACCAGCCCGTGCCCGGGATGGCGGTCTACGCAGCCACGAAGGCGTTCGTCCTGTCGTTCACCGAGGCCGTCTGGGGCGAGACCCACAACACCGGAGTGCGGGTTTTCGCGGTGAGTCCGGGGTCCACCGACACTGAGTTTTTCGACATCGCCGGTTCGCAGTCACCCGGCAAGCGAGTGCCGGCCTCGAATGTCGTCGACGTGACCCTGGCTGCCATCAGCGCCAGAAAATCGGTGCCGTCCGTGATTGTCGGTGCGCGCAACAGAATCACCGCATCGCTCGTCACGTTCATCCCGCGCAGAACGGTGATCACACTTGCCGGTTCGATCTTCCTTCCCCGGGGCTAGCCGATCGGTCTGTGGCTTTCCGAAGGTCAGGTCCAGTGCCAGGTCGAGAGCAAATTCGGCCAGGGCACCATCGGCCGGCTTTCGCCTCGCGGGGCACTTCTGACGCCGCCGCGGTGAAGTGAGCGACCGGGCGCGCGTCGTGACCTCGAGGCCGACGGCAACCCCGCATCCCGCTTTTCGTTCTGACCAGACATAGGCATTTCAGTAACCGAAATGGCGTTCCACGCAGTCGGGACTAGAGCAGCGGTCCGCGCCGCGCCGATAGCCCGGCGAAGAGGGCGTGCAACAGCGGGAGCGCGGACACGGCTACGAGCACCGTTCCGAGCACGACATCTTCGGCACGAAGCAGAATGCCGCCGATCAGCAGAGCGGCGAAGAGGATTGCCGAGACGATCTGACGTGCGGTTCGCTCGATGATGACCAAGCGACGCTCGATCCGGGGAGTCTGCACCGAGACGGTACCGTCGTCGAATCGCGTCGTGAGGCTGTCGAGTCGCTGGGGAAGCCGCGCGATGATGGCCGCAACCGACGCCACTTGCTTCGCGGTCGCCTGCACCACGTTCCCGCCCTCGGCGCGGATCAATTGGGCGGAATATGGCTCGACGGAATTCCAGATATTGAAGGCGGGGTCGAGCGAACTGCACATTCCCGAGGTCAGCGACATCGCGCGCACGATGAGCAGAAAGTTCTCCGGAAGCTGAAACGGCAGCGAGCGCACCACATCACCGAACTCGATGGCGAAGGCGCGGAACTCGCGCGGGTCGACATCCTGCAACTCGGCGAAACCCATCCCGCCGAAACGGGCGAACAGCTTCGTCATCGCGCGCTCGAGTTCGGCGGTATCAGCGGACGGCAGGAGCACACCCACTTCGCGGATGCCGTCCACCATCCCCTTTCCGTCCCGTGACGCGGCGGCGATGAGCAGATTCACCAGGCCCCGACGCAGGACATCGGGCACGTCGCCCATCATCCCGAAGTCGATGAAGGTGAACTTCCAGGCCCGGCCGTGGTCCGCTCCGGGTACACCGGCGGCGAGCGGCGTGACGAAGATGTTTCCGGGGTGCGGGTCGGCGTGGAAGTAGCCATTGACGAAGAGCTGGTCGAACATGACCGCCGCGAAGTCCTCGGCAACTTCTGACGGGTCGATTCCGGCTGCCCTCAGCCCGTCGACGTCGTTGATCTTGATCGCGGTCACGTCTTGGAGGGTCAGCACGCGCCGCGTGGTGCGCTCCCACACCAATTCGGGAACGCTGACCCGGGGGTCGTCTGCGAAGTTCCGCTCGAACCGTTCGGCGCTTGCCGCCTCGTGCAGGTAGTCGATCTCCTCAAGACTCGTGAACGCGAACTCCTCGACCAGGGCGGGCATGTCGACGCGATCCGAAACGAGACGCACGTGGCTGAGCCAGCGGGCAACACGTCGGAGAGCGCCGAGGTCGACCTCGACGATCTCGCTGATGCGCGGCCGCTGAATCTTGACGACGACGTCGAGCAGGCCGGTCTCGGCGGCATCGAGTTCCGACAGCCGAGCGCGGTGCACCTGACCGAGGGATGCTGCGGCCAGCGGCGAGGGATCGATGTAAGAGAACGCACGCTCGAGCGTCACACCCAGCTCGGCTTCAGCGACGGCCTGGATCGCCGGAAAGGGCACCGGCGGAACCTCGTCTTGCAGACCTTCGAGCTCTTTCGTGATCTCCGGCGGCAGCACGTCGAGGCGCGACGACATGAACTGGCCAACCTTGATCATGAGGCCACCGAGGTCGAGCGCGAGCACGTGGAAGCGCTGCGCGATGTGCTGCAGTCGCGCCGATCTGCTTCGTGCCGCGACCCGCGCGAGCCCGACCCGCGGGAGAAGGACCTCGTAACACCACGTCTGCGCCAAATACAGGGCGGCGAACCGCAAAATCCGGCGGTAGCGGGCACGCAAGTCCGCGACGTCGGTCATCTGATCTCCGTGATGCCGACGTGCTGAGGGCACTCGGTCAGTCCTGGGCGAGGATGGCGTACAGCTTGCGACGCGCCTCATCCAGGATGGCGACAGCCTGCTTCACCTGCTCCGGGTTGCCGGATCGCGCGACCTGCGCGGCGGCCTGAGCCAGGTCGATGCCGGCCTTGGGCAGCGCGGCCGCCCGCCCGGTGTCCCGAGCGCTCTGGGCCTCCCACGGGGCCGGCTGGTCGGCCATGGCATCCGCTACCCCGCGGCCTTCGTCCGTGAGCGAGTAGGTCTTGCGACCGTTGGACTCCTCGGCGTTGATGAGGCCCTCGTCCGCAAGCAGCTGAAGCGTGGGATACACCGAGCCGGGGCTCGGCTTCCAGGCGCCATTGCTGCGTTCCTCGATCTCATGAATGATCTGGTAGCCGTGCATCGGCTTCTCGGCGAGCAGCGCAAGCACCGCCGCACGCACGTTCCCGCGTGCCATTCTCGGACCGGCCTTGCGGTCGAACTGTCCGCGCAGCTGCTCCATGGCATCCCACATTCCGCTGGGCCAGCCCTCACCAGCACCGCCCCGGCGTGCCCTGAACCCGTCACCCATAAATGAACCACTCATGATGTCCTCCTCAGCGCCGAAGCCATCCGGCTCGACGATAGTTAACGATATATCGTTCGCGACGTGATGGCGAAACCAGGATCAATCTTCTTTCCACCGTCTGGGCGGCGCCTGTGCCCACCCTGCCGCGCGGTAATGTTGACCCCATTGCCGTCGCCTTGCACCAGGACGACGCCCCTGAATCCGAGGAGAACCAGATGTCCGTCGGCCTGCTCGCCGTTGTCGATGACATACTCACCGCCGCTCTCAAAGCTAGCGCGAAGACCGCAGGCGTCGTGATCGACGATGCGGCCGTCACGCCTCAGTACGTTCAGGGACTGTCACCGGCGCGCGAGCTTCCCATCGTGTGGCGGATCGCTCTCGGTAGCCTGTTCAACAAATTCGTCATCATCATCCCGCTCGCACTACTCCTCTCCGCCTTTGCGCCGTGGGTGTTGCCGTGGCTGCTGATCATCGGCGGTACCTATCTGTGTTTCGAGGGTGCGGAGAAAGTCACCGAGTGGTTCGGAGTTCATCACGGCACTGACGACACTGAGATGCGAGATGAGCGAAAGCTCGTCTTCGGTGCTATTCGCACCGACCTCATCCTCAGCACAGAGATCATGCTCATCGCACTGGCGGGTCTCGATCCCGATTTTGGCATCTGGATGACGCTCGGCGCCTTGGTCGTGATCGGCCTGGGGATGACGGCGCTCGTCTACGGTGCGGTCGCCCTGCTGGTCAAGATCGACGACATCGGGCTGACGCTGATGAAGCACCCGGTACGACGGGTCAGACGCACCGGCGCGCGCATTGTGCGATCGATGCCGGCCGTGTTCCGAGTGATCAGTGTCATCGGCACGGTCGCCATGTTGTGGGTAGGAGGCCACCTGGTGATCGTGAACCTGAACGACACGATCTGGAGCGTTCCCTACGACGTTCTGCACGCCGTGACGCAGGCGGTCGAACCTGCCGGACCCATCATTGTCTGGGTCACCGACACCGCGATGTCGCTCGTTTTCGGGCTCATTCTCGGCCTGATCATTGTCGCGGCCCTGTCCGGGATCTCGCGCCTTCGCAAGCAGAATCGGTCCCACCGCGTAACGGCCTGACCCCGTCGCCGGCTGGCAAGCCGCAATCAGCATGAAACGAGGATGTCCCGGTGCAGTTCTCCCTGTGGGTGGCCCTTGTCGGCGCGGGCACCCTGATCAGCTTCACGCCCGGTGCGGGGGCGATCAACACCATGAGCAACGCTCTCAACGCGGGCTTTCGCCGCTCCATCTGGGGAATCCTCGGCCAGCAGGCCGCGCTTCTCATCCACATCGTGATCGTGGCACTCGGTGTCGGTCTGCTCGTGGCCGGTTCTCCGATCGCCTTCAACGTTATTCGCTACGCGGGTGCCGCCTACCTCGTCTACCTGGGCATCCGTCAGTTTCTGGCCAAGCCGGAACTCGATGGCGAGCGCACCCGGGCCCTGAGCGATGAGCCCCGCTGGTCGATGTTCCGACGCGGGCTGTGGGTGAACATGCTCAACCCCAAAGCGATCGTGTTCTTCCTTGCGTTCCTGCCTCAGTTCATCCGGGTGGACAGGCCGATGCCGACCCAGTATCTGATCGTCGCGGCCACCGTCGTTGCGATCGACATTCTGGTGATGTGGTTCTTCTTCGCCGGAACAGCGCATTCATTCGCGCGATTCACCCGCGACGATCACGGCCAGCGCGTGTTGAACCGCGTCTTCGGTGTGCTCTTCGTGGCTGTCGGCGTGCTGCTCGCGGTCCTCCACTGAGGAATCCAAACCACCGGTTGAAGGTGTTTTTCGCAGCCGGGTGAGCAGCCGAAAAATCACATACCAAGACCACTAGGCTGTTCGAAGATCGTCCCATTGGCACCTCGGACGTGATCGAGCGCAAGGAGCACAGATGACGCCTGCCGTGGACGCCGACCTCGTGATACTAGGTGGTGGACTCGCCGGTCTCACGCTGGCCGCCCGGCTGGCCCGAGTACGTTCCGGTTTGCGCGTCGTGGTGCTGGAACCCCGCACGGCCTATCAGGACGACCGCAGCTGGTGCTTCTGGCGACCGGAACAGCACGACCTGTCACACCTGGTCTCACGAAGCTGGAAGACCTGGACCTTTTCGGATGCGGCGGGCCTCACCGTTCGGCATCGGGTACCCGGGCTGGCCTACCAGTACATTCGGGGCAGCGATTTCTACGCGAGCGCGCAGGCCGACATCGCCGAGTCTGCGAACGTCGACCTGCGCCTCGGCGTGCACGCCGAGACGGTCGACGCAGTCCCCGGCGGCGTTCGGGTTGAGACGAGCGCGGGCCCCCTACTGGCCCGTCAGGTGGTTGACACCCGACCACGGGCCGCCGAGTCGATGCTGTACCAGAGCTTCGTGGGCTTCGAACTGGAGCGTGAGCATCCGTTGCCGTTCGAGCTCGGCGAGGTCACGCTGATGGGGTCGCTCGACGCCGACGCCGAGGGTTTGAGCTTTGTGTACGCCCTGCCCCTCGGCCGGAACCGCGCGATCGTGGAGTGGACCCGCTTCGGCACGGCGCCGATAGAGCGGGAGCGCCTGGTCGGCGAGCTCGACGAGGTACTCACCGGGCTCGGCCTGGCCGACGCCCGCCGGGTGCGCACCGAGGGTGGCGTGCTGGCCATGGGTCTGGGCCGGCAGACGGCGTCGCCGATCCCCGGGGTCGTGCACGCCGGCAATGCCGGCGGGGCGCTGCGGGCTGCCTCGGGCTACGGGTTCCTGCGCATTCAGCGCTGGGCTCAACTCTGCACGGAGAGCCTGCTCGCTGGCCAGGGGGCGGTGGGCCACCCAGACGAACCTCGGGCGAGGCGCGCCTTCGATCGCATCTTTCTGCAGGCCGTTCGGGCGCATCCGGAACGCACCGCGGAGTATTTTTTCGCCCTCGCCCGCGGCGTTGCCCCCGCCGCGCTGGTGCGCTTTCTCAGCGACGGCGACCGACCCACGGACTACGCACGCATCATCGCGAGCCTGCCGTGGACCCCTTTTCTTGCCCAGGTGGCCGCGCCTGCGGCGTTCAGCCCGGCACAGACCCTGCCGGCCACCAGACCGACGCCGACCACAGAAACCAGCGTGCAGCGATGACCGATCAGACCACTCCTCCCCGTAGCGAGGCCGCCCGCGTCACGCCGCGGCGGCGGCGCGTGCCCGCCGAGACGGTGGTGTTCTCCAGCCTGGCCCTGGTCATTCTGGCCGTGGTCGGACTGGGCATTCCCATGCCCTCGCCCACGGTTCAAATCGTGCTGCTGGGCATCCTCGCCGGTGTGCTGGGCCTGCCCCACGGCGCTCTCGATCCACTGATCGCGCGCCGGGCTGGGCTGTGGCGCACTCCGCTGGGCTTCGCCGGGTTCAACGCGGTCTACATTCTGGTCGTGGTCGGCGTGGTGCTGCTCTGGCTGGTCGCGCCCGTGCTGAGCCTGGTCGCGTTTTTGCTCGTGTCGGCGCTGCACTTCGGCTCCGATTGGAATGCGGACCGGTCGGTCGGGCTGCGTTTTCTCGCCGGATTCGGGCTGCTCACCGTGCCGGCGCTGTCGCATCCTGACCAGGTCAGAGCAATCTACGTGGTGCTGTCCGGTGACGGAGGCGCAGTGGTGGCCAGCGTGCAGGAGTGGCTCGGGCCGATCGCCGTGGCAGGTCTGATGATCGCTGCCCTGGTCGCCCTGCGACACCGGCCGAGCGAGAGCGTTGAGATCGTGCTCGCCACAGTGCTCGGCCTGGCCACAGAACCGCTGGTCTTCTTCGTGCTGTATTTCTGCGCACTGCACAGTTTTCGGCACTTGAAGGGAGGATTCCAGGAGGAGCGGGGCGGCGGACGGCAGACGGCCCTCCTGGTCGTGGTCTACACCGTGGTCCCCCTCCTCGCGGTAGCGGTCTTCCTCGTCGCGTTCGGCCCCGGCGGCGTTCTCAGCGAGCAGATCCTGCAGCTGGTGTTCATCGGTCTGGCAGGGCTCACCGTGCCGCACATGATGGTGGTGACCTACGAAATTCGTCAGCGACGAGCAGCTGGTGCGGTTCTGCTGTGACATCTCCTGCCCGTGCCGAGCGGAACTGTGGTCAGCACTGCGTCGCCCACCAGGGTGATGCCCCCATTCGAGGAGGTCCAGATCTCGGTCGGCTTGCTCGCCGTAGTCGATGACGTACTTACCGCCGCCCCCACGGCGAGTGCTAAGACCGCAGGAATCATCATCGACGACGCGGCCGTCACCCCACAGTACGTTCGGGTTTTCACACCGGCACGCGACCTCCACGCTGTCAGGCAGATCGCACTCGGCAGCCTGTTCAACAACTTCATCATCATCCCGCTCGCACTGCTCCTTTCCGCATTCGCACCATGGGTGTTGCCGTGGCTGCTGATCATCGGCGGCACCTATTTCTGCTTCGAGGGTGCGGAGAAAGTCACCGAATGGTTCGGCGCCCACCATGAGGCTGACGACACTGAACCGCGGGATGAGCGAAAACTCGTCTTCGGCCCTACTCGCACCGACCTGATCCTCAGCACAGAGATCATGCTCATCGCACTGGCGGGTCTCGATCCCGATTTCGGGACCGGTTTGACGCTCGGCGCCCTGGCGGTGATCGGCCTCGGCGCGCGCATCGTGCGGTCAATGCCGGCCGTGTTCCGGCTCATTCTGGGCCTGAGCATTGTCGCGATCTTTTCCGGAGTGTCGCACTTTCTGGAACGGAATCGGACAGACCGCGTAGCGGCCTGACGAGAGCCTCGTGGGCGTCGGCGTGCTGCTCGCCGTCATCCACTAAGAATCTGAGGATGCTTCTGCGTCTACCCGGGCTGCGAATTCCTCCATGCCTGTGGCGATGTTCTCTTGTCGAGAGTCGTCATCTTCGGGGTTGTCAGGAGCGTCATACGGCCAAGACATGTACACGTTGGGGTCGATCACGAGGAACGCGGCCAGCGAGCTGCTCGGGATCGCTTCATAGTCGCGCACCTGCTCGTCTGACTGGTCCATGCCCATCCAGGCGATACCCGTGTTTTCTGGCAGGACAACCCAGCCTTGACCGCGGAACACCTCGGCGAGATCTGGTGGGACGCTGGCATGCACCTGAGCGAAACCGCGGGTGGTGAGGGCCGGTGCGAGAGTGTTGAGGAGTTCCCGGCACACCTGCGCGGATCCACCGGTGATCAGCAACTCGAAGACGGCGGTGCCGTGATCGCTGACGATTGCATCGTCGATGTCATCGTCGGTGGAGTCTTCGTCGAGCTGATTTTCGTCAACGTAGCTGTCCGGTTCGGTGACAAGAGCGCCGAGAAGCCGGCCGTCATCGGTTTCGGCGACGAGGGCCAAAGCCATGGACTCAATTTGGAGTTCGATGGTGTCGTCGAAATAGATCTCAGGCGCGTCATCGACTTCGGCCTGCGGGTGTTCAGCGAACAACGCGACGAAAGCGGTCCGATGCTTCTTATTGAGGCGTCGGACTCGGAAGCTCAGTTTCTCGCTCATGCTTGAGCCTCTCGACGATGTTCTGCGTGCTGTCATGCTCCGGTATCGGAACAATCGAATTTATCATGCGGGCCAGAGCAACATTGGCACTCAGCTCCACACCTCCTCGTCCTGACGCTCATCGTCAGGGGAGCATACTTCCGCTTCTATTTCTTGATCTCGTGCCGAGACGAAGAGTTTTCGCATGGCGCCAAGGTAGCCCGCTGCCAATGAACGTGGCTACTGTGGCGAGACGTTCGTCTTGCGATCCGAGCGGGGCGAGAAAAACAGAATCGAGACCGATCATGGGAAAACTCGACGGCAGGATCGCGCTGGTGACAGGCGGTTCCGTGGGTATGGGCGCGGCGGATGCGACGCTGCTGGCAGCAGAGGGAGCCCGGGTCATCGTGGCCGACATAGCCGATGACGCCGGACAGGCGCTGGCGGATTCGATTGGCGGCGTCTACCGACACCTCGACGTGGCAGACGAGGCGCAGTGGAAGCAGGTGGTGGCCGACGTCGACTCCACCGTCGGTCACATTGACATCCTCATCAACAACGCCGGAATCGTCGCATTCACGCCTGTTGCCACTACAGAGTTGGAGGAGTGGAACCGCGTCATCGGCATCAATCTGACCGGAGTCTTTCTGGGCATCCGCTCGGTCGCTGAATCAATGAAAGCTGCCGGCGGAGGCGTCATCGTCAACGTGTCGTCCACCGCGGGAATCATGGGCTACTCCAACCTGAGCGCCTACGTTGCCAGCAAGTGGGGAGTGCGCGGACTTACAAAAGCCGCGGCCCTGGATCTCGGCGCTGACAACGTCCGCGTAGTCTCGGTGCACCCTGGCGGCATCCGTACACCGATGACCGCGGGTATGGAAAGTTTGGAGATGTACGCGGGGCAGCCGATCCCGCGCATTGGCGAGCCTGAGGAGGTGGCGAAGCTGATTCTGTACCTGGTCGCCGACGCAACCTACTCCACGGGCACCGAATTCATCGCCGACGGCGGTGCGACGGTTGGGCAAGTCCTGAACGTGTGAGCGTCAGGTCGCCGGTTTCGACCCCTGCGGAGTGACGACCACCTTGCCGAGCGCACGCCCTTGTCTGAGGGCAGGGACGCCCATCCGGCGCCCGGTCAGCAGGCCAAGCGCAACGCCGATCGTCGCGACCCCAGAAGCGTGGGCACTGCTCCGCCAACGCAGAAATAGCGGCCGTCCGGAGCAAGCGCCTACCGTGACTGAATAGTCCAACTCGACGATTTGCTGCTTCAGTCGCTTTGTCTCGGCCTGCGCGTCAGAAGCCGTTTCCGAAAGGATGGCACAACACGGTCGGGCAGATGATGGGATTTCGATGGGAAGTTTTTTTGGGATTTTCCATCTTCTCGGTATTGCGGTTTGCTCTCCGTGCCGCTTGGATGCTGGAGATGAACGGTTCTCATGTCCCGAGTCAATGACGCGCCGGTTGTGGCGGTTCCCGTCTCCCGCGCGACAGGGGTTATGGTCGCGGTGCTCCGCGTCGGTGTTGCACTGATGTGGATCCAGAATGTCGCCTGGAAGATCCCTCCGGACTTCGGCCGAGCACAGGAGAACGGACTTTACTTCTGGGCGAGCCAGGCGATCGCCCATCCTGTTCTACCGCCCTACTCCTCACTCGTCGAAGCCGTCATCCTGCCCAATATCGAGGTCTTCGGGTGGTTCACCCTCCTCGTCGAAGGCGGACTCGGGGCTTTTCTGCTCATCGGCCTCGCCACGCGTTTCTGGGCTGTCGTCGGCATCGGCCAGACCCTGGCAATCACGCTTTCAGTACTTTTCGCCCCGAACGAATGGCACTGGTCGTACTATCTCATGGCGCTCGCTCACCTCGCGATCTTCGCGACCGCAGCTGGGCGAAGCTATGGAATCGACGGTGTCCTTCGCCAGCAGTGGGTGCAATCCTCAGGGCGCGCGGCCCGACTGATGATGAGGCTGTCATGAGGCGATCACCAGCCGGCTCGAGCGCCTTCGACCGCGCTAGCGTCCTTCTCGGCCTGGCCTCACTTGTGTTTGCGGGCTTTGTGTTCGGCGCCCAGCTTCCGACCGAATTCGACTTCGTGCACATCGGGGCAACTGGTGCTGTCGTTCTACTTGTGAGTGGCACACTCGCCATCGCCGGCGGTGCCACTCGGCGCCCCGCGCTCTACGCTGCCGCCGGTGTTCTGCTGACCGTCGCCGCGCTCGTGCAACTCGCAGGGCTCGCGGCGTCTTTCAGGCCGCTGGGGGGCGACGCCTCTACCATGGCGGTCACCGGTGGTCTCGGCCTCGGGCTTCTCATGCTCGCCCGCGCTGTCCGTTCGCTCATTCGCACCCACGATTCCGACGAAAGGTAAGCCGTAATGGACCTGAATTCACGCGTTCAGCCCGTGCTCGACGTTGCACGAACTCACGCCCACGCAGTAGATGCGGATGGGCGTTTTCCACATGAGGCCGTCGCGGCCCTGCGCGAGTCCGGTTTGCTCGGACTCACTCTGCCCACTGAGGTTGGTGGTCTTGGTGCGGGGCCACGCGAGCTCGTCGAGGTCATCAGCCAGCTTGCGGGAGCGTGCGGGTCGACCTCCATGATCTATCTGATGCATGTGAGCGCTTCCATGCCCGTCGCAGCCGCACCGCCAGCGGGGATGCCCGCACTCCTCGAGGATCTCGCCAGCGGTCGCTCTCTTGCCTCCCTCGCGTTCTCTGAAGCGGGTTCCCGCTCACACTTCTGGACTCCGGTGTCGCGCGCGACCTCGACGTCAGACGGAATGCATATTTCGGCGAAAAAGAGTTGGGTGACCTCCGCAGGCCACGCGGATGTCTACATCATCTCTACCGGGACTGCGGATGCCGAGACCGTCGACCTGTTCGCGGTCCCGGCAGATAGCCCGGGGCTCAGCGTTGACCGGCCGTGGAGCGGTATGGGATTGCGTGGGAACTCCTCGAGC
The DNA here is from genome assembly GCF_004402765.1 of Cryobacterium sp. TMT2-17-1. Lineage (NCBI taxonomy): Bacteria > Bacillati > Actinomycetota > Actinomycetes > Micrococcales > Microbacteriaceae > Cryobacterium > Cryobacterium sp. TMT2-17-1. Next base: position 23,490 of record NZ_SOGC01000014.1, read on the forward strand.
CCGATGACCATCGACATGGATTCTTCCGAGGGATTCCGTCTCGGGACGGCCGGTAGCGGATTCGGGCTCATGATGAGTTCTGTTTTGCCGTGGTTCAATCTCGGCAACTCGGCTGTGTCTATCGGGCTCAGCCGTGCGGCCGTCGACGCAGCGGTGAGGCATACGGTGGGAACCCGGCTGGAGCATCTCGACCAAAGCCTGTCAGCGCTACCGACAATTCGGGCGCAGTTGGCGAAGATGTCAATCGATCTCGCGAATGCGAGCGCGTACCTTGATCGGGCCGCTGGTCGCGTGGCTGACCCGCAGGAGGATACCCCCCTATTCGTGCTCGGCAGCAAGGCATCATCGAACGATGCCGCACTGCGAATTACGGATGCCGCGATGCGCGTCTGCGGCGGTGCGGCGTTCTCGGAGCACCTGCAAATAGATCGGTACTTTCGCGATGCCCGCGCGGGCCACGTGATGGCTCCGACATCCGATGTGCTCTATGAGTTCTACGGCAGGGCGATCACTGGCCGCCCACTTTTCGACGCACCGGAAACCGTCGCGGCACCCGCCGCCCAAACTCGTGACACTGCCTCTACGGGTGCTGCAGCGTGAGTGCGCCCCTGATCATCGGCTCCGTTGCGTACTCTCCCAATGTCGTACCCATCTGGGAAGGGATGCGAGACTACTTCGCCGAGACCTCAACGCCGATCGACTTCATGCTGTTCTCAAATTATGCGAGTCTGGTGGACTCCCTCATCACGGGAACAATCGATCTCGCGTGGAATACCAACCTGGCCTGGGTGCGCACTGTCGCCCAGACGGATGGAGCATGCCGTGCACTCGCGTCCCGGGATACGGACCTTGTGTTCCAGACGGTGTTCGTCGCCCGAGCAGGCAGCGGTTTCACCGGGCTGGAGAGTCTTCGTGGACGTCGACTTGCCCTGGGGTCACGCGATTCAGCGCAAGCCGCCATCCTTCCCGTACATTTCCTGCGTGAGGCGGGGATCGGCGAAACGGATGTCGATCTCACTCGCATCAATAGCGATGTCGGGAAACACGGTGATACTGGCAGGAGCGAACTCGACGCCCTTCGCGCGGTGCTCGAGGATCGGGCGGATGCTGCGGCGATCGGCATCAACACGTGGCAAGCGATCGGTCGCGGTGAGCTCCTCCCCGGCGCGTTCGAGTCCTTCTGGATCTCCCCCGAGTACAGCCACTGCACCTTCACTGCCATGCCGTCGCTGACGATCGACCGGTCGGACGAGTGGGTGGCAAACCTATTCGCGATGGACTGGGAGAACCTCGAACATCAGCGAATCCTCGAGATGGAAGGCCTGCGGGCGTGGGTGTCGCCGAAACTTGACGGGTATGCCTCGCTCATCGCGGCCGTGCGGGAACAGAAAGTATCGGACCGATGGTGACCGCGAGCCCTCCGGTAGGCGCGGGCCTGCTCCTCGACCTGGTCGAGAACGTGAGCCGGGTGGCAACAGGCCGTACGGCTTCTGTCGACTTCGGGACATGCGATCGGGAGGCCGCCCTGGAACTCATCTCAGCGTGGTGCCTTTCGAGTGGGAATGAGATCGTCAGCATGGTGGGGTCGGCCATCACCGTGCTCCACGGCCGCTCGCCCGACCCGCTCGCCGGGCTCGATCCCGGTCAGCTCCCAGGATCCCGGGTCTGGGTATATACCAATTTCGATTGCAATCTGGCTTGCGACTATTGCTGCGTTCGGTCGTCTCCGAAGGCAGAGCGGAGAGCCATCGGAATGGATCGAGTCCGGCAGATCGCGCACGAGGCTGCAGATGCCGACGTCAAAGAGCTCATCCTCACCGGCGGAGAGCCGTTCTTGCTGAATGACCTCGACGAGTTGGTCAATGCCTGCACGAACAAACTGCCCACGACGTTGCTCACCAACGGCATGCTTTTTCACGGCAGGCGGCGCGAGCGCCTGCGTCGAATGGACCGCTCCCAGCTCGTGCTGCAGATCAGTCTCGACTCTGCCACATCCGAGATCCATGACAGCCACCGCGGCTCCGGGTCCTGGGCCAGGGCCGTCGCGGGCATCCAAATCGCACACGACGAGGGATTTCGAGTCAAGGTCGCAGCCACTTTGCCGGCCGACCAGATGCACGAACTCGCGCCGTTTCACGCCTTTCTCGATACTCTCGGTATCCTGCGGGACGACCAGGTAATCCGCGCACTCGCCCACCGCGGAGTCGCTGAATCCGGCATAGAACTGACCGTTGACTCGCTCATACCCGAGGTGACGATCACCGCCGACGGCGTTTACTGGCATCCCGTTGCCGCCGACCACGACGACCAATTCGTAACGGAAAACATCTTCCCGCTTGCAGATGCGATCGCTGAAGTGACCCGCCGATTCATCGCGCATCGCCGTTCCGCCAACGCAATCTCGGAATGGTTCCCCTGCGCGTGACCGTATCGGCTCGGCGAGCATCCGCGTGGTCTCGGTTCACCCGGGCGGCGAATTCAGGTGGTGTGTGCAACACCGGTTTGATTTGTTCGATTCGAGATTAGTATGGCGAGGTCTTCTGCGGGCGTTCGGTAGCCGTGGCGTGTGCGGGGCCGGCGGTTGAGCTCGGCGGCAACGTTCTCGAGGATCCCGGACCCTACGGCCTCTGGTGGGACCCTCCGGCCTCTGCGGTCGCTGTGTTGCCCGCCCTGACCGCAACGCGGCGGCAACCTCCAAGCGCAACGATCCACGACCTTGAACGTAGAGGGCCTGGTAGATCGTCTCGTGTGACACCTGCATCTCCAGATTCTTCGGATGCTCGACTTTCAGTCGACCCGCAACCTGTTCCGGGCTGAACCGATCAGTGAGCATCACGGTGACCTGTTCCCGTAACGCTAATCCGTCCAGGTTCCGGGCTCTTGGCCGCCGAGCCCGTGCCCAGGTCTGCTCCTGCGCGAGCGAGGGCACGTAGCGGCCGGCGGCCTGGTTGCTGGTCACCTCCCGACTGATCGTCGACGGCGCACGGCCCAGTGCCGCTGCGATGCGACGCACCCCGTGACCCCGGGCGAGCTGGAATCCGATCTCTTCTCGCTCTCGCAACGATCAAAGTCCGACACGGGCGACACTGAAATCCTGAACCGGTGATGGCAGCACCTTCTGATGCTCGCTTAACCACCGATACCCAGTAGGACGCGACACCCCCGCGGCCTGCGCCGCGACGGCGACCGACAGCCCCGCGTCCACCCCCTCCCAAAGCCCCGTCTTCCCGGTCCATCTTTCCAGTACAGAGGACGTCCATTCTCCCTGGAAAAGCTAGCCCCAGCGCCACGAGTGGCCTACCTTGGGGACGAGCGGAATACCCCGGAGGCCAATTCGCTACCGCCGTATGTCGGCGGGCACCGCTATCGAGTAAGGAAGCTCACCGTGGCATACAACGTCGCCCAGAAACTCATCGCGTCGCACCTGGTCTCCGGGGAGATGGTGCCGGGGACCGAAATCGGCCTGCACATCGACCAGACCCTCACCCAGGACGCGACCGGGACCCTGGTCATGCTGGAGTTGGAGGCGCTGGGACTGGATCGCGCGCGCACGGAGGTTTCCGTGCAGTACGTCGACCACAACCTGTTGCAGGCCGACAGCAAGAACGCGGAGGACCACGACTTTCTCCGCTCCGCCTGCCAACGGTTCGGCCTGTGGTTCTCGAAGGCCGGGAACGGGGTGTCGCACCCCACGCATATGCAGCGGTTCGGCATCCCCGGCAAGACGATGGTCGGCTCCGACAGCCACACCCCGGCCGCCGGCTCGCTGGGGATGCTGGCCATCGGCGTCGGCGGCACCGAGGTGGCCCTGGCCATAGCCGGCGAGCCCTTGTACATCAGGATGCCCGAAATCTGGGGCGTGAAGCTCACCGGACAACTGCCGCCGTGGACCAGTGCCAAAGACGTCATCCTCGAAATGCTGCGCCGGCACGGCGTCAAGGGCGGCGTCAACCGGATCATCGAATACTACGGCCCCGGCCTCGCCACCCTGACCGCGATGGATCGGCACGTGATCGCCAATATGGGCGCCGAACTGGGCGCGACCACCACCGTTTTCCCGGCCGACGCTCAGGTGCAAACCTTCCTGCGCGCCGAACAGCGCGAGCAGGATTTCACCGAACTGCTCGCGGACGAGGATGCGACCTACGACGTGACCGGGGAGATCGATTTGGCTTCTATCGTGCCGTTGATCGCGCTTCCCAGCTCGCCCGGCAATGTCGTGCCGGTGCGCGAAGTGGCGGGGCGCCCGGTGGGACAGGTCGTGATCGGGTCGTCCGCGAATCCGGGCCTGCGCGATTTCGCGATCGTGGCCGCGATCACGAAGGGGCGGCAGTCATTCCCCGGCCTGTCCCTCGACGTGAATCCCAGCTCCCGGCAGATTCTGCAGGACATGACCATTATGGGGGCCACCCTGGATCTGATCGGGGCGGGGGCTCGACTGCATCAGTCCGGCTGTATGGGCTGCATCGGCATGGGCCAGGCCCCAGCGAATGGCAGCATCAGCCTGCGCACGATGCCGCGCAACTTTCCCGGCCGCTCGGGCACCCAGGAAGACTCGGTCTACCTATGTTCGCCGGAGACGGGGGCCGCCGCCGCGCTGACGGGACAGATCACCGATCCGCGGGACCTGCCCGGGCTCTTCGGCTTGGAATATCCCCAGATCACACTTCCGGTGGTGTCGAGCGTGAACCTGGCGATGCTCGAGAAGCCCTTACCGCCGGAGGAATCCATAGCGGTGCACCTGGTCAAGGGCGAAAACATCTCCTCGTTGCCGGTCTTCGGACCGCTCTCCGAGCACATCGAGGCACCTGTCGCCCTGATCGTGGGCGATGACATTTCGACGGATGAGATCCTGCCGGCGGGTGCGCGCGTGCTCCCTTTCCGCAGCAACGTCCCCAAGCTCGCCGAATTCACCTTCGACCAAGTCGACCCGACCTACCCGACTCGCGCTGCCCAAACCCGAGATACGACCGGCCACATGATCGTCGCCGGTGCCAACTATGGGCAGGGCTCCTCTAGGGAGCACGCCGCGATCACCCCGCGCTTCCTAGGATTAAGGGTGGTGCTGGCGGTCTCGTTCGCACGCATCCACTGGCAGAACCTGGCCAACTTCGGCGCGCTGGCGCTCCAGTTCGCGGATGCGGCCGATCACGATCGCATCGCGCAGGATGACGTGCTCGTGCTCGACGGGATTCGTGAGGCTCTCTCGAACGGAACGGAGATCCTCGTGCGCAACACAACCCGTGATGAGGTCTACTCCGTGCGCCACGAACTCTCGACCCGGCAGATCGAGATGCTCCTCGTCGGTGGCCTCATCCCGTGGCTGCGCACCCGGAGCGCGCGCCGAGCCGCCGTTCCTGAGGAAACCAAATAGGCCAGCGCAGTGTCATTTTGCGGCAAATTTTCATTCTGTGACGGTAACCGCATCCAGTGCCCGACCATCTCAATGTCGCATGTGACGGTGAGTGCCAGACCAGCCACGAGGGCGTGTCCGTCGCCGGTGATGCCGGCCGGGGACAGTCGCTCATCGTCTGGGCCTTCACTGAAGGTCGCGCCGCAGCAGCAGCCGTCGATCGTTTCTTGGAGGTGAGACGCAGCTGCCCTCCCCAAGCCAACGGACCACCCCTTCGCCATCTAATTGACTTTCAACCCAACCGCGGCACTATGCGCCTAGACCGTGCGGAAAACGGAGATCAACAAGCATGAGATCCTCGAAAATCAGCAGACTCCACGCGCTGTCAGCGTGGCCGGCTCCGAACTGAGAACGGGCGGCACCGACCAGCCACGCGCGGCAATCACAGCACCGTTGACACGCGCACAGCGGTAGCGGAGCATGAGGGAAATGGAAGTTGAGAACGACATGCAAAAGAAGTCGCTCACCGCACTCGTGCGCCACCATCTCAATCACGCACGGGACGCATCCAGCGGTCGCAGCGCGGAGACCGTTTACGGCGGCCACGTGCACGTCCTCCGGCAAACGCTGATCGCGCTCCGTGCCGGGCGACGCCTTGGAGAACACGACAACCTGGCTGAAGCAACCGTGCAGGTCCTCGAGGGGCGGGTCGTTCTCACCTCGAGTGGCGCATCGTGGTCTGGATGGCGCGGGGACCTGATCACGATGCCGCCGGGCCGCAACTCGCTGGAGGCTGTCGAAGACGCGGTCATCCTGCTCACCGTGGCGAAGCTCATCGCTCCGGCGCGGCGTCCTCCGCCGATTGCACTCGGCAAGCCGACGGCAGATGGGGGCCGTGACGGGACGACCGAGGGGACGGACACCATCGTGCTCGACGCCCGCACCATCCCGCACGCCATCCGGCACGCGGCCGTCTTCGGCGCGCTCGACGCCGTTGTGCCGGGGTTCGCCCTGGACGTGATCGAACCGCACGACCCCCAACGGATGCTGGCGGAACTTCAGCAGAGCCAGCCAAACACTTTCGACGTGAGCTACATCGAACGAGGCCCGGAGCTCTGGCGGGTGCGTTTCAGCCGCGCTTAACCGACAGAGCCGACCGGTGAATTCGGGGAAGTTGTTGGTGGCCAGGAGGCGTTCGATCTCTTGGCGGCCGTCATCGCGCCAAGTGATTCCGTTCCACTCCAAATATTTCCCCACCTTGGCCGCCAGAATCGTCAACAGTACGCGGCACGCTGAGGAGCAACCAAACCACCTGCATTTCCAGTCAGGAGAACCGAATTCCCGTGGAGTAAACGCGATGGGGAGACCATCCCTGCGGATGATCTCACCGGAAACCGTGTGAATGGCGACTAGCTGAAGGAATCTCCACAGGCGCAACTGCTGCCCGCGTTCAACAGTGGAGACCCAGGCAGATCAGTCACCAGCTGCGGATCGATTTCCCGGGACAGCCCGAGATGGACGTCGTGCACGAAAGTATCTATCGGGCTCTGTATTCGCCGCACGCAAACGGGCTGTCCCGGGGAATGGCCCGTCACCTCCGAACCGGGCGCCGCGGGCGTCCGACCCACCGTCACACGACGAAACGGCGTTCGAGGTTCTCCGGCCCGCTGCTGGGCGAGCGCCCCGTTGAGGTCGACACCCGACTGGTTCCCGGCCATTGTGAAGGCGACCTCGTCTGCGGAACCTTTAACCGTTCAGCCATTGCGACCCTCGTGGAACGCACCACTGGCATGCTCCTGCTCGTGCACCTGAACGGCAAACGCGACGCCGCCACCGTCCGTGAACGCGTCGGTCAGGCCATGTCAGGGCCGCCGGCGCACCTACGAAAATCATTGATCTGGGACCAGGGTTCGGAAAGGGCTGAGTGTCTGCAGTTTCAGACCGAGACGAACATCCCGGTCGCGATGGTGATTTCCTGGTGTCGGGATATCTCCGCTCCCTGATCCCAGGTCGTCGAGCGGCGCAGCCTGCGTCGCGACGGCCACCGACAGCCCCGCGTCCAACTCCTCCCAAAGCGACAAACGAACGCTCAAAGGCGACAACGGTCGAGCCAACAACAACACCCCACAGAACTCAGTGTGTTGCGCTCACCACCTGAACTCGCCGACGACCTCATTGGCGTGATGTCCACCTTGCCGACGGCACGCCCTTCTCGGGTCATCATTGTCGACGTAGCGTAGGCGGGTGATTCCCGGCGGCACGGCCGACAAGCTGCACGACCCCTCGTGCAATTCATCGCGTCGCTGGCCGCCGGGGTTACCTGCATCTGGGGTCAGGAAGACGATGTGGAGCGCTCCTGTTTATGGGAGGACATGCCCAGCGGTCGTGAAGAGGCGGTACCACTCCTCACGGCTGAGCGGAATTTCGGACCCTGCGGCAGACTCCACCACTCGCGCGGGCTTGGTCGTCCCCAGGACCACCTGAATGTTGGCCGGGTGCCTGGTGATCCAGGCGACCGCGATCCCCGTCGGCGTGACCCCGTGGGCGGCGGCGATGTCATCGAGGGCGTCATTGAGCGGGCCGTAATTCTCCCGGTCGCCCACGAACACGCCGTCGAAGATGCCGCTCTGGAATGGCGACCAGGCCTGCAGGGTGATGTCGTTCAGTCTGCTGTACTCGAGGAGCCCGTTGTCGCGGTCAATCGACTGGTCCAGCCCTGCCATGTTGGCAGCAACTCCCTGCGCGATCAACGGTGCGTGGGTGATGCTCAGCTGCACCTGGTTGAAGGCCAGCGGCTGGTTGACCGAACGCTTCAGCAGTTCGATCACCCCGGGCGTCTGGTTGGAGACACCGAAGTTGCGCACCTTTCCCGCGGCGTGCAGCGCGTCGAACGCCGCAGCAACATCCTCGGGCTCGACCAGAGTGTCCGGACGGTGCAGCAGCAAGATATCCAGGTAGTCGATGTTCAGCGCCGCGAGAGACTCGTCGACCGAGCGGAGGATGTGCTCCTTGGAGAAATCGAAAAAGCCCTGACGGATGCCGACCTTTGACTGAATGATGACCGCCTCACGCTCTGCGTCCGTGAACGTGACCGCGTCACCGAACCGCTTTTCGCAGCCGTGCGCGCCACCGTAGATATCGGCGTGATCAAAGAAATTGATGCCGGCATCCCGCGCGGTGCCGACGAGAGCGCGGATCTCCTCATCGTCCATGTCCGAGATCCTCATCATCCCGAGAATGACATTGGATGCCTGCAGATTTGTACGCGGAGGGTTGTATATCTTCATCAGACCATCCTGCCCTACTTCGAATTTCTGCCAGCTCGCGCTCAAAGAAAAACCAAGGGGGAAGAGGGAGCCGAGAACCGAGTGAACTTTGCACCGTCAACGGACGCATGGAATCGTCAAAAGTGGTCGAGAGCGTGTTGGATCTGTCTTCACAAACAGCACTCATCTTGGGCCATCGCCTAGGTGGTGGTGAATCAATCTACTCGAAGAAGGTTTTCTGAGAAAGACCGGCGGCGTTTGCGGACGAGAAGAAGTCCCGTCAGGAAGAGCAGAGTCGCGAGAATTATCGGTTGGCCAGGGTCGGCGCCCGTGGCTGCGAGAGATCGACCAGCATCGACTGGCGGGCCGCCTACCACGCCGACCTTCACTGTGACAGTGGCGGTGTCGCAATTGCCGTCAACGTCACAAACTTTGTAGGTGAAGGAGTCGGTGCCGGTGTAGCTGGAGTCGGGCGAATAAGTTACCTCTCCGACATCAGGGTCAACATCGACGGTGCCGTGGCTGGGGCCGGCAACGATCGAGACCGAAGTCGGGTCAAGATCACCATCACGGTCAGTGTCATTGTCGAGGACATCGATGACTACTGGTTTGCCGGTAGTCGTGGTCACGTCGTTGTCTGCAGCAACTGGTGGCGTACTGGTTGCCGGAGGAGCCGTAACCCTGACTGTGACGATTGCGGTGTCGCAACGGTCTGTGGTGTCGCAGATCTCATACGTAAACGTATCGGTCCCCGTGTACAACGAGTCCGCGGTGTATCTGATCTCACCAGAAACAGGGTCGACCGAGAAGGCACCGTGTGATGGCGCCACAGTCACCGACACGGTCGTGACATCGAGATTTGCGTCGACGTCCGAATCGTTGTCCGCGACATCAATCACTAATGTGACACCGGAGACGGCCGGCGAGCTGTCATCAACAGCCACCGGCGAAGACTGAACCACCGGAACTGCAGTGACGTTGAGGGTCACCGTGGCGGTGTCACACACCGGTCGACCATCACAAATGCGGTACTCGAACGAGTCCGAGCCGACATACGAACCCGACGGCGTGTACGTGACAACACCCGTGGTCGCGTTGACCGACGTCGTCCCGTGGGCAGGCGGTGTCGTGACCACGACCGATGTCAGATCCAGGTCGCCATCAACATCAGTGTCATTCGCCGGAACATCAACCGTACGGGCCACCCCAGAAGTCGCCGCAAACGGCCCATCATCAACAGCCACCGGCGAAGACTGAACCACCGGGTTCGTGGCGGTGACGGACTTGGTATACGTGCCGAGATCGGAGTTGTAGTGGTACGAGGAGCCCGAATAGTCGTAGATGTTTGCATTGACAAGACCGGTACCTGGAGCTTTTACCAAGGCTGTGACCGTGACCACGATCGAGTTGCCGCCTGCCTTGCCCGTCCCTAGACAGGACCTGTAGGACCCACTTGTCGTAACCGGGTCCCATGTGCACGCGTTGGCGTAGAAACCGGCGGTCGGCGGACCGCCAGCCCCTGTTTCTGGCTGCGTATAGGTGCCAGTCACGGACAGAATTTCAAAAATGGTGCCGTCAAGTGAGGGCCCAGCGGACAGCTGCTCGTAACCCTGTGTGGCAGTCTTTCCCGTCAGTGAGTAGCTGACTGTCTGACCGACAACAACATTTGTCGGTCCTGTCACGGAGGTCACTGCGTTGCGGTTTTGAGAGACGAGCTTCTCAACGTAAATCTCGCGTGTCGTCGGGGTGCTCACGGTGGTGACTCCCGGGGCCGCAGCCGAAATCGTGAAGCCACGTTTGGCGTTGTAGGCCGCCGCATCGCGTGTGATCTCGACCGTCCACCATAGCTTCGTGCACGAATTGGCAGCGATAGCGGGAACACTTTTTGTCGCAGTGCTGTCGAGATTGATGTAGGTATTGGCAGTCGTCCAATTCCATGCCACGTCAACACCGCTAACCGCCGTGCCGGTTACGTTGCATACCTTGGCACCAACCGAAAATTGGTTGGGCCCTGACGTAACACTGTTGCTGTCCAACCCGACGACGTTCCACTCGGTGGGGGTGATCGTTAGCGAATTAGTAGCGGCAGAAGCGGGTGAAACGCACACAGCGAGAATAATGGCGCTCAGGGCCGTGATCGCACCAACGCGAAATTTGACAGGAATCAAGACAGGGGCCTTTTGCTAGTCGGGTTTCTCGAGGGTGCAAGTTCCTCCGAGCAAGACCATGCCGCCGCTAGGTGTCGGTGGCGAGATCTTGAAGATCCTGTCAATAAGGGTCCGGACTGTACATACCCCAGTTAGGGACTGTGCGGAAGCCGGATTGAGCCAAACACATCGCATCCGACGAGACCGGTGGAACACCGCTACGGGCCCGACGGTCTCGGTATGGGCCACATACTGCCCGAGGGGGGCGATTCGCTTAGCATTTAAGATAATCCGACGCGCGTGAACAGGGGCAAACTTGAACCAACCTCCGAGCGATCTCAAGACTTTTTTCGACCGGGCCGATTGGATGCGCAACTTCAGCAAGCCGTCCGAGCCCGAGTACCCGAATCCGTTCGACCCGGCACAATTGAACCATGACCCCGCTCCCCCGCAGCACCCCCGAGGCCGAGGGAATCTCCTCCGCCGCCATTCTCGATTTCATCGCCGCGGCGGAGGCGCAGCTCGAGAGCCTGCACAGCCTCATGGTCGTTCGACACGGTTGCGTCATTGCGGAGGGCTGGTGGTATCCCTTCGCGGCGCAGCATCCGCACCTCATGTTCTCGGTGAGCAAGAGCTTCACCTCGACCGCCGTCGGGCTCGCCATCGGCGAGGGCCGGCTCACATTCGACGACCTCGTCGTCGACCTGCTACCAGACGACCTGCCCAAGCAGATCCACCCGCACCTGGCCGCGCTGACTGTGCGCCATCTGCTCACCATGACCACGGGGCATCCGACCGATACGGTGTCCCTCGCCGACGACTCGCACGGTGACAACTGGGCGCGCACCATCCTGGCCCAGCCCCTCGAGTTCGCGCCGGGCACCCACTACGTCTACAACAGCGGCGCGAGCTACCTGCTCTCGGCGATCCTGCAGCGGCTCACCGGAGAGCGTCTGTTCGACTACCTCACCCCGCGGCTGTTCGACCCGCTCGGCATCATCGGCGCCACGTGGGAGTCCTGCCCGCGCGGCATCGACGCCGGCGGCTGGGGGCTCTCCCTCACGACCGAGCAGCTCGCGACCTTCGGCCAGCTGCTGCTGCAACGCGGCGAATGGAACGGCACGCGACTCGTGCCGGCGGAGTGGATCGACGAGGCCACCCGGGTGCAGGTGGACACGTCGGGCACCGAGCACGACGTCGACGGCCGTCAGGGCTACGGCTACCAGTTCTGGCGGAACCGGCCGACCGGTTACCGCGCTGACGGAGCGTTCGGTCAGGTCTGCCTCGTGCTTCCAGAAACGGATGCCGTGGTCGTGCTGACTGCGGCGCTCCCGACCGCGCAGCGCGCGCTCGATCTCGTCTGGGAACACCTGCTGCCCGCTTTCACCGACCAGCCGCTCGCAGAGATACCGAGTGGTCTTGCCGGAAAGCTGGCGGGCCTCACCCTGCCGACCGTCGTGGGCGAACCCACGTCACAGACGGCGGCGCGGGTGGCGGGCGTCCGCTTCGACTTCGACGATGCGGACGTGACCGCGGTAACTTTCGAGCCGGGACTGCTCACGATCATCCGTGGCGGCGTGGGCCGGCGGCTAGCCTTCGGCCACGGCGAATGGGTGGCATCCGCCGATGCCCGGGTACTGGCGAGCGGCGCGTGGGTCTCCCCCAGCACTCTGGTCGTGCGGGCGCACAACGTGGGCACGCCGTTCTCGCGCACGTACACGCTCGAGTTTCGGGATGACGCGTTGACCCTCGACATCGAGCAGAGCGTGGCGTTCGGGGATCCGCCCCCTACTCGCCTGGTCAGCCGGTAGCTGTGCAGATCCCCGTGGTTCCGTGCCTGAACGTGCCTGCATGATGGCGATCGTGAGGAGACACGGCCAACTACACGGCGTTCCGTATGAATCCGCGCAGATAGGCGCGAAGGACTGGATCACAGACATAGACGATTTCGTGGCGGACTGAAATTTCGTCCATGCCGCAAACCTAGCAGTGTCGAGTTCCATCGGACTTTGGCGGCAGATGCGAGGCCTTCCAGCGAAGCCTTGCCGCTGGCCAACTTCAGCCTGCCCACAATCGCCACTTATGGGTTCCGGGCCCGGAAGCCCCGGCGCGCTGGCCCGGAACGACCCGGCCGCTACCCCTCGATCCCGAGCTTCACGGATCCGCCAACCACATCCCGGTCCCCCAGCGGCTGCGCCGGCCGTGCATTGTGACTGTTTGCGCCTTCAAGTGTACCGATCTGCTCCGCCAACATCGAGATCGGCGTGCTCGTCACGACCCACTGCACATCCTCGGTGCACGGCGGTGTGGTCAGACTGCCCGAGTACTCGTAGTTGTCCAGCGTCCGCGGCAGCACGGCCGCGATATCCATTGTCACGTCCTCGTCGTCAGCCATATGCGTGGCCGCGTCGACGAACGGCGCCAGGACGCCGGATGTTTACCCCTCGGCCACGAGGATGCCCAGCACCAGTGGATTGCCAGCCGCATCCGCGTGCACCAGGTGCAGCTCGGCCGCCGCCGGCTGGCCGTTCACGGTGTGCTCCGACGGCACGTGGGCGTGCATCTGCTGCAGACTGTACTCGTCGCCGGCGAAAGTCAGGGTCTCGCCCTCGCCGTCGGCCTCGAACTCCACCGCGTGCCCGGTGTCGAACACATCGGCCTCCGCGTCCTCCGCGCTCAGCTGGATGACCGAGCTCGGTGCGGGCATGGTCGCGGGCAGGTCGATCGAGGACTGGGCGGTGCCCGCGCCGCAGGCCGCGAAGCCGGGGTCCACCTCCGCCCACGATGCCGGTCCGCTCGCGCCGTCGCAAGACCATCGCGCCGGCTCCGCCACCGGTGGCTTGCTCGACTCCGGCGTGGGCTGGGCGCAGCCGACAAGGGTGATCGCGGCCACCATGAGAGCTGAGGTGATGAGCCAAGGTCGTGCGGACCTGGGAACTCCTGGAAAACGGCATAGAAAAACGCCACACCGAACATGTGGCGTGACCACTCTTGTGACAGAGCTGCTTTCCCGAATTATCCTCTCGCTGCACCCGGTCTACGGTCACCGCCGATCTCCTGCAGTGCGAAAGCACCTCGCCTGAAATCCCCACGCCCCTGCCGGACATCCCTCAGTATGAGAGTTGTGACCGACACCGATCGCGAGAAGCGAATGCATAACCTCGCCGTGCTCGTCGTCGACCCTGTGCGCCGCTATCTGCACCGCCGCACCGACGCCGCGACGGCCGACGACGTGATCGGCGACACTCTGCTGGTGTGCTGGCGCCGCCTCGACGAGGTGCCCGACGACGCACTTCCCTGGGCGATCGTCGTCGCTCGACAGTGCCTCAGCAACGCTCAACGCGCCGAGCGCCGGCGCATCCGTCTCATCGGCCGCATCATTGCCATCGACCCGCCGCCGGCCGCTGCGGACGAGAACCCCGCAGCATCCACCGTCGATGGCGCCGCCAAGACGGCCCGCGTGACCACCGCCCTCGCCGGCCTGCGTCGAAACGACGCGGAGATCCTGCGGCTGTGGGCATGGGACGAGCTGAAAAGCCCGCAGATTGCCGTCGTGCTCGGCATCAGCGCGAACGCAGCGGCGATCCGCCTACACCGTGCGAAGGCTCGCCTCAAGCAGGAGCTACTGAAATCCGGCGACCCGACCGGACATGTACCGTACGACGAAGGGAGCGAAGATGCACGACGATGACCGTGCGCTGCGCGATCAGCTGCGTGCCGCCGATCCGGCCCGCACGCTGCCCCCTGCCTCGCCGACATGGCTCGACCACAGAATGGAGCAGATCATGACCGACCAATCCCCTATCACCACGACCGTCACCCCCACGGCGCCGCGACGCGCCTTGCGGCGGTGGATGCCGGTGGTCGGCATCGCCTCCGGCCTCGCCATCGCCGCCGCAATCGTCGTGCCCCTCGTCGTCGTCGGCCCGGAGCCCACCGTCGAGGCGTTGCAGCCTCCCATGGACGGAGGCCTCGCGAGCGGCAGCTGCCTCAGGCTCGAGCCGGCGACCGTCGCGGCGCAGGAGCAGGCGTTCGCCGCGACGGTGCTGCAGATCCAGGGCGACACCGTTCTGCTGGAGGTCAGGGAGCGCTTCGCTGGCGACGTCGCCGACCGCGTGGAGGTAACGCAGGTCGACGCGATGACCTCCGACTTCTCGGGCGTGCCCTTCGTGGTCGGCCAGAGCTACCTCGTCGGCGCAGTCGATGGAACGATCACCGGCTGCGGCGTCACCGGGGCCGACAGCGCTGAGCTTCGCGCGGTCTACGACGCAGCGTTCCCTGGCTGATCCACGCCCGCGAGCGGATGACGGGACCGGTGCCGGAATCGTCACATCTGGTTTCGGACCCCGCGGCGGTCAGTGAGACCGTTGTGTCGTGCCCCGGAAGAAAACGAGTTTGCCGGATGCGACAGTAACTCACTGCTGCGCCGGGATAATCTCCTGGCCGATCAACAACGATGTCCGACCGACCGGTCGGTTCGCATCTAGGATGGTCCCATGGATCGTCGGTCACTTATTCTCAGCGCAGCCCGAAACCTCACTCTCGAGCGCGGTGTTGTGCCGTCCTTGAACAGCACCGCGAGTGCTGCGGGGGTGTCGAAGGGCGGACTGATCCATCATTTTCCTTCGCGCGCGGCTCTTGTTCAGGGCTTGGCCATCGGGGCGTTGGAGGAGCTCGACGTAGCGATGCTTGCGGCGTCGATGGAGGGCCGGGCGGCGGAAGCCTGGCTCAGGCTTTCCGTGCCGACGGGTGATGACGTGGCTCTGTTCCGAGCTTTAGCGGTCGCGCACCGGGCGGTCGAGTCGCCGGGTGATGACGTCGCTACCGCCGCGCAGGAAGCCGGCTCTCGGTGGGAGGCCATGATTCAGAAGGAAACGGGCGACGTCACACGCGCGCGGGTGATCCGCCTCGTCGGTGACGGACTCGCAGCCAACGTGATCGCCGGCATCGAGCCTGCCCCCACCCCCGCACAACTCGACGCACTCCTCGACGCCCTGATCCCTCGACCCGGTGGTGCGTCAAGACAATGAGTGGAGCGCTACTGGGCGCGATTGCCGGCCTAGCGGCCCTCGACGCCTTCAATCCTGCGACCATCGTCGCCGTCACACTCATCCTGCTTGTTGCA
Organism: Cryobacterium sp. TMT2-17-1; assembly: GCF_004402765.1. NCBI lineage: Bacteria > Bacillati > Actinomycetota > Actinomycetes > Micrococcales > Microbacteriaceae > Cryobacterium > Cryobacterium sp. TMT2-17-1. The sequence continues at coordinate 39,381 of NZ_SOGC01000014.1, forward strand.
CCCAGTCGGCCCGGACTAACGGCACTGGTGACCATTCTCGGCGCGGCCACAACCGTGTTCGTGGCGGGTGCAGCACTGTTTCTCGGCGCTAGCGCAGCCGCAGGCGCCGTCGGCGGCATTGTGCTCGCGCTGCGCTATGTCGCCTTCGGGGCAGCGGGAGCCGCGGTGGTTATCGCTGGCGTTCGACGCTTCCGAACCCGACCCCGCAAACCCATCGAACTGCCCACGTGGTTTACCCCGTGGACTGCATTCCCTTTTGGCGCACTACTCACGGCCGCCGATCTGCCCAACGCGTTCCCCTACTTCATCGCTATCGAAAGGCTCCTCGACGCGCAAGCCAGCACAGGTGAAGCGCTCCTGGTGCTGGCCGGGTATACGGTCATCTACTGCCTACCCTGCCTAACGCTCCTAGTCATCGGCCTGCTCTCTCGCCAACGAACCCATGCGCTCCTGGCCCGCATCACCAACAGACTCGGAACCGGAGACGTCCCAGCGTCACATCCGGCGGCGATCGCGCTCATGACCCTTGGTCTCTTCGTCGGGACTCTGCCTCTCTGGGCTCTCAGCTAACATCGTCCGCCCCTTCTTTCTGGGTCTTCATCCTGTCTGGCCATTCGCGACGCATGGGTCCACTACCTCCTCGGTAGCTTCATCGAAGTGGTACTTCTCATCGCCATTGCCGTAACCGCATGGAAGTGGCCGCCGACTCAAGTCGCATACTCACCGACGTAGGCAACCAACGCGAAGAGCCCGCGTCACAGTCCCACGGACATCCACTCGCGGGAGCAACGACGCCGGGTGCACTGTGCTTGCTGCGCCAATTCCATGAGCGCGGTTGATGTTGCCGGAGATGGGCACTAAATTGTGGATTCCCTGAATTTAACCGTCGTCTTCACGCTTTTCTCCAGTCCAGCCAGTCCATATTCGACCTCACTGCCAACAAAGGGGATGTCCCTTGGATTCATTGAGAAGGCTCACAACCGTCGCACTCGCGGGGTTATCCGTGTTCGCTTTGGCCGCCTGCGGAACCGGAACAGCAGTAACCCCCAACGCGTCCGACGCCAGGGCGAGGTTAGCTCCAGCGGTCGCAATCGTGCCGACAACGGTCGCGTCTGGCGCATTCAGTGAGACGGCGCAGGTCTCCCTTGGGAAGGACGGGGCGCGCTCTACGGCCGGCGCGGCCGGAAGCGGTGACGTGTACTTCCCCAACGCCGGCAACGGCGGGTACGACGTCCAGCACTACGACCTTGCCCTTCGCTACACGCCGCCGACGGAACCCACGGTCCTCACAGGCCGCCTCAGCGGCGTCGCGACCATCACACTCCGCGCGAAGCAGGATCTGCAGTCGCTTAACTTCGACTTACGCGGCCTCGACGTTTCGTCGGTCCGGGTGGACGGCAAGGCGGCGGCACACGGGAAAGCGCAAGGCAAAGACAGCGCCGAGTGGTCACAGAAGCAGGACAATGCAAACCGATACTGGGAACTCACCGTTGAGCTGCGGCCGAAGCTCGAAGCAGGACAGACGACGACCATTGTCATTGAATATGGCGGGATCACCGGGCGGCCACTAGACACCACCGGGGCCCTTTACGGGTGGGTCACCACTGCTGATGGCGCGATGGTGGTCAACGAGCCCGATGGAGCGGCGACCTGGTACCCCGTGAACGACGACCCGGAAGACAAGGCAACTTACAGGTTCCGCATCACGGTGCCGGCCGGTAAGACAGCTGTGGCAAACGGGCTGCCCGCCGGGGCGCCCAAGACAAAGGCCGGCTGGACAACATGGACGTGGCGGGCATCCGACCCGATGTCCAGCTACCTGTCGACGGCGAGCGTAGGCGACTACGCCTTGTCCCGCGACGTGAGTCCGGACGGTCTGCCGATCATCAATGCGATCGACGATGGAGTGACGGGCGCGCCTCTTGCAGAAACAGCGGCGGCACTCGCGCTGCAGCCCCAGATGATCACCTTTCTGGAGGCCCAATTCGGGCGATACCCGTTCGAGTCGTTCGGCGCCATTGTCGACGACGACTCGGTCGACTACGCCCTAGAGACTCAGACCCGCCCGGTGTACTCCGAGGTCGCGGACGAAAACACAGTGGTGCACGAACTGGGGCACCAGTGGTTCGGCAACTCTGTGACCCCGGCTGATTGGAAGGACATCTGGCTGAACGAAGGCTGGGCGACCTATATCGAGTGGCTCTGGGCAGAACATCAGGGCACCGCATCAATTTCCAATCAGTTCGCCGACACGGTGGCATACCTGGACGCAAACGACGGCTGGGCACTCAACATCGCAGACCCGGGTCGCGACAGCCTCTTTGCGAATCCGGTCTATCTGCGAGGCGCGGCTACCCTGTACGCATTGCGCGCGAAGATCGGTGACGACGCGTTCTTCGCCGGCGCCCGCTTGTGGCTGACTGAGTACGACGACTCGAATGCGACCACTGCGGACTTCGAAGCCGTAATGGAAGAGAGCTCAGGCCAGCAACTCCAGACTTTCTTCGACGACTGGTTGCGCGAAGGCGACCGCCCGGCAATGCCCTAGCCATCAGCGCAGTCCCTGGCAAGGAGAACCCGAAGGTTCACGGCTCGATGTGCCCCGAGCAATCGAGCCCGACTGACTTCATGCGCCCGGACAAAGTGAAACACACAGCGTTCGAGACCATCCGACACAGGTGAACACAGAAAAACAGCCGGAGCTACGGCGCTGAAGAAGAACTCGCAGCCACACGAAACCGCAAGATCCACTCAAACCAGAAATCGTTCCTGAGAAGCCCCAGGTGCGATTTCTTTATATTTGCCTTCACTGATCCGGTTGACCGACGACTCTATCCAGTAGCGCTTGCCGAGGTTGGTCTTCCGGCAGCGTCAGGCCTTCACATCTCCGCGCCATCCGCCGTCGGAGGTTCCCTTCGCCTCGATGAACTCCTTAAAGTTCCTGAGGTCTTTTTTAATGGCGTGATCGTCGATACCGAGAGCGGCCCCAGCCTTCTCAAGCAGCCCTGTCGCCTCCCAATCAAGCTGTACCGTCACCCGTGTCTCGTTCGCGGCCAACTTATGGAACGTGACAACTCCCGCGTGGTCAACCTGGCCGCCGGTGCTGTTCCAGGCAACACGCTCGTCAGGGTGCTGCTCAGTTATCCGAGCCTCAAACTCGCGCTCCACGCCACCGACTTTAACCTTCCACTCGGTGAGAGTGTCGGTCACCTGCGTGACGGATTCAACAAAACTGAGAAACTTTGGAAACTCCTCGAATTTTGTCCACTGGTTATACGCGACGGTAACGGGAACGTTGACGTCGACAGTCTCGATGGCGTTGGGCATGATGACCTCCTAATGCGAATTCGACGGATGAAATAGTTTCTGCAATCCCATTCACAGTACCGAAGGCTAATCCAAGGTCAACCCGGGTAAGGAAAAACTCGCGGGAACGAGAAGGTTCCTGTGCGTGGAACCTCAGCAGCGTGAACAGGCGATGGGACGGGCTGAACGACGGGCGAGGGAGACTCTTCAGAATCTCTCTCGGTCCAAGGGCGAAGGGCGACCAAAATGCACTTCAGATCGATGACGATCGCGGCCGTGGGGCTAAGCGACGCCGCCCCGGCACCCAACTCTTGCATGCAGTGCAGAATCGCCTCGACTGCCGCTACGGCGGCATCAAGGGGTGCGCTATCACGCGGGCCATCGTCCGGGGCACGCAAGGTTTCTGCGACTGCGTGCAGGGCATCGCTGAGAACCGGAGGCAGTTCGGGCGGCAGCTCAAGGGGAATCGGTTTACCCCAGATCATGCCCGCAAAAACCTCGGACAGGTTGCGCACGTGAAAGGTGACGTTCTCCAGGGCCGCGAGGCCCTCCTAGTCAACAACAAGATTTCTGCGGTTGAAACGAGCGCGAGGGTTACCCTTACGACTCTCATCGGCGCGTTGCACAGCCGATTTGACGTCTCGTGCCGCGTCCGTGAGTGCGCTGCCCCTGGTCGCCCGGAGTTGACGCTCGGGAGGCCAACTCCCAACCAAGGCCACGCCGATATCGCTGAGGTGCGTGGCGAGGGTGCCTCAAAAACTGCTCAACCGCTCGACCTCCGCCCACAGTAAGCCATCGCATGCCTCCGATAAGGGGGCCGAGGCCGATGACCAGCCAGATCGTCTAAACGCTGGGCTCGCTCAGGATGAGCACGGCCCCGGCGAGGGCGATTCCGAAGGCCAGCCCAGCGAGGGTTTGTAAAGCGCTGCGGAGCGAACGCATGAGGATTGAGTGCATGCTCAGAAGTGCGCCCAGCGGCGCGTAGTACCGCAATTCCTGAGCGTTTCCAGGGAGGAAAGGGAACGGTATCCAGGCAATCGCCACAGCAACAGAGATCCCGGTGATCTGGAGGAATCGCGGAGGTTGGAGACGACGACGAACCGACGTCACCGTCTCATGCCGCTGCATCTCTTGCGCTGCTCATTCAAAAAATTATTTCGCGTGACGTTGAGACCAGATCAACTTCTGAGATGCTCTGAACGCTCGTTCGCGCGTTGCTCGCCAGGAATGCATACGATAACCAAGTGACTTTGCCGAACGGATTTCATCTAGCGAACCGAGAGTTCTTTGCCCGCGAGGTGCTCAATGTCGCACCCGAAATTCTCGGCTGCATCCTTCAACGCACCGATGACGACGGCATTGTGACCATTCGAATTACCGAGGTCGAGGCGTACGCGGGTGAACGCGACCCCGGCGCACACGCCTATCGGGGCCAGACGAATCGGAACAAGACAATGTTCGGTCCCGCCGGGCACCTCTACTGCTACTTCACCTATGGAATGCACCACTCGCTGAACCTCGTCGCCGGACAACCAGGACAGCCATACGGTTGTCTCATCAGGGCGGGAGACGTGATGGGAGGTGCCGCCATTGCCCGCAGCCGTCGAGAAAGCAAACCACGAAAAGTTCCTCTTCCCAGTAGCAGTTTGGCGCGGGGCCCTGGCTGCGTTGCCCAAACCTTCGGGGCAACCCTGGCAAACGACGGTGACGATCTTTTTGGCGGACAGTGGAAGTTTTTCGTTCCGGATGATGGCCTGGTGTTACCCCACCGAACCGGACCACGCGTTGGCGTCAGCGGACCCGGCGGCAATGCGATGAATTTCCCCTGGCGATACTGGTTAGCTGATGCGGCATCCGTCTCAACCTACAAACCAGGCCGCCCGTAACCGTGGCTCGCCGTTTGTCTGCATTGGTGGCCGCGGGTGGTTATATTTTCGTCAGGGCCTCGCCCTTGTGCATCGCCACGTGGTCGGTCGTGTCACTCGTGATCTCGTACTGCGGATCATCGGGACTGCAGCGGTGAGTGTGCCCTTTGTATTCCACGTCTATCGTATGAATTTTCGCGATGGTGCCGTGTACATGGCCGGCCTCGGAGTTCCAGCGCACGTGATCGCCGACTGAGTATTTTTTTGTCATTGGTATGCCTTCCACTGCCATAATCTTGCTGGATCTTTCGAGCGTATTCGCTGCACCATCTTGCTTCGAATTGGCACCCTCGGGTTTCACTCTTCCGGTGGATACCAGAGGCGGTTACCATCGACTTTCGCGAAGCTGGTGAGGGTGTGGGGCTTGGTCGAGGTCAGGCTCATGATGTCGGCAACCTGCAGACCGCGAGCCAGCAACGCGTCTCCGATCAGTGATCGGTGACAACGCCAGGGCACGGCCTCGGCACACATGATCGCCACCGTCTGCTTCTTCGTCAGCGCCACCAACTCGTCAACGCCGGCAACGAACTCGGGCGTTTGCATGTAGTCGGCATAGTTGCGAAAGCTTCTGTTACGCCACGCTCCGTTGATAGATGCTTCTGCCGCCGGAGTATGCCGTAACCCGCCTAGCTCGGGAAGTCGCTGATAGTCAATACCTGCCTCCGGCATGCTTGTGTCGAGTTCGTGTTCCCCAAATTGTGGGTTGTGACGAGACCCGGGAACGGTGCGAACGTCGATGAGTCGTTCGACACCATTTGCTTTCAACATTCCAACGAACTCATCAACGGGATGAGTGGAATGCCCGATCGTGTACACACAGATTCCGGCCATGTTCCCATTGAACCGCAGTACTGAAGCCCGCATCAGAAATGTCAGATTTATGCGCCCGACACTCGGCTCCGCGATAAAGGGCGCAGCCTCGTATGGTGGCATCGCTCTGTTGCCGTCCTGAAGCCATCGGTAACCTGATCAGTGACGAAGCTTCTTCGTTCCAGCCCGCCGGTTCACGCGGAAAAGGCGAGGATACCTCCGGTGAAGCCGCTGTCACTGGATTCCTGAACGAACGGAAGAAAGCATGCAATCTATCCCGGCCCGTTCCGACCATTCGCATGCGAATAAAACTGCAGGGGCTGGTGGTGTCCCATTGACAGTGTCAATGCCGGTGGGCGTAGCCCGGGCTGGAGTCATTGTGCTCCACGAGGTCTGGGGCCTCTCCGCACCGGTCACCGCTCTCGTCGTCCGCCTAGCCGGCTGCGGCTATATCACCGCCGCGCCGCACCTCTACCACCGCATCGCAGACCCCGTCGTCACCAATGGGAAATTCACACAAGCCCGCCGTCACCACGACACCCTCACGAGGGAAGGGCTCACATTTGACATCGAGAGCGCCTTGTCCTGGGTCCGTGCCCAAGGAGCACAGAAAGTAGCGGTAATAGGATTCTCCCTGGGAGGCACCCTCGCATTGTGGGCGGCAGCAACACTGCACATCGATGCCGCAGTCACCTTCTACGGTGCCGGCCTGGATTCGCCACGCTGGCCTGGCATCCTCAGCGGAATCGATGCCGTACGCGTGCTCAAGGCTCCCTGGTTGGGAATATATGCCGGCACAGACGCCAGCACCCCGGCCCGTGACCTCCAACAGGTGCGCGAAATCCTCACCCATAACACCACGCAATCCGCGGTGGTTGTTTACCCCAGAGTCCGTCACGGCTTCGCCCTGGACCCGGACCTTCCACGCCACGCCGCAGACGAGACGACAGACGCATTCGAGCGAACATCCCTCTTCCTAAAAACCCATCTACGCTAAACCACCCAGCCAGTCCCGTAAATGGTGTCGCTCGTCGGTCACCCGGCGCATCACACCTAGCGCCATACGCGATGCACGTGGCCCAATGAGGACGGAATGGCCCATCATCGATACAGCAACAAACCGGGAGCGCATCAAGAGCCGCACCGCGTTCCAACTCCACGTCAAGGAGAAGCCCGATGCAAATGGCCGCGTCGTGCTGCGCTGCCCCGCACTGGCCGCCAGCCCGACCGTGACCTGCCCCTTACGAGAACTGCTCAAGACCGTGACGGACAAGATCCGCCCCGCGGTCGACGTAGAAGATCTGCCCGACTTCGCGGACAAGATCTGCAGCCAGCATTCCGTGTCCTTTGACATTGCCAACAACCGGCGCAACGCGGAGGCGTTCGAATACGGCACGAAGGAATGGGATGAATTCCACGACCATGCTCGCAACTCCATCGAGTCCCTGAACGACCAGATCAAAAGCAACGGGCCTGAGGACATCGAGTCCGCCAGGCGCCGCCAGGTGCGCGGATTCGGCGCCGCGTGAAATATAGTCGCCATCCTGCTGACGAACTTCAACCTCCGCAAAATCGCCGCTTTCATCAGCGACAAAATTAGGGACGACGCAAAAAACACGTTCACGGAGAACCCGTCGTCCGCCCGATTCGCCGCCGCGACCGCGAATGGCACAACCCCTACACCGACACCTACCCGGCCGGCGTCATGCGGCCCGACAAGGTCAAACACCTCGCATCGGACGAAACCGGCGGACCACCGCTACGGACCTAACAGTCCCGCTCAGGACCAGATACCGCTCAGATGGCAAAAACACTTAGCATTCGAGACAATCCGGCGCGCGCGCAAACGCTTAAAAAGCTGCAGGACAGCCGATGGCACGACGACAACTCAAGCATCGCGACCGAAATCGGACGCGAGAACCCCTTCAACCAGAAATCGTTCCCGAGAGGCCTCAGGAGCGATTTCTTTTTGTTTCGACCGGACCATTTCGTGAAGAGTTTCGCGAACGGCCCTTTGGTCGGGCTGACAGGATTTGAACCTGCGACCCTTTTATGGTTCAGGCCTTAACTTCGATTTCGCCAAATGTCTTGGAAAACTCGCGGATTCCCTTGTTTTTACAGGTGGCGAGTAGCGCTTGGTGGTAGCGGTAGTCCGGCGAGTTGGTAGCACGTTTCCGGGTACATGGTAGCGCTGGCGGTCACGGGACTGCTCTGCTGTGAGAAGACAACGC
>NZ_SOGC01000016.1:0-35370 GCF_004402765.1 Cryobacterium sp. TMT2-17-1
ACGACCGGTCGACGAGCCCGGCACCACCCTGAGCCCGGTACCGGGTAACCCATTTGGCCACGGTCGCGCGAGAGACCTGGAGCCGTTCGGCGACCCGGGCTTGAGCCCAGCCGTCGTTCACGACGAGCTGAACCCGCTTCAGCCGGCCTCCCGGGGTCAGCGGGGCGTTGGCATGAGTAACGTAAGAGATGAGGGCCTCCGTTGCATCGTGTTGAGTGTGGTAACCCAATCGATACCGGAGGTCCTCACCTTTTTAGCTCACGCCACGCTCACAACCTGTGTGGGAACAACANTCACAACCTGTGTGGGAACAACACCTAGCCCGCCTGAGCCCGGCGGTCGAGCTCGACTTCCGGCGGTCGAGCCCGTCGAGACCCGGCGCGCCGTCGCTAACTTCGGAGATTTTGGCGACATGCCGCCCAGGCGCCCAAACCGGCGTTTCCTAAGATTCTCCGTATTAACGTGACGACAGATGCGGGTGGCAGACCCGGTGACGGATGCCCAAGGCAGGCCTGGTCGCTCCCCGCCGAGGCACTGGCCGGGTTCGAGCAGGCCCTGCTGGAGTCGGCCCCGCACCTGACGGTGTCGAACCTCGCCTAGAGCAGCACGCCCCACACCACGTGCGCGGCCAGCAGCGTGGTGCCGAGCGTGACGAGGGTGATCTGCACGATCTCCACTCGGTGCGGATGCGCCCATGCGCCGTGGGCTCGCCGGCCGAGCCAGGCGTTGGTCCAGACCAAGGCCGCCACCGCGAGCAGCGAGAGGGTGACGGTGCGCACGAAGAGTTCGGGCACGTCATGGAGGACCCCGGCGCCGACCTGGTAGAAGGCGATGATGCCCCACGGCACGATGCCGACCATGGCTCCGAAGACGAAGGGCCGGAGCGAGCCGCCGGCCGGTTCACGCTCCTGCAGTGCGAGGAACAGCGTGGCACCCGCCGTGATGGCGTAGAGCGCCACCAGCGTGCCGACCTCCGTGACGCCGTTGAACTGGGCGATGAGGAACACCGTGACCGCGGAGACCTGCGAGTACTCGACCCAGCGCAGCGGATTGCGCGCGGCGGCCAGGCCGCGCCGGTAGCTGCCGGCGACCGTCGGGGTCACGGCGGCGAGACGTAGGAGCGCGGAGAAGGCGAGCAGGACGACGACGGCCACCCCGAGGTTCACGGCGGCCAGGTCGACGACCTGCGCTTCGGCCTGGGAACCCACCGGCCCGCCGGGGAAGCCGGCCGTGACCGGCAGCAGCACCGGGGCGCTCTGGGCCAGGACGACCACGGAGACCAGAACGGCCTGTGCGACCAGGAGGAGTGCGGCGGCGAGGTTGACGCTGCTCAGGCGGGTAGATCGGGCGTCCGTCACGGTGTTCTCCGATGCCGTCGTCATGCGCTCAGCGTAACGGCCGGGGTGCGCCGGCAGCCTCCGGAAACGCGAGAATGAAGGGGTGAGTGACGCCGGCAGCTTCGTAGACGCGACGCTGCAGGCCGAGGGGGATCCGTACCGGGCGGCGGCGCAGGAGCGGCTGGGCAGCGACCTGCGGTTCTACGGTGCCTCGGTCGGCGCGGTGCGCGGAACGATCCGGGACGCCGGCCGCCGGTATCCCGGCCTGACGCACGACGACATCACAGCATTGAGTTCCGAGCTGTGGGCGGTGCCGGTGTTCGAGCGCCGTCTCGCGGCCGTCGTGCTGCTGCAATCGAATGTGCGGGTGCTGGACAACTCCGACCTGAGCCGGATCGAGGGATTTGTGCGAAGTGCCCGCCTGCGCGAGTTGGTCGACCCGCTCGCCGTCGACGTGGTGGGTCCGCTGGTGGAGCGGTTGGATGCGCCGGGCCGGGCCCGGGCAGACGGGGTGCTCAATCGCTGGGCCGGCGACGGCGATCCGTGGTTGCGCCGGGCCTACCTGCTCACGAAGCGTCGGCTCGAGCAGCACCTCTGATCAGTCTCAGAGCCCCGGCAGAACCTGCTCGCGCACCTGCTTGCGCAGGATCTTGCCGAGCATGGAGCGGGGCATGTCCTCGATCGTGACGATCCGGCGCGGGATCTTGTAGGCGGCGAGGTGCTCGCGGCAGTGCTCCCGCAGTGCATCCTCATCGAGCGGCACTCCGGGCTTCAGCTCGACTGCCGCGACGACCATTTCCCCGCCGCGTTCGAGAGCCTTGCCGACGACGGCCGCGTCGACGACATCCGCGTGCAGTCGCAGCACCGCCTCGACCTCCGAGGGCGAGACGTTGAAGCCGCCGGTGATGACGAGTTCCTTGGCGCGGTCCACGATCGTGGTGAAGCCGTCTGCGTCGACGGTCACGATGTCCCCCGTGCGCATCCAGCCGCCGGGGAGGAGGGCCTTCGCGGTCTCCTCGGGGTTGTTCCAGTAGCCCTGGAAAACCTGGGGGCCCCTCAGGAGCAGCTCGCCGGGCCGGCCCTGCACTACCTCCACGGTGGGGTCGTCCAGGTCGACCACCTTCATCAGCGTGGAGGGAAAGGGCACGCCGACCGTGCCGGGCCGGCGGGTGGGGTGGAACGGGTTGCCGAGGGCCACCGGCGACGTCTCCGTCATGCCATAGCCCTCCACCAGCAGCCCGCCCGACACCGATTCCCACAGTTCCACGACATGGTCGGGCAGGTTCATCGCACCCGAGATGCAGTACTTGCAGGAGCGCAGCGAGATTCCGCGCTCCTTCGCCACCACGGCCGTGCGCTCGTAGATCGGCGGCACCGCGCAATACACCGTGGCGGGCGACTTCTTCATGGCGTCGAGAATCAAGTTGGGGTCGAACTTGGGGAACAAGACGAGCAGACCTTGCTTACGGATGCCGTAGGTCAGGTAGAGGGTCATGCCGAACGCGTGGAACATCGGCAGGATCGCGTAGAAGACCTCCTTGCGGTACTCGGCCCCGTGCATCCATGCCTCGCCCTGCAGAGCGTTGGAGTACAGGTTGAAGTGGGTGAGCATGGCGCCCTTGGGCTGGCCCGTGGTGCCCGAGGTGTACTGGAGGGCCGCGAGGTCGTCGACCGACGGGCGCGGATGCGCGGGATCGATCGGGAGATGGCTGAGCAGTTCCTTCCACGGGATCGTGCCCGGCGCGGCAATCGTGAGGGCCTCGCGGGATTCGCGCAATTTCTTCACCGGCAGGTGCAGGGCGAGGCGCTTGAGGGTCGGGAACGCCAGGAGCAGGTTCACGGACACGATGTGGTCGATCTCGATGTCGCGCGGGAAGGCGCGAACGGAGGCCACGGACTTGTCCCAGGCGATCACGATGCGCGCCTGGTGGTCCTCGAACTGGTGGCGGAGTTCCCGCGAGGTGTACAGCGGATTGTGCTCGACCACCACGGCACCCAGGCGCAGCACCGCGTAGAAGGCGACGACGTGCTGGGGGCAGTTCGGCAGGATCAGGGCCACCCGGTCTCCCGCTCGCACCCCGAGGTGCCGCAGACCCTCCGCAACCCGGTCGACCTCGTCGCCGAGCTCGGTGTACGTCGTGCGGCGCCCGAAGAACTCGAGTGCGGGGTGGTCACCGGCCTCGGCCACGGCCCGCTCGAGCATCGCGACGAGCGACTCCGTGGGGAGCTCGATCTCGGCCGGGACGCCCGGCTGATAGTTCTTTACCCAGGGTTGCTGCTGCGTTGTCGACATGGTCTTATCCTCCCGCACGAACGGGGCGCACTCTCCGATGGATTACCGTTGTAGTATGCACACCCCTGACACGACCCCCACGCAGAGCGAGGCAGATACTGCCCGCGACACGAAAACCTTCGCCGACCTTGGGCTCAATGATTCGATGCTCAAGGCGCTCAAGGACGTCGGGTACGAAACTCCCTCCGCCATTCAGGCCGCCACCATCCCCCCGCTTCTCGCCGGGCGCGACGTCGTCGGCCTCGCCCAGACCGGAACCGGCAAGACTGCCGCGTTCGCGCTGCCGATTCTTTCGCGCCTCGACCTGGCGCAGAAGACCCCGCAGGCACTCGTGCTCTCCCCGACCCGTGAGCTTGCCCTACAGGTCTGTGAGGCATTCGAGAAGTACGCCGGTCATATGCGCGGCGTGCACGTGCTCCCCGTCTACGGCGGCCAGGGCTATGGCGTGCAGCTCTCCGCGCTGCGTCGTGGGGTGCACATCGTCGTCGGTACGCCCGGCCGCATCATGGACCACCTCGAAAAGGGCACGCTCGACCTGTCGCAGCTGAAGTACCTGGTGCTCGACGAGGCCGATGAGATGCTCAAGATGGGCTTCGCCGAGGACGTCGAGACGATCCTCGCCGACACCCCGAACGACAAGCAGGTCGCCCTGTTCTCGGCGACCATGCCGCCGCAGATCAGGCGGATTTCGAAGAAGTACCTGAACGACCCTGAAGAGATCACGATCAAGAACAAGACCACGACCTCCGCGAACACGACCCAGCGCTACCTGATGGTGTCGTACCCGCAGAAGGTCGACGCGCTCACCCGCATCCTCGAAGTGGAGAACTTCGAGGGCATGATCGTCTTCACCCGCACCAAGAACGAGACCGAACTGCTCGCCGAGAAGCTGCGCGCGCGCGGCTACTCCGCCGCTGCCATCAACGGCGATGTGGCCCAAGTGCAGCGCGAGCGCACCGTCAACCAGCTCAAGTCCGGCAAGCTGGACATCCTGGTCGCAACGGATGTCGCCGCGCGCGGCCTCGACGTCGACCGCATCAGCCACGTCGTCAACTACGACATCCCGATCGACACCGAGTCGTACGTGCACCGCATCGGCCGCACCGGCCGAGCCGGCCGCAGCGGCGCAGCGATCAGCTTCGTCACGCCGCGCGAGCGACACCTGCTCAACGCCATCGAGCGGGCGACCCGCCAGCCGCTGACGCAGATGCAGCTGCCCAGCTTCGAAGACGTCAATGTCACCCGCCTGGCACGCTTCGACGACGCCATCACCGAGGCCCTCGGCCAGTCCGAACGGATCGGCGCCTTCCGCGACATCATCGGTCACTACGTCGCACATCACGACGTGCCCGAAGCGGATGTCGCGGCGGCCCTGGCGGTCGTCGCCCAGGGAGAGACTCCCCTGCTGCTCACCCAGGCGGATGCCCGCGCGCAGCGGCCCGAGCGTGCCGACCGCGGCGACCGGGCAGAGCGCGCCCGCGCCGACGCCGGTCGCGGCGACCGCCGTGACGAACGCGCAGAGCGCGGCGAACGCGTGGAGCGGGTGGAACGCCGCCCCCGCGACAACAACCGCGCGATGGCCTCGTACCGCATCGAGGTCGGCAAGCGCCACAAGGTGGAACCGCGCCAGATCGTCGGCGCTCTCGCCAACGAGGGTGGCCTGAGCCGCGAAGACTTCGGTCACATCCAGATCAACCCGGAATACTCGCTCGTCGAGCTGCCGGCCGACATGCCGGGCGACGTGCTGGGCCGACTGGAGAACACCCGCATCAGCGGCAAGCTCATCGAAATCCGTGCCGACGGCGGCGGACCGGTCCGTCGCGAGGGCCGCACCGAGCGCCCGCCGCGCCAGCCGCGCAGCTACTAGGCACCTGCCTCGGCAGGGCACGGGGTATCCGCGATCCGCTACCCTGCCGGGGGCTATCCAACTCTGGTGCAGAGTGCAATCGTCGTCGGCGAACCACATGGTTCCTGACGAAGGAGATTGACATGTTCACCAGTTCCGAGGCCTTCAGTTCGTTCTCCGTTGACGACATCGACAAGGCGAAACGCTTCTACGGTGAGACCCTCGGTCTCTCCGTCACGGAGGGCATGATGGGCAACCTCGAGGTTCGGCTCGGCAACGGCGCGCAGCTGTTCATTTACGTCAAGCCCGATCATGTGCCGGCGTCCTTCACCGTTCTCAACTTCATGACCGACGACGTCGAGAAGACGGTCGACGAGCTCAACGCCCGCGGCGTGACCACGAAGATCTACGGCGATGCGGATCTGGCCGACATGCCGCCCAACGACGAGAAGGGCATCATGCGCGACGAGGAAGACCGGGCCCAAATCGCCTGGTTCACGGACCCGGCCGCCAACGTGCTGGCCGTGGTCGCGGAATCCATGTAGCGGTGTACCCGGTGATCTGGAACGGGGAGACCAGCCAAAACATCATCGGCCGTTGGAGACCTCCGTCGGGAGCAGACCGGAACTCGGCGGTCTCAGCGCGCAGGAACGTGACCTCCTGAGCACCACGGTCTTCCGGGCAGTGGAGCGTCGGTGCGACTGTTGGGGGTTTGACTTCCTGTGGTTGCCGGTCGGCTCGACCCTCTGGCGCCCTGACGGTGTCAGCGGCTCCGCGTCGCCGGGAACAGCGGCTTGCAGGTCGTGCAGACCTCGCCGTCCTCACCGTTTACACTCCGATCGTCGACGGCACGGTGCTCGATGCCCAGACGCTCGAGCAGCGCCCACGCCAGCAGCGCGATCGCGGCGACGGCGACGACCGGGCGAACGGCGGCCGCGATAAGTGGAACGGCCTCCCGCAGTTCGGTGGTGAGATAAACCGCGATCAGGCCGAGCACGGGCCAGCGCACGTCACACCGGGTGGCTTCCCCGCCGATCGGGGCATCGAAGTAGCTGGCGACGACCAGGCCGATCAGCCCGGCCCCGACGACCGTGACCGCATAGGCCCAGACGGCACCGGGGAACATCAGTGATCCGCCGGCCACGGCAACGGAGCCCGAGGCGAGTGTCAGCGCGGTTAACGCCGCCGCCGCGATGCCGGCTGCGACCATCCGTCTTCGGCGAGGCCAGATGCGGAGGTCGGTGAACGTTCTAGAGATTCTCATGGTGTGGCTGATTCCTCGATTGTCAAAAGGGTTGATACCCCACGGGGTATTTTATACACATGTAGTCAGACCCGACAAGGCCAGATGATCTGCGCAAGACCATGAGCCGGCTCAAGCGCGCCCAGGGGCAACTCGTCGCGGTGATCGCCGCCGTCGAAGCAGGCACCGACTGCCGGGCGGTCGTCACCCAGCTCGCCGCCGTCTCCAGCGCCATCGACCGCGCCGGCTTCACGATCATCACCTCCGCGATGAAGGAGTGTCTCCCCGACCAGGGCGACACCGTTGACAAGAAGCCCCTCCACGTGGAGGAACTCGAGAAGCTGTTCCTAGCGCTGTCCTAGTCGACAAGCGCCACCACGGCCTGCACGGCCACATAGACCGCGACGATCAGAACCAGAACGGCGAATCCGCGTTTCAGCACAGTGTCGGACAGTCCGCGGGCGAGCCGGCCGGCGATCAGCGACGCAGCCATGGCCGTCACGGCGAACGCACCGGTCACGGCCCAGTCGATCTGCACGTCACCCAGGTGCGCGGTGAACCCGGCCAACGAGTTGATGACGATGATGACCAGCGAGGTTCCCACGGTCACGCTCATGGGCAGGCCGAGCACGAGGGTGAGCGCGGGCACGATGAGGAAGCCTCCACCGACTCCGAGCAGCCCGGTCAGGAAACCGACCACCGCGCCGGTGGCGAGCGCGCGGGGCAGGCAGCTGCGCCACCTGATCTCCCCGCCCGGGAGCGCACAGGGGCCGCCGCCAGGTCGGGGCGGCATGAACATGCGGATGCCGGCGATCACCATGATCACGGCGAAAATCAGCAACAGAACTCCCGGGTTAAGCAGCCGGTTGACCATGGTGCCCAGGTAGGCGGTCGCCACCCCGGCCGACCCGACGATGGTGGCCAGCCGCCAGTTGACGCCGCGACGCAGCCGCGGGAGCACGGCGACGGCGGAGGCCGCTCCGACAACGATCAGGGAGGTGGGGATCGCCTCCTCCAACGGCAGCCCGACCCCGTAGACGAGGGCCGGCACGGCGATGATCGCCCCGCCCCCACCGACCAGGCCCAGCAGGGACCCGACGATGAGCCCGAGGACGAGGGCCGCGATGATCACGGGCGCTGAGGCAGAACAGTGGGCAGCCGCTCAGCAGTCCACTCGAGCATTCCGCCCGTCATCGTATTCGCGTCGAATCCCGCGGCAGCCACGTAGTCGGCGGCGCTGGCGCTGCGACTCCCGCTGCGACAGCCCAGGATCACGGGTCGCTTCGGGTCCAGAGCTGCGGTGTTCTCCGGAATCGTACTGAGCGGAATGTGCCGGGCTCCGGCGATCATGCCGTCGAGAAGCTCGGGGGTTTCCCGCACTTCGACGATCTGCGCCTCGGCCAGGCGGCTGAAGACCTGCTGCGGGGTGAGTTCCATTATGAGTGCCTTTCCAGGGACAGATTGGGGCGGAATGGTGCCCACAGAACCAGGAGGACTCCGGTCAGCGCGACGACGCCGAACAGGACCGCTCCCAGAAGACGATGGGGAGCACCAGGGCCGCGTACCAAAACAGGCCCGGCGTGAGCACCCCGGGCAAAAACGGAGAGACTGATCGAGACGACAGTGTCGAGGCCAGAACCGAAGAGCACACCGATCGGCAGCATCTTCCAGGGACGGTCCACGAGCCGGGACTGCGCTTCTCGGCCGGGTGGATCGCCGTTCGCTTTCCCGGCATGGGGTTAGACGGTCAGCTCGGCCAGGGTGAGTCCGGCAGCCGTGGCCTCGTCGAAGTTCCCGTCGACGTGCACGACCTCACGGCCGGCGCGCTGCAGAAGGCTGGCGGCGACCCCGGCACGGTAGCCGGAACCGCAGTGCACCCAGATTGTGCCGGCCGGGATCTCCTCCATCCGGGAGAGCAACTCGTGCAGCGGAACATTCACCGCACCGAGCAGGTGGGAACCGGCGAACTCGTCGGCGCGACGGGTGTCCAGGAGGACATCCTGTTCGGCGCGGCCCTGCAGCATCCCGACCCAGCCCACACGCGGGTAGGTGGCGACCGGGGCATCCGGGGCCAGGGCGTGCGGCTCGGTGCCGATGGCGGCATCCGGCGAGTCGATGCCGATGCGCGACAGGTCACGGATGGCGTCCTCGACGTCTGCGCGGTCGCCGACCAGGGTGAGCTGCTCCTTCCAGGGCAGAACCCAGCCCAGGTAGGTGGTGAAGTTCGAGCCGTTGCCGTATTCGAAGCTCACGGCACCCTGCAGGTGGTTACTCGAGAACGCGACCCGGTTGCGCAGGTCGACGACCCACTCCCCCTCGGCCAGGCGCCGGGTGAGCTCGACGGCGTCGAGGGACTCGGGCACCTGCAGGTTCGGCGCGCCGGGACCCTGCGTATTCGCGGGGGCCATGTGCGCGTAGTAGGAGGGGTAGGCGGTTAGGTTGGTGATCAGGTCGCGCACGAAGTGCTCCTCATCGGAGTCGGTCAGGGCGTGGTTCGCCGTGAGCTGTTCGCCGATGGTGGATGCTCCGGCGCCGGTGGCCGGGCCGCTGGAGCAGAAGGAGCCGAACCCGTGGGTCGGGAAGAGCGCGGCGTCATGCTCGGCCTTGTGCACGAGCCGGCGCACCGAGGCATACTGGTCGTGGGTGAGCGCGACCGTGTCGGTCGTGGCTACCAAGTCGGTGCGTCCGACCGAGCCGAACAGCAGGCTGCCGCCGGAGAAGACCGCCTCTTCGCTGCCGTCGCTGACAATGTAGGACACGTGGGTGTGGGTGTGCCCCGGCGTGGCCACCACGGTGACGGTCAGGCCGCCGACTGGGAAGACCTGGCCGTCGGTGACCGGCTCCCGCTCGAAAGTGACGGAGTCGGCGGCGTTGACCAGGTACTTCGCGCCGTGCACCCGGGCGAGCGCGAAGCCGCCGGTCACGTAGTCGTTGTGCAGGTGGGTCTCGGCGACGTGGGTGATGGTGACTCCGGCCTCGCGTGCCGCGCTCTCCACCCGGTCGGTGTCGCGCTGCGGGTCGATGACCAGCGCGACCGCGCCGTCGTGCACCAGGTAGCTGCGGTCTCCCAGCTGCGGGGTTTCGATAACGATAACGTCCATGGTTCGAAGTCCTCCAAGTCTTGCGTGCGTCGTGCTGACGTCTTGCCTGCGTTGTGCGTGCGATCGGATCGCACATTGGATACGATACCCCCAGGGGTATCTGAAAAGCAACCTGTCGGGCCGCTCCGGGCGTCGCCCGACGCTTGACCAAAATACCCCATGGGGTATATTCTGGAGTCATGGCAACCATTGACACCACCGAGAAAACCTTCGACCAGACCATCACCGACAACTCCATCGTGCTGGTGGACTTCTGGGCGGCCTGGTGCGGCCCGTGCCGCATGTTCGCGCCCACCTTCACCGCCGCGTCCGAGAAGCACCCCGACATCGTGTTCGCCAAGGTCGACACCGAGGCCGAGCAGAGCCTGGCCGCCGCCGCGGGCATCCGTTCGATCCCGACGCTGATGGCCTTCCGCGATAAAGTGCTGGTGTTCTCCCAGCCCGGCGCCCTGAACGCCTCCTCACTGGAAGAGGTCATCACCGCCGTGCGGAGCCTCGACATGGACGAGGTGCACGCCAGCATCGCGGCACGCCAGGCCGCCGACAAGGCGTCTGCCTGACCGGCCTCTCCGCCTTACCGACTCCCGGCGACGCCCCCCAGGCCGGCCAGTCGAACCCGAGCGGCATGGTCATCGGCACGCTGACCGAGGACCAGAAGTCAGAGCTCGCGGCGATGAGCGAAGAAGAGAAGCTCGCGTACGACCTGTACGCCGCATTCGACGCCCAGTACGACCCGGCGCTCTCTACCCGCATCGCCAAGTCGGAATCCAAGCACCTGGATGCCGTGTGCACCCTCCTGGAGCGGTATGAGCTCACCGACCCGACCGTCGGACTGGAGGCCGACGAGTTCCTGACCGACGACACCCAGGACCTCTACGACACCCTCCTCGCCGAGGGCTCGGTCAGCGTGGACACCGCGATGGAGGCCGGACGCGCAGTCGAGGAGACCGACATCGCCGATCTGACCATCGCGGTCGAGGGCGTCACCGCCCCCGACGTGCTGAAGGTCTACGAGCGACTGCTGGCCGCTTTCGAAAGCACCTCGTCGCTTTCGGCGGCTAAGCACCGGCAACACCGCGAAGGGCACCCACGCTCGTGGGTGCCCTTCGCGGTGTTGTGGGTGGTGCCGGTGTTGCGGGCACTACGGGGTCGTGACGATCGGGAGACCGGTGGAGACGGTGGCGGCAGACATGGCGCCGGCATCCGTCACCGAGGTGAACCCGAGATCGGCCAGACGGGCCGCCGCGGCGGCCGAACGGCTGCCCGAGCGGCAGTACACGACGTAGTCGCCGTCGGTCGGCAACGCCGCAACCTGGCTGTCGAAGTCGGATGACTGCACATCGATGTTCAGCGCGTCTTCGAGGTGACCGGCGGCGTACTCCCCGGGGGTGCGCACGTCGATCACGACGGTGCCGGCCGCCATGGCGGACTCAGCCGCCGGGGCGACCGGAGCGGAGCACGCGGTGAGGCCGAACAGGGCGGCACCGGCCAGGACGAGTGCTGCGACGAGGTTCTTCATGCCTAGTTGCAGGTGCAGCGCTGAGCGGGCGGGATGTCGGCCATGACGCTGTCGACGTGCTCACCGCAACCGGTCCAGGTGATCTTGCCGCAACGGTTACAACGAATGGGGCTGCACATAGGTGACTCCTTCTCGATTCACTGAAAGTATCAGTATACCCCCTAGGGTATCCAGAGCGCCACCATCGGCCTCGGTCTCTTTCCCGACAGCCCTTGCCCCCAGACCACGGCCCGCCCGAACGAATTCAACGGAGATTTTCCGATTTTCGACCTGTGTGGGCCACAAACCGGGCTCCAGAGCCAAAATCTCCGTCGAATTCGTTAGGGGCGATGGGCGGGGTGCGAGTCGCGGGCGAGCTGGGTGGCCAGTTCGCCGAGGGCGGTGATGGTGTGGTCCGGTGCCGCGAAGAAGCTGGGGTAGATCTCATCGGCGCGGTTCAGCCACGCAGTGCGGAGGCCTGCCTGCGCGGCCCCGTGGATGTCCCAGGGGTGCACGGCCACCAGGAGCAGGTCGCCCGGCTTCACTCCGCAGACATCCGCGGCGTAGTCGTAGGCGGCCCGAACCGGCTTCCAGGCCGGGGCGTCCTCCACCGTGAGCAGAGCCTCGAACTCCCCTCGGAGACCCGCGCGGGTCAGGAGGGACTCGGCCACCTGCGCGGATCCGTTGGAGAAGGTCACCAGGCGCAACCCTGCACTTTTCAGATCACGGATGCCGTCGGCAATGTCCGGATGCAGGCTCAACGTCTCGAAGCCGTCCATCACGTGGCGCACCGAGTCGTCGAGGCTACGGGTCAGGTCGACGTCGCGGAGGACCCCGCGCAGGATCTCGGATCCGATCATGGAGAATTGCGCGGTTCCTCCCGCGGCGGCGAGGGCGAAGCCGTCCCGCAGCAGCGAGGCGAACCAGACCCGGGCCAGGTGGGCCGGGGCTCCGATCTCCACGAACCGGGCGCTCAGCGGGGACATATCGGAGAGGGTTTCGTTGACGTCGAAAACGATTACTGAAGGTGTGCTGTTCATAGTGATTTCCTTTGATTGGTGCGGTTCTGCCGCCGTGCCTTTCCCGCGAGGAACACCCCAGCCACGGTCAGGGCTCAGCTGGTCCTCCGGTCAAAGCTTTCTTCCGCGCAACACCCTAGTCGCGCGGGGAGGGATCCACCGGGGTGGCCTCCCCTCCGATCCCACCTGGGTCGTCGATCTCGGCATATTCCCGGTCACGATCCGGCTCGCTCAGGGAATTCTTCTCAAACGAAGAAGAATCCCAAAAGTTCTGCCGGGAATCGTGAAGAAGACCGCTTGTTATTGCAGCAGTCTTCAAGTAGCAGCCGATAACGGGCCGCCGGAAGCCGTCCAACGCTCTGCACAATTCAACGTCGAAGGAATGCACATGACCATCTATCAAGACGACACCCAGGCTGTCGAAGCTCTCAAGAACGCGGCCGGAAGCAGCTGGGACGCGATCAACCCTGAGTCGGTCGCCCGCATGCGTGCACAGAACCGCTTCAAGACCGGCCTCGAAATCGCCCAGTACACCGCCGACATCATGCGCAAGGACATGGCGGAGTACGACGCGGACTCCTCCGTCTACACACAGTCCCTCGGAGTCTGGCACGGCTTCATCGGCCAGCAGAAGATGATCTCGATCAAGAAGCACCTGAAGACCACGAACAAGCGCTACCTGTACCTGTCCGGCTGGATGGTCGCTGCTTTGCGAAGCGACTTCGGCCCGCTGCCCGACCAGTCCATGCACGAGAAGACGGCCGTTCCCGCGCTGGTCGAGGAGCTCTACACCTTCCTCCGCCAGGCCGACGCCCGCGAGCTGGACCTGCTATTCACCGCCCTGGACGGGGCCCATACCGCCGGCAACGACGCCAAGGCCGCGGACATCCAGGAACAGATCGACAACTACGAGACCCACGTCGTGCCGATCATCGCGGACATCGACGCCGGTTTCGGTAACCCCGAGGCGACGTACCTTCTGGCCAAGAAGATGATCGAGGCAGGCGCCTGCGCCATCCAGATCGAGAATCAGGTCTCGGACGAGAAGCAGTGCGGCCACCAGGACGGCAAGGTCACCGTTCCCCACGAGGACTTCATCGCGAAGATCAACGCCGTGCGGTACGCGTTCCTCGAGCTCGGCATCGACAACGGCATCATCGTCTCGCGCACCGACTCGCTCGGTGCCGGCCTGACGCAGAAGCTCGCCGTGACCTACCAGCCCGGGGACCTGGGCGACCAGTACAACTCCTTCCTCGACGTCGACGAGATCACCGAGGCCGAGTTGGGTAACGGGGATGTTGTCATCAAGCGCGACGGCAAGCTGCTGCGCCCCAAGCGCCTGGCAAGCAACCTGTTCCAGTTCCGTCAGGGCACCGGTGAGGCCCGTTGCGTGCTCGACAGCATCACCTCGCTGCAGAACGGCGCGGACCTGCTCTGGATTGAGACGGAGAAGCCGCACGTCGCCCAGATCGCCGGAATGATGAACGAGGTTCGCAAGGTCATCCCGAACGCCAAGTTGGTCTACAACAACAGCCCGTCGTTCAACTGGACGCTCAACTTCCGTCAGCAGGCGTACGACAACCTGCTCGCCGAGGGCAGGGACGTGTCGGCCTACGACCGCGCGAAGCTGATGAGCGTCGCCTACGACGAGACCGAGCTCGCTCAGATCGCTGACGAGAGCATCCGCACCTTCCAGCGCGACGGCTCGGCCGAGGCCGGCATCTTCCACCACCTCATCACTTTGCCGACCTACCACACGGCCGCGCTGTCCACCGATGACCTGGCCAAGGGCTACTTCGCCGACCAGGGCATGCTCGCCTACGTCAAGGGTGTGCAGCGTCGAGAGATCCGTGAGGGGATCGCCACGGTCAAGCACCAGAACATGTCCGGCTCCGACATCGGTGACAACCACAAGGAGTACTTCGCCGGCGAGGCCGCCCTGAAGGCCGGCGGCACCAACAACACGATGAACCAGTTCGAGGAACCGGCACTGAGCCACTAGCCCGAGTTCTGCAGAGGTCGCAATGAAGAAGCCCCAGTCGCAGAACTGGGGTTTCTTCGTTGGCCCTCCACCTTGGCCGGCAGGCTGAGGTTGTGCCAATCCTTGCCCGCAAAGGCTTCCACCTGCTCGTCGCCCCCTCGGGGCTGGCCAGACGCCTGCCGATGCCGATGCCGATGCCGATGCCGATCGAGCGTCGGTCACCGAGGCCCCGTTCTTCGCCTCGAGCAACCACCTCACGACGCACGAGCCAAACCCGCGGCGAGCGGGGTCGGCGGCTTGCCGGTGAGGCACGCGAGGTCACCGGTGGTCTCACCGAGCAGGCCGTCACGGATGTCGGTGTCGAGCCCCACAACAAAGCCCACCAGGCCCGCGTCGAGTCCGAATCCCGTCAGCATGTCCGCGTGCGCGGCCGGGGTGAGGTTGCGGAAGGTGACGTCGCTCCCGATGAGGGTGCCGATGGTCGCCGCCAGCTCGTCGAAGTCCCAGGCGTGGTCGCCCGGGAGCCCGAGGCCTGATCGGACAGTACGTCGTCCAGCAAGGCATCCGCATATTCGGGGCGGCTGGCCGTGTGCTCGGGAGCCAGCAACCGGGCGGAGGTCGTGGCCTTGGGGCACTCGTGTCGACACGGAGTTGGGCCACGCGCTCGCCATGCGACTCCTGCCGTTCTGGACTGAATCGCCGGCAACGCCGTGTAACACGTGCACGCGAAATCGCGGATCCCGAGTCAGAACGGCGCAGGCTCGTCGCGGTCCGCCTGCCGTACGGTCTTCTCCGGGGAGGGCAACTTCTCCGCCCGACGCATGCCCGAGAACGCGACCGCGACCGCGACCGCCCAACGATGCTGGCGCGGCGTGGTTGCTGATGCAGGGTCATACGCAGCTCGCCCGACTATGCTGACCGCGGCGGCAGCGAGTTGCCAATGCGGAAACGGCGGTGGCGGTGAAGCCTTCGGGGTTCGACCTGGATGCCCGGTTGCGGCGCTACCCGTGGGTGTCGCGGGCCATGAACGCGGAGGCCGTCTACGGCACTGTGCTGACCGCGGGTCTCATTTCCGCGTTCTCCCTGTACAACCCCGGCCTGCCGGCCCTCATCGCCCGTACCGTGGGAACCGTCCTGGTGTTCTGGGGCGCGCATGTGTACGCCGAGATCGTCGGCAATCGGGACCTGAGCTGGCGGGAGGCGGTCCGTGAGGCGCTGCAACGCTCAGCCGGGCTGTTATGGGCGCTCATCGTGCCGGTAGCCTGCCTGATCCTCGCCGCACTCCTCGGGTGGTCGATAGATGCGGCCGTAGACCTTTCACTGTGGGCTGCTGTGGTCACCCTCGCGGTGCTGGGTTGGTGGGCTGCCCGGCAACGGCAGGCCGGTTCACGCGCGAAGCTCGCCACCGCGGCGGGAACGGCGGGCATGGGCTTGGCACTGATCGCACTCAAGGCGCTCGTGCACTGAGCGAGGCGCGACCGCCGGCGACGGCGCTCCGGTCAGGCGCTGTCGTCTTCAGCGAGAAGCCTGTCGATCTGCCCCATGGCCTGGCGCATACCCTCCTCCATACCCAGCTCGGAAATCTGTTGCATTTGCTCGAGGCTCGCAAACGTCGACACCGTGGTCATGCGGGTACGACCGTCGGCCTCCTCCAGAGTCACCACGGCCCGCACCGAGCCCATCTCGAGAATCGGGTCACCGTTCTCGTCGGCGAAGCCGTCCTCGAATTCCAACCGGCGCGGCGGCTGGATCAGCGTGGTCACCCACCAGCCGGGCCCCTTCTCGCCGTCCGGGCCGGTCATGTAGTAGTTCGACCGGCCGCCGGGCACGAAGTCGTGCCGCTCGAAGGTGGCCGGCCAGGTCGGCGGGCCCCACCAGCGCTCGAGCTGACGCGGGTCCTCCCAGAGCTGCCACACCCGCTCCGGGCTCGCGTCGAAATCGGCCACGAAGGTGAGCGTCAGCGCCTCGGTGTCGGTGTTCGAACTGATGACGGTCATGATTTCTCCTTCGGGGTTTTCGCTTTCTGGTCTCAGAACAGGATGTCGCTTATGTCTTCCGCGGTGAATACCCCGTGGGTATGAAAACAGGGACAGATCGACGGCACGGAGGGCACCTGGCCGTTCGAGAAGTGCACCGGCATGCCGTCGGGTGCGATGGGCAAGGTCGTGGCGGCGACCGGTCCGGCTCGAGCACCGGGCCTAAAAACCGACCACGCGCAAGCGCTGCGCGACCGCCGCCTCACCGTAGGGATAGTCGGAAACGACCGGTGAACTGAGTGCGCCTAACAGTTCCAGGTGCTCTGGGCTCAGTTGCACGTCGGCCGCGGACAGGTTTTCCGCGAGCTGCTTCACACTCCGCGCCCCGAGGATGACCGAGGTCACCGCCGGTTGCACCTCAAGCCAGGCAAGGGACACCTGCGCGCTCGTGGCACCGATCTCGGCTGCAACCTCAGCGACGGCGTCGATGATACGCCAGGTGCGTTCCTGCTTGTTGCGCGGACCCCAGGCTTCCATCCCGCGCGCGGGATCCTCACCGAGGCGCGTTGCTCCGGTGGGGTCCGTGTCGCGCCGGTACTTACCAGACAACCAGCCTCCGCCGAGGGGCGACCAAGGGAGAAGCCCCAGGCCCGCGTCGAGTGCGGCCGGCACGATCTCCGATTCGATTTCGCGCACGAGGAGGCTGTACTGCGGTTGCAGGGTGACCGGCGGCGTGAAACCGAGCGCCCGCGCCACGTACACGGCCTTCGTCAGCTGCCAACCCAGAAAGTTGGAGAAGCCGTAGTAGCCGATTTTCCCGCTCCGGATGGCGTCGTCGAGAAAGCGCAGGGTCTCCTCCAGCGGCGTCAACGCGTCCCAGGCGTGCAGTTGATATAGGTCGACGTGATCCGTGCCCAGCCGGCGCAGCGAATCGTCAAGTGCCCGGTTCAGATGCCGGCGGCTGGTTCCCCGATCGTTGGGGCCGGTGCCCATCGGAAACCTGCCCTTGGTCGCGAGAACGATCTGCTCACGCTCGGTCGGGTGCGAAGCCAGCCAGGACCCGATCATTTCCTCCGAGACCCCGGAGCTGTAGACATCCGCGGTGTCGACGAAGTTGCCGCCTGCCTCTACATATGTGTCCAGAAGTGTGTGTGCCATCTCCTGATCGGCCTCCGCGCCGAAAGTCATGGTGCCGAGGGCGTAGGTCGAAACGACCGCGCCGCTGTTGCCGAGTGAGCGATATTCCATGTGCGATTCCTGTTCTTTTTCGAGGCGGAGTGCCCGAGACCCTGCCATCAGTCTCACACGCTCGACTACGTCGATACCGCCCGTCCGTTGACCTGAGGGCCACCCCGGGCGACCCTGTTCGACACCCATCGATTCCATGCCTTCTTCACCACCAGCACCGTCGACACCGTCGCCGCCGACACAACCCACCGCACTCACGCCACGATAGCGCTCGTGAGTGCCGACCTTAGAGCAGTTCCTTGGCGCACCTGCCCGAGCACTGGCCCTCGGAGAAACCCAGGACGGCCCTGTTCGACCAGAACTTTCGACCGCGACAACCCGACCCCACCTGACCAAGCAGCGGACACCGGCATCAACAGGAACACCAGCGGAACACCCCGGGCCGCGAGACCCGGACCGCATCCGCGCCTGAAACTCTCAAAGCCCCCCACAAAACCGATATCAGAATTCCCTCACAAGCCAGCCGGTGGACTCCGGCTAAGCAGCCGTGCTCGTCGGCCGTGCGGCGCGAGTCCTCACGGTCGGGCCAGTCTCCCAAAAGCTGTCTCTCGGTCGCGGTGAGCACGGTTGTGTCGGCTAAAGACGCTCGAAGCCGCACAGCAGCAGTGACCGCAGCGGACCCGACTGTCGGTCCGGCGTCGTTCAGGACAGATGCGAGTACCGCTTCACGAGTGCGATGGGATACCTGGAAGCTCGGAAACGTCGAGAATCCCGGCTTTGGCTGCGCGGTGGAGAGGACCGGCGAGAGTGGTTGCTGCCGCCACAGAAGCGGGAGTGGTTTGACCTGGCCGCGATCCGCTATACAGCGGGTGGCTGCACACCGGCCGCGCGGCTGACGGCACGCGTGGACACTCCATCACGCCCGACGTTGACAAGGAGGGTCGTCGCGGCAGCGATGGGCCGAGCGCGGGTCTTGCGCCCGGTGTGAGTCAATTCCTTTTGCCCATTCCGACGGTGACAGACGGCAGTTGGCGGCAGCCAGGGTCGTGATAATGTGCCAGTGGCATCAGTGTACGTAACTACTGAAATCTGAATCTCCCAGACCCAGCTGAAGGATCCCTGCATGGATTTTAGCAGACGTCATTTCTTGATCGGCTCCGGAGCGGTGTCATTACCCCTGCTCCTGTCAGGATGCGGTTTCGCGCCGCAGCAGTCAACCTCTACGGCCACGGGGTCAAAAACGTTGACATTCACTACGTGGGGCACAGACGCGGAGCTCGCAAGTTTCGCTCGCGCCATCGCGTCGTTCGAGGAGGCAAACGCGGGAACGAAGATCGAGCTGAACTCGGTTCCCTACGGACAGATGTTCACCAACATTGATGCCCAGCTGCAGGCGGGGAATCCGCCGGACATCTTCCGCGTGCCGTATTACACGTTTGGCAGTTACGCCGGTCGGGACCAGCTTTTGGACTTGAGCCCGTACCTGGAATCCGGATTTTCCGATCGCTTCACCGACGCGGCCTGGGCGGCCGTGCAGGGTAACGATAAGCCGTTCGGGGTGCCTCACCACACCGATACCTCAGTGATCCTGTACAACAAAGCCATTCTGGAACTGGCCGGGATCACGTCGGTTCCCACCTCTCTCGACAGCGCCTGGACGTGGGACGAGCTGTCCGAGGTCGCCGCGACCCTGCGTGCCGCCCAACCCGCAGAGGCCTACCCCATGGCCTACAACTGGCAGGGTAATGGCGTCACCCGCTGGCTTAGCCTGCTCTTCCAGGCGGACGGCCGGTTCCTGGACACGAACCTCACCGACCCTGCGATCGACTCGGCCGCAGGGTTGGCTGCCCTGGAATTCTCGTCAAGCTTTTTCACGAAGAACTTCGTCCCGCCGAACAACACCATCAAGTCGGCCACGTTCGCGAGCGACACCTGGTATTCGCAGACCTCGGCGATGGTTTGGTCCGGTGCGTTCGCTATCCCGGATGCCACGAACACACTCGACTTCGAGTGGGGCGCGACCTTCGCGCCACGTGGCAAGCGCGGTGGGGGCGACTTCGGGGGGAATGCGCTCGTCGCCACTGCGGGCACCGCCAACCCGGAGCTCGCCGCAGCCTTCCTTGACTTCGTCACGGGCGGCACGCAAATGCGCGACTTCTGCGAGACCGCCTCACTCCTGCCGACCCGGAAGGATCTCAGCGAATCGGGCATCGCTTTCGATGTACGTCCCGAGCTCGCCCCCATCTTCCTCAGCCAGGCTTCAACGGTGCGCGCCAAGGACTCAAGCCAGGTGGCGTCCCCCGACATGTCGAGAATCATCACCGTACTCCAGGACAACCTGGAATCGGCCTTCGCCGGTTCGACAAGTACCGCAGACACTCTGAAATCAATCGCAGAAGGGATCGCCCAAACCACGGGCAATTCGTGACAAAAGTCGCCATCGTGCAGGACCGGGTCGCGGGCACCGTCGCGCCGTCGCTTACGCTTCCAAGGCGCCCGGGGCGTCGTAATGGTAAAACCGTGCGCGAGGCACTCGCGGGGTGGCTGTTTCTGACCCCGAACATGCTGCTGCTTTGCCTATTCGTGCTCGTCCCGCTCGTGTGGACCGTGGTGATCAGCTTTCAGGAGACCAACGGGTTCGGGGTCGGTGAATACGTCGGTGTCGCCAATTATGAGCGCCTTCTTGGCGATCCGCTCTTTTGGAGATCCACGGCGAACACTCTGCTGTTCACAATCATCGTGACGCCTCTGTCGATGGTCCTTGGCCTCGGCGCAGCCGTGCTATTCAACTCGATCCTTCCCGCCCGAGGCGTGTTCCGTTCCATTCTCATCATCCCGATGGCTATCTCGGGCGTCGCCACCGCACTGATCGGTGTACTCGTTTTCAACGAGAACAACGGCATCCTCGACAATTTGATCCGATTTATCGGACTTCCGAGCGTTAACTGGCAGTCCGGTGGATTCGCCGCGTTCGTGTCTGTTGTTCTCGTGACGTTGTGGTGGAGGGTCGGATTCAACATGCTCATCTACCTGGCGGGCCTTCAGAGCATCGGCCCCGAACTCTATGAAGCGGCCGAACTGGATGGGGCGGGTTTCTGGGTCCGATTCCGGAATGTGACAGTGCCCCTGCTTGGCCCGTCGTCATTCTTTCTGCTCATTCTGAACGTCATCTATTCCTTCCAAGTCTTCGACATCGTGTTCGTGATGACCGGCGGCGGCCCACAGAATGCCACATCCGTGCTTGTCACCTACGCCTATGACACGGGTTTCGTGACTCGCGACCAGGGTTACGCCGCCGCTATCGGTGTCGTGCTTCTTCTCGTAACCTTTATCTTCACTGCGGTACGGTGGCGAACCAGCCGCAGCCGGGACCTGGTCGAATAAGGACACAATCGTGACAACATCCACCCTCTCGCCAGCGCCGGCGACCCGCAGGCAGAAGACGACAAGATTAGGGGTGCCGCGCTCGCGCAGAGGCTCGCGACGGGGGCTCGTCGCCCGCATCGTTGCGGCGATCCTCATCAGCATCGTTGTGCTGTTCCCGCTGTACTGGATGCTTGTAGTCGCGTTCTCATCGCGGTCCGAGCTGCTGGGTGGCACACTGCGTCTCTGGCCGCGTACCCTGACAGTCGGAAACTTTGAGCGCGTCCTCGCAGGGTTCCCGATTGCCACATGGTTTAGCAATTCCATGGCGATCTCGATCACGGTGGCAGTTCTCACGGTGCTCGTCAACCTGTTAGGCGGGTATGCCCTGTCGCAGCTCAAGTTCCGCGGTTCGAACGTCGTTTTTCTCATCGCCCTGACAACGTTGATGATCCCCGTGCAGGTGATTATGGTGCCGCTGTTTCGGCTCGTAACGAACCTCGGGCTTTACGGCAGCTACTGGGCGGTCATCCTGCCCACGGCCGCGAGCGCTTTCGGGTTGTTCCTCGCACGCCAATTCATTCTCTCCATCCCGCGCGACCTGATCGAGGCGGCGCTCATCGACGGGGCTAGCCACTTTAGAGTGTTCACGAGTATAGTTTTGCCGCTCTCAAAGCCGCTGATCGCTGTGCTGTTCTTCATGACGCTGCTGCAGTCCTGGAATGATTTCGCCTGGCCACTTATCGCCCTCAAGCAGAACGAACTCTTCACCCTGCCGATCGGCCTGCTCTACTTGCAGGGCCAATTCGGGTCGGATTTCGGTGCAACGATGGCGTTCGCCCTTATCAACGTGGTGCCCATGGTGGTGCTGTTTCTGGTGTTCCAGCGCTTCTTCGTGCAGGGATTCGCGCGCAGCGGCATCAAATAGGTGTGGCTTGTGAATTCGTCAAGTATCCGACCCGATGTGGCCGGGCTGGGACCGGGTCGAGGCGGCGATCCGCCCGACGTTGCGCGCATCGATGAATGCTGTTCGTGGCCGACCACGATGACGTCGGCGCTTCGGGTCCGGCTGCGGCATCCGCACGTGTCGAGCCGACCATTGTTTTTGAGTCGAGCACGCTGGGTAAGCAAGCGTGGCCGCGGCATCCGCGGGCCAGCACCAACCTGGCTGATCACCGTTCCGCGCTCGAACTGGTGGGCGCTGGTCTGCTCAACCCGGAGAACCGGTGGCAACCTGTGAAGATCCACAACAAGGCGACGGAGGTGGACGCATGATCGTGCTGCTCTCGCTGTTCTTCAACGATGGTCGAGCGAAAGTCGAACTCGCGGTCGCCCACGGAAAACGCGGGTTCGGCGGTCGCTAGGCGCTGCGTGAACGCCAGGACGACCACGAGGCGGCACGAGCAGTTTTCGCGTGCCGCAGACTCGGCGACTGAACGGCGTTCGCCGGGGTCTGCGATGGGTCTAGCCGATACGAATGAGTTTCTTGTTCACGAATTCGCTGGCACCGTAGCGTCCGAGTTCGCGCCCGAAGCCGCTTCTTTTCACTCCGCCGAACGGTAGCTCCGCGCTGCCGGCGTTGACGAGGTTGACGTAGACCATGCCGGCCTCGATGCGGTCGGCAACCCGCAGTGCCTGCTCGGGATCGGTCGTGAACAGGTAGGAGCCGAGCCCGAACGGAGTGTCGTTCGCGAGGGCGATGGCTTCATCTTCTGAGCCTGCCCGGTAGACGAACGCTACGGGGCCGAAGAACTCCTCGTGGTATGTGTCGTTGTCTCGCGTGACATCGGTGAGCACGCCAGACGGGTAGAAGTTACCAGACCGTTTGCCAGTGCCCGCCAAGGTCGCTCCCTGTGCGACTGCACGCTCGACCTGCTCCGCGAGATGTTCGGCCGCGTCGAGGGACGAGAGGGGTCCGTAGTCTGCCCCGGGGACGGTCGGGTCGCTGGGAGAGCAAGCCAGGATGGCGGCGGTGAACTTCTCCGTGAACTCATCGTAAAGTTCATCGATCACGATAAATCGCTTGGCGGCGTCGCAGGCCTGCCCGCCATTGCGGAGGCGACCGGCAACGGCGGCATCCACTGCGGCGGCCATGTCGTCGGTGCTCAGCAGAATGAACGGGTCTGATCCGCCCAGCTCCAGCACGACCTTCTTGAGGTGACGACCGGCCACCTCGGCAACGGCCGCGCCGGCGCCCTCCGAACCGGTGAGGGAGACGCCCTGCACCCGCGGGTCGGCGATGATCGTGGCGACCTGCTCGCTGTCCGCGTACACATTGGTATAGGCACCAGCCGGGAAGCCTGCGTCGTGAAAGATTTGCTCAATCGCCGCGGACGACTCCGGGCACTGCGACGCATGCTTGAGGATGATCGTGTTGCCTGTCATGAGGTTCGGTGCGGCGAAGCGCGCAACCTGGTAGTACGGGAAATTCCACGGCATGACACCGATCAGCACACCGAGCGATTTGGAACGCATGAACGCGGAACCCTCGCCGCTCAGCAGGGTGATTGGTTCGTCCTTCAGAAATTCCTGCGCGTTGTCGGCGTAGTACCGGTAGATGTCGGCGGCGTAGTCGACCTCGCCGAGCGCTTGATCGACGGGCTTGCCCATCTCGCGCACGATCATGGCCGCCAGCTTGTCACGGCGCTCCTCATGCAAATCGCCGACCCTGCGCAGGAGTGTGGCCCGCTCGTTGGTTGAAGAGCTGCGTGACCAGCCGCGGTGGGCCTCATCCGCCGATGCGATAACCTGCTCGATTTCATCAGCAGAAAGCTGGGCGTAAGTTTTGATGGTTTCGCCTGTGGCGGGGTTGACAACGGCATGGTGGCTCACGAGCCACCTCCTTTCACGGTAGGACTATGTTCCGGAAATTGGCACTGATACGAGCCAACCATGTTCGCGGGATTTGTCAAGGCGAATGAGGCCAGCGGAAGTTGCGGCGGCTCGTTTCGTCTCGGTGTGGTCTTCTTAGCCTGAATCCACGGGTCGACGTGGGATTTTGACGGCGCGATATACCAAGAATACCCAGCTGATCAGGTAGATAGAACTTGTCTAGAGTATAAATTTACCAAACAGATGAGCATCTTGTAGATGCAAGCTACCCACACCAACCGCACCGTTTCTGCATCATTTACCGACCCGAATCTTGTGTCGGGCGCTGAGTTGGTCCCGATCATGAAATTGGCCGCCCGAGCGGGGCTGGCGACCCTGGCCGATCAGTGGCTGACCGTCCCCGCCGACAAGGGTGCCAACGCCGGCTTGAAAGTCACCTCACTGGTCGGAGGGATGGTCGCCGGCGCAGACTCGATCGACGACCTCGCGATTCTTCATCACGGCGGCATGCGGAAGGTCTTCACCAACTGATACGCGCCGTCGACGTCGGGGTCGTTCCTGCGCGAGTTCGCGTTCGGTCACGTCCGGCAGCTCGACGCCGTCGCCTCACGCTTCATGCGGGGCCTCGCGCCCGAAACCCCACTGCTCGTGCACGACACCGACGGCTACATCTTCCTCGACATTGACGACACCATCATCGAAGTCCACGGGTACCAGAAGGAAGGCTCCGGCTACAGGTACTCCGGCGTGCGCGGCCTCAACGTGTTGCTCGACGCGCTGAAAACTGACGTGTCAGTGCCGATCATCATCAGCGCCGATCATCATCGGTCAACGGCTCCGCCGCGGTGCGTGCGGGTCACAGCGCGGCGCCGCCCGTTTGATCCGTGATGCCCTCGCCACCACCAAACGGCTCCACGGAGCCGAAAAAACGCGCGTGCTCCTCCGCGCCGACTCTGCCTGCTACGGTCACGCCTCAATCAGTGCGGCCCTCACAACCGGTGCCGACGTCTCCGTCACCGCCCGCGTGAACCCCGCCATCAAACGAGCGATCGGAACGATCCCCGACAACGCCTGGACAGCGATTGCGTACACCAACGCGATCTATGACAACAGCACGAAAACGTGGATCACGTAGCACCGAAGTCGCCGAGGTCCCGTTCACCGCGTTCACGTCCCGCAAGAAGGCCGAGAACATCACCGGACGCCTGGCTGCCTCGTGTTCGCGGGGCGTGACACGGCCGGCAAGGGCGGCACTACCAACGCACCACCGCGCAGGTGAGCCCCCGGTTCTTCCGAGTCGCGGCACTTGCCGTTCCCACTGAACGCGAGAAGTCCCAGCTGTACATCCAGCGTTACCTGGAGCATTTCCCCGCAGCCGGCGAGCTGGTCCTCTTCGACCGCAGCTGGAACAACCATGCGGGCGTGGAGCGGGTGATGGGTTTCTGCACTCCGGATCAGACCGAGCACTTCCTGCGGATGACGCCGCTGGGCGCTTTGGTATGTCGCGCATACCGACGACAAGAAGAGGGTTCGCCTCGACATCATCAGCCACCTCCTCAGCCTGGTGCCGTACGTGCCGTTCCCTGGGCTCGACATCAGGCTCCCCCAGCGCCAGAAGCGCGGTGACTACCGGGGGCCGAAGCTGACGGTTCGACAGATTCCGACCCCGTTCATAGTCACGTCGCGATGCCCGTCGCGATGGGGAGCCGGTGATGCAAGCCACAACCGCAGCATCCACTGCCCCGGTGCCGGCCATCGCCTGAACCAGCTTTCCTGAACTAGCCTTGACCTGCACGGTCCAACGGCGGGTGGGGGTAGATGTGACATTGCTTGAAGGTGCGATCATCCTGATCGCCGGGCTGGCCGCGGGAGTCATCAACGTGGTCGCCGGCGCCGGAACACTCATCACCTTCCCCGTTCTCCTGGCGTTGGGCGTGCCGCCGATCACGGCGAACGTGTCCAATACCGTGGGTCTGATCCCTGCGTCCATTGCCGGCGCCCACGGCTACCGACGCGAGTTGCGGTCGCAGTGGCGCCCCGTAGCTGTGATGGCGATCTTCTCCGCCGTGGGCGGCATCGTCGGCGGTCTGCTCCTGCTCGCCCTGCCCGCACAGGCGTTCGCCGGCGTCGTGCCCTTCCTGCTGCTGCTGGCCGCGGTGCTCTCGGCGATCCAGCCTCGGGTGGCCGGCTTCGTGCGACGTAAGGCGCCGGCGGCACCCGCCGGCACACTGCTGACCAAAACGGATACGCGTCCCCTCACCCTCGGGCTCATTCTCGGGGTGCTCGCGACGGGCGTGTACGGCGGGTATTTCGGTGCCGCCCAGGGGGTCGTGCTGCTCGCACTGCTGGGCATACTCTGGTCCACCGACATACACCGGGCCAACGGGACCAAGAACGTGCTCGCCGGAGTCGCGAATATCGTTTCGGCGATCATCTTCATCTCCAGCGGGACCGTGGACTGGAGAATCGCTCTCCTCATCGGCATCGGCTCCGCCGCGGGCGGCTGGCTGGGTGCCCGTATCGGCCGCACGCTCTCCGCGCCGGTACTGCGCACCATCCTGGTCGTGGTCGCGGTGACCGCCGCAGTGGTGCTCTTCCTGAGCTAGGGGGCGGAGCCGCCCGGGCCCGGCGCCGAACCAATTCGACGGAGATTTTGAGGCAGCGCGCAGTTTTGGGCAGATTTGGAGCCGTTTCGGCCCAAATCTCCGTCGAATTCGTCAGGGAGACCGGATGCCGCAGTCTGGCGCGGGCGGGTGGCGCGCCA
Source organism: Cryobacterium sp. TMT2-17-1 (assembly GCF_004402765.1). Taxonomy (NCBI): domain Bacteria; kingdom Bacillati; phylum Actinomycetota; class Actinomycetes; order Micrococcales; family Microbacteriaceae; genus Cryobacterium; species Cryobacterium sp. TMT2-17-1. Next base: position 26,442 of record NZ_SOGC01000016.1, read on the forward strand.
CCGTCTGAGACGGGCGGCGCGCCACCGCGTGTCACCTGAGGATGCGAATGAGCTTCTTGTTGGCAAACTCCGCGATGCCGAAGCGTCCCAGTTCACGGCCGAAGCCAGATCTCTTCACTCCACCGAAGGGCAGCTCTGCTCCGTCGAGGAGCGAGCCGTTGATGAAGACCATCCCGGCGTCGATCTGGTCCGCCACCCGCAGGGCCTGTTCCGGGTCGGTGGTGAAGAGATACGAACCCAGGCCGTACGGGACGTCGTTGGCCACCTGCACGGCCTCGGCCTCGTTCGCCACGCGATAGACGGCGGCGACCGGGCCGAAGAACTCTTCCCGGTAAGCGTCACTCTGAGGGGACACATCGGTCAGGACCGTCGGCGAGAAGAAGGCGCCCATGCGGTTTCCCCGCGCGGTGACGGTTGCGCCCTGGGCTTCGGCGCGCTGGAGCTGTTCCTCGAGGCCCTCGGCGGCACCGAGGGAGGACAGCGGGCCGAGCGTGGTGTCCGGCGACGTGGGGTCTCCGGGAACGTTGCCGGTGATCTTCGCTGTGAAGCTCGCCAGGAAGGCGTCGTACAGGCCGTCGATCACGATGAAGCGCTTGGCCGCGTTGCAGGACTGGCCGGAGTTGTCGAGGCGAGCGTCGACGGCGGCGTCGACCGCTTCGTCCATATTGTCCGTGCTGAGCAGGATGAACGGGTCGGATCCGCCCAGTTCGAGCACGACCTTCTTGAGGTTGCGGCCGGCGACCTCCGCGACCGCCGCACCCGCGCCTTCAGAACCGGTCAGCGACACACCGCAGACACGGGGGTCCGGAATGATGATGTCGGAGATCTGAGCACTGGAGGCGTAGACGTTGCGGTATGCGCCGTCGGGGAAACCGGCATCCGTGAAGATCGCCTCGATCGCGGCAGCGGACTCGGGGCACTGCGAGGCGTGCTTGAGCAGGATTGTGTTGCCGAGAACCAGGTTCGGACCGGCGAAGCGGGCGACCTGGTAGTAGGGGAAGTTCCACGGCATGATCCCGACGAGCACTCCGAGGGAGGCGCTCCGAATGAACGCCGAGCCTTCACCACCGAGCAGCTCGATCGGTTCATCGGCGAGGAAGGCCTCGCCGTGGGTCGCGTAGTACGAGTAGATGTCGGCCGCGAAGTCGACCTCGCCGAGGGCCTGCGCGACGGGCTTGCCCATCTCGCGCACGATGAGCTCGGCCAGATTCTCACGCCGCTCGGTGTGCAGGTGCGCGACACGCTGCATCAGGGCCGCGCGCTCGGCGACCGACGTGCGGCGAGAGAACTCACTGTGCGCACGGTCTGCGGCTCCGATGGCCTCGGTCACCTCAGCATCGGTTGCCAGAGTAAAACTCGGTCCGCTGTCCCCGGTGGCGGGGTTCGTGACTGTGTACTTGTTCATATTTTCTCCCCAAGCTTGCTTCGTTGACGCCGATCAAGACGGGACCGCTGCTGCCGGAGCCGGTCGCGCCCGTGTCGTTACAGTCTGCCGCTGTCAGGGGTTTTGGCCAGCCATTTTGGTGAACTTTTTCGGCCTTCCGGGTCTGTCACCGGATTGCGTTCAACTGTCAGGCGGCACAACCCGTCGGCGTTTCAGTCGAGGCCGCGAGCGCAAAGCGCCGCGAGCTCGGCGCGGGGGTGCTCGGCGCGGGGGTGGTCAAGCACGTCGTGCACGCTACCAGCCGCCCTGCAGCACCTCGTCGAGTCGGTCGACGAAGAAGTCCGCGCTCTCCCGACTCAAGCACAGGGGCGGCTTGATCTTCAGCACGTTCTGCCTCTCCGAGGTGGGCTGCACGATCACGCCGAGCTCCAGCATCCGTTCGCAGATGGCGGCGGTCTCGCTGACCGCCGGCTCCAGGGTGTCCCGGTCGCGCACGAGTTCCACCCCCATGTACAGGCCCAGGCCGTGCACCATCCCGATCAACGGATGCCGTTCCGCGAGTTCTGCAAGCCGGCCTGCCAGGTGCCGGCCGACGGCATCCGCATTCTGCTGGAGGGATTCGTCCCGGATGACGTCGAGCACGGCCAGCCCCGCGACGCAGCTGACCGGACTGCCGCCGGCCGAGGAGAAGAAGTTGCCCTCCCTGGCCAGGGATTCGGCGATGTCCCGGCGGGTGAGCACCGCGCCGAGCGGGTATCCGTTGCCCATCGCCTTGGCCACCGTGAGGATGTCGGGCACGACGCCCTGCTGCTGCACGCCCCAGAAGTGGCTGCCCAGCCGGCCGTAGCCGACCTGCACCTCGTCGGCGATGCACAGCCCGCCGCGTGCACGGACCTGCTCGTAGACACGGGCGAGGTATCCCGCCGGGGGCACGACGCCGCCGGCATTGCCCAGCACGGGCTCGCAGATGAACGCGGCCAGGTCAGCCCCCGGGCCGTCCGGATCGGCCAACAGCCGGGCCAGGTCGGCCGCGTACTCCCCTGCCGCCCCGGCACCGCGATGCGTCCCGCGATAGGAGTTCGGAACATCCGCGATGTGCACCCAGTCGGGCCGGGAGGCCAAGGAGAAAGGGTTGTCGTAGGCCGAGGTCGACACCGCGTCGGAGGCCGACGTCCAGCCGTGGTAGCCCTCTCGTAAGGCGACGACGTTGCTGCGACCGGTGTGGATCCGGGCCAGGCGCAGGGCCAGGTCCACGGCCTCGCTGCCGCTGTTGACCAGAAGCACGGTGTCGAGGATGGGATCCGGTGATGTCGCCACGATGTGTTCGCAGAGGTCGGCCAACGCCGAGTAGAGGAACCGGGAGTTCGTGTTGAGCAACGCCAGCTGATCGCTCACGGCACGGGTGAACCGGGGGTGGCTGTGCCCGATCACGGCGACGTTGTTGACCATGTCAACGTAGGAGCGCCCGTGAGTGTCGATCAGCAGTTCCTGCCAGCCGCGTTCGATCTGCGGCGGCCGTTCGTAGTACTTCTCCTGCGCCGCGGCCATCATGGCACCGCGCCGGGCCAGTTCGATCGCCGGGTCGACGACGGATGCCTGCGGCGCCAGCCCAAGCAGCCGCGCCGGGTCCGGTGCGAGGGTTGCCCACGCGGCGGCCCGGGAGGGCTGGGTGAAGTGCGGGACCGGCAGACCCGGGCGAGCGAGCTTCTGCACGGTCACCCGAGCAACCGGGCTCGCGACGCCCACGGGCTCCCCTGCGGCGATCGCGGTCCCCGGCACGAGGTTCGACACGATGCCGCCGATGCGCAGCCCGAAACCGGCCAGCGTCAGAACCAGAGTGTCGCCTCCGATCTCGGTGACCGAGGCAGCCGCGGGCGCGACGATCACCGAACCGGCAGGCAGGTAGACCTCGGTGAACAGCGCGAACGTGTCGGGTTCCCGGCGCGAGTGCGGCGGGGTTCGGGTGAGCCGGAACTGGCCGTAGGGGGCGACGGCGGCGCTGCGTCGGGCGAGGGCGGCCTGCGCGAGCCGCCACTCGGCATCCGTTGTCTGCCAGAGGCCGTCGGCCAGGGCCGGGCTGGTCACGGTGAAGTCAAGCATTTCGTAGTCGCCGTCGGCGAGCGCGGGGATCATCGGCACGGTCGTGTGTTCGGGCACGGTCGTGTGTTCGGCACCAGTGTGCGGCCGCCGACCGAGCGCCTGCCGGATGGCCGCGTCCGCTTCCTCCCAGCCGATCGCGCTGGCTGCGGCGAAGACCTGCCACTCGGCGTCCATCCGGTGCCTCGCGTAGTCGTTGTCCGCGTCGATCTGCACCTGCTGCTCGCCGCTGGCCACCAGCACCGCCCCGCGGAGCACGATCAGCGGCCAGAGCGCGGTGATCTCGGCCTCGGTCAGGGGAACGACCTCGTCGAAGGCGACGATCGCCTCGAGGGCCGCCAGCGGATTGTCCGGCATGTGGTGCAGAACGGATGCCGCCGTGACCGCCAGCTCCGCGACCAGCCACCCGGTGGCCAGATCGCCGAAGTCGATGACCCCCTCGGGCACGTGGTGGCCGTTCGGCAGCACCCGGCAGATCACGTTGTCGTCGGTGATGTCCCCGTGGATGGTCTGCAGCCGCAGCACGGAGGCCACAGCCGCCAGACGTGCGGCGGCGCTGTCGGCGATGGCACGGAGCTGATCCCTGGTCTCTTCCGCCGGCACCCAGCGCATCAGCAGGTCGATCACGGTCTTCGCGTTGCGCAGGTCCCACTGCAGCGTGCGGTCGAGGCCGTCCGCCGCGAAGTCACGCAGGTGCAGCGACGTGGTGCCCGAGAGCCGGCCGAGCGCCCGGACCACCGGCGGGGCCAGATAGCCCCGCGCCTCGAGCGACGGGCCCTCGAGGAAGGTGAGTAGCCGCACCGGGAGGAGGGCGGCATCCGTTGCGTGCCAGTGCTGGCGGCTGAGGCCGTTCAGCCCCCGCACGGGCTGCGGCACGCGCATGCCGTGCTCGGTTAGGAACACCATCACCGCGTCCTGCGCGGCCAGCTCGGCGGCTGAGAAGGCCGGGTTGTCGACCTTGAGCACGTAGCGCTGCGTCGCTCCCCCCGCGGAGTCACCGGCGGAGTCACCCGCGGAGTCACCGGTGGCGGCACTGGTGGCGGCACCGGTGGCGGCACTGGTGGCGGCACCGGTGGCGGTGATCAAAAAGTTGCGGTCCTGCTGGCTGCCGAGCTCGCGGGCCGTGCCGGTGATCCCGAAGAGCGAGGACGCCATCGATTCGGCGTCGGCCGCGGTGATATCCGGGCGCACGAGCCCCTGGCCGCTGAAGAAATCAAAACCAGGCACGTCGACGCTCCTCGCAGATAGTGCAATGAATCCTGCCAGTTTGGCACCAGGGCCGCTCGTTCTGTGCGCCCAACGCTCAGTTCGCGCGCAACTCGGAGCCCGGCGGGCAGAGATGACATCATCGAGAGAGACAGCGTCGTCGTCACAGACCAAGGGACGCGAGCGAACACTCGTGGATTCCGGGAACGAACAACGACCGAAAGCCGCCGCAGTGAACCACTTAGCAGAGCCCTCCGACATCCGACTCATCGTTTCAGACATGGATGGCACTCTTCTCGACGACGACGGCAACGTGCCCGACGCGTTCTGGCCGCTCCTCGACGACCTCCATCGGGCCGGGATCCTGTTCGTGCCGGCCAGCGGACGCCAGTATCAGACACTGCACGGCATCTTCGGCGAGCACGACGGACTCATCTACATCGCGGAAAACGGAAGCAACGTGGTGCAGGACGGCATCAGCATCGACGTCGAACCCGTCATGTCCGAGATCATCGCCCCCATCGTGGACTGGGTGCGCGGCACCGCCGCCACGGGTGCCGACCTGGGGCTCGTCGTCTGCGGCGCCCGGAGCGCCTACATCGAGCGCAGCGACGAGCGCTTCGTCGACCAGGTTCGCCGGTACTACGCAGCGGTCGAGGTCGTAGCGGATGTGCATGCGGCCGCCCTCGACGATGTCATCTTGAAACTGGCGATCTACGACCCTGCCCGCGCCGAACAGCGAAGCGGACCGGCCTTGCGCGGCCTGGGGCTGCCCGCGGAGGTCGTGGTCTCGGGCGAGAACTGGGTCGATGTGATGCGCCAGGGAGCGAACAAGGGTCGAGCGTTGGAACGGCTCCAGCAGCAGCTCGGCATCAGCCGGGCCCAGACGATGGCGTTCGGCGACTACCTCAACGACGCCGAGATGCTCGATGCCGCCGGGCACTCCTATGCCATGGCCAACGGCCACCCGAGCATCCTGGCGCGCGCCGCGAACATCGCGCCGTCGAGCTCGGAGGCCGGCGTGGTCAGCAGTATCCTCGCCGCCCTACCGCACCTGCAAAGTGCGCACGTGACCGCCTGATCGCCCGGTAGCTCCCTGCCGCGCCTCCGTCCCGAACGAATTCGACGGAGATTTTGCCCATAGCGGGCCCGAACACGACGGAATGGCTGTTTTCGACGAGAATCTCCGTCGAATTGGTTCGCCGCCTCTCCTCTAGTCGTGGCCGGCCGGATGATATATGATCCGAGAAGCGATAATAGAACTTTGTGTTCGATTATCGAACACGTCAGGACATGCACGCTACGACAGTGACGTCCGATTCACCCACGCAGAGCCCACAAAGAAGTGAGGAAGCCGTGCAGTTTCACCACCACGGATACGTGTCCACCGATCCCCGCATCCAGGATGCCGCCGGGGTCGGCCTCAATCGCCCGGGCGAGCTCCCCGAGAACGTCGACGTTCTCATCGTCGGAACGGGCCCAGCCGGCATGATCACCGCCGCGCAGCTCTCCCAGTTCCCCGGTATCACGACCCGCATCGTCGAGCGCCGCGGTGAGCGCCTCGCAATCGGGCAAGCCGACGGCATCCAGGCCCGCAGCGTCGAGACCTTCCACGCGTTCGGTTTCGCGGAACGCATCATCGCCGAGGCCTACCGCATCACCGAAATGGCCTTCTGGACACCGGACCCCGCCGACGTGACCCGCATCATCCGTTCGGCCCGTGCCGTGGACGACCCCACCGGCATCAGCGAATTCCCGCACCTGATCGTCAACCAGGCGCGTGTTCTCGACTACTTCGCCGAGGTGATGGCGCACTCCCCCACGCGAATGGAGCCGGATTTCGGCTTCGACTTCCGCAGCCTGGAGAACACCGACGAGGGCGAGTATCCCGTCACGGTGACGCTCGTGCACACCACCGGGGAGAAGCAGGGCCAGGAACGCGTCGTGCACGCCAAGTACGTGGTGGGCGCCGACGGTGCCCGCAGCGCTGTGCGCGACTCGATCGGCTGTACGCTCGCCGGCGACCAGGCATTCCACGCCTGGGGCGTTATGGACGTGCTCGCGGTCACCGACTTCCCGGACATCCGCATGAAGTGCGCGATCCAGTCCGAATCCGGCGGCAACATCCTGCTCATCCCGCGCGAGGGCGGATACCTGTTCCGCATGTATGTGGATCTCGGCGAGGTGGCCGCTGACGACAACGGGGCAGTGCGCACGACGACGATCGAGGAGATCATCGCGAAGGCCAACGGCATCCTCCACCCGTATACCCTCGACGTGAAGAATGTCGCCTGGCACAGCGTGTACGAGGTCGCCCATCGTCTCACCGATCGGTTCGACGACCTCCTCCCCCACGAGATCGGCACACGCACCCCGCGGGTGTTCATCACCGGGGACGCCTGCCACACGCATAGCGCCAAGGCCGGCCAGGGCATGAACGTGTCGATGCAGGACGGCTTCAACCTGGCCTGGAAACTCGGCTACGTGATCGAAGGCCGCAGCCCCGAATCCCTGCTCGGTACCTACTCTGCCGAGCGCCAGGTCATCGCGAAGAACCTGATCGATTTCGACAAGACCTGGTCGACCCTGATGGCGACGAAGTCGGAGGATCTGGAAGTTCCACTGGAGGAGTTCTATACGAAGACGGCCGAGTTCCCGTCGGGTTTCATGACGGAATACCCGCCGTCGATGCTGACCGGCGAGGCAACACACCAGCACCTCGCCACGGGATTCCCGCTCGGCAAGCGCTTTAAGTCCGCCCCGGTGGTGCGCGTCGGCGACGCCAACCCCGTGCAGCTCGGACACCACCACCGCGCCGATGGCCGGTGGCGCCTGTACGCGTTCGCGGATGCCGCTGTGTCCGGCGATGCCTCGGCGCTGACCGAGTGGGCCGAGTGGATTCGCACCTCACTAGAGTCGCCGCTGCTCGCGTACACCCCTACCGGGAGCGACATCGACAGTGTCTTCGACGTCAAGGTGGTCTACCAGCAAGAGCACACCGGGGTGGACATCGGCCGGGTTCCGGGCGTTTTCCTGCCGATAAGAGGACCCTTTGAGCTGATCGACTACGAAAAGCTCTATGCAACCGACCCGGCGCACGACATCTTCGAGCTGCGCGGGATCGACCGCGGCGGTGCCGTCGTGGTGGTGCGCCCGGACATGTATGTGGCTAACGTGCTGCCGCTGACCGCGACCGCTGAGCTCGCGGCGTTCTTCCGACAGATGTTGCTGGTGCGGTAGCCGCTCCTGCGTTAGCCGTTCCTGCGTTAGCCGCTCCTGCGTTAGCCGCTCCTGCGGACACCTCAGGCAGCGAGAGCGGGTGACTCGTCGCTTTGTGCTGCGCTGTTCGACGATTCACCCGCTCTCGCAGCTAGTCGGCGGACGGCCTCTGCCGCTGCTTCTTGGTGGCCGACCGCTGTTGCTTCGCGGCGAGGTGCCTTCGGCCCGAACCACGAGTGGGTTTGGTCGGCCGGCGGATGGGCGCATCGGGAGCCAGGCCCGTGGCCACGATGTCGGCGAGCTTCGCCAGAGCGAGCTCGCGGTTGCGCAGCTGGGAGCGCCGCTCGGACGCCGTCACGGTGATCGCCCCGTCGACGAGGCGTTTGGCGAGGCGGGCGAGCAGGCGCATCCGCTGGTCGTCGGAAAGCTTCTCCGACTCGGCAACGCTCCAGATGAGCTCGACGCGGCTGTCGGAGGTGTTCACGTGCTGGCCGCCCGGCCCTGACGACCGCGAGAACCGCCAGCCGAGTTCGCGCTCGGGAATAATCAGCGCGGGCGACACCTCCAGATCCATGTGACCAGCGTGACACGATCTTGGGGTTGGTGTCGGCTGGAGTGCTCCGGTGGCCAAACAGCACCGTGATCGCGCCTGTCGAACTGTGGGGGCACTGTGCGCCCGGGTGGTGGCGGACGAAGCCACGTTCTTAGGAGGCGGTGGTGACCCGATTTCGGGAAGGCACGTTGACGCTGGTCGAGCCCGCCGAGACCGGTGCCCGGTTGGCCGGGTTCCCTCCCCCAGGCCGCCAGGTGCGGGTGGGGTCGTAGCAGTAGGGTGCCCGGACTTGGGGTGTGCCGCGGATCATGCGGATGTTCCAGCCGGAGGTGTCGATGCTGTGGTGGTGGTACCAGCACAACAGGACCCCGTTGTCGATCTCGGTTTTTCCGCCGCGGTGCCAGGGGGTGACGTGGTGTACTTCGCACCAGGCGGCGGGCACGGTGCACCCCGGAATGATGCAGCCGCCG
>NZ_SOGC01000050.1:0-57973 GCF_004402765.1 Cryobacterium sp. TMT2-17-1
TTGTCTTCTCACAGCAGAGCAGTCCCGTGACCGCCAGCGCTACCATGTACCCGGAAACGTGCTACCAACTCGCCGGACTACCGCTACCACCAAGCGCTACTCGCCATTTGCGATCGTTGTAACATTCACCATTCTGGGAGTTGCGACTCCAGAGCTCGAGACCCCAAATACACCATTATGTCAACGCTGACCCAAAACAGGGCCAATAGCGCCGGCGAATTCCAGCGGTCGTCGCGACGCTAATTAGTGAGCTGGACCGTAGTACATCGGCGAGGAGCTGGGCTGGTGTTGACCAACCGAGTCGTTTCCGGGGCCTGTTGTTGATTTGGGTCGCGACAGCGGCGAGGTCGTCGGCGCTGTGGATGGCGAGGTCGGTGTGCTTAGCGCAGCAGTCCGTTCATGTTCTCGTTGGAGCCGCATTGACACGGCCAGACGCCTCAGCGGCAGAACTCGGTTTTCAGCGGTGCGATGAATCAATCCCCGTTATATTCCATCGACTAGTGGTTCGATGTCGTTTTACGAACACGATGATCTGTGCGGATGCGTACTGGGTACCGCGATCAAAATATGAGTACGAGCCAAGGTCAGTAGACATTTTTGCTCAGATTCAAGGCCAAGCAGCTATGGCGAGCCTCGGCCTAGCCCTATCCCAGGGGATCATCTTGCGAGGATTCGCGTAGCTCGTCTGACGCTGGTTGCTCGACTTACTACTGAGCCCCGGGACCGGTCTCACGATGACCCACCAAGCAAGTATGAAGATCAACAGCAACGGGCTAATTGGCGACAGAAGCCATCCCTCAAAACAGCTGTGAACAACAGCTGCCGCAGTGAATCCGACCGCCTGTATGCCCGCAGTCCGAGCGTGCCAGATGAAGGCCCCCCACATGACCGAGACGGCAAGTAAACCGCCGATTCCTGCGTACGCCAGTGCGCGCAGGGGGCTGCTCGCGATCTCAAATTCTTCGTTAGCCAGACCGATTCCGACTAGGGGCGACGAGCGAAAGGCATTGATTGCCCCCGTAAGCGAGAGGGCCCGGGATTCATCCCCACGAAAAACTCCATCGAGAATCGAGAGGGCATTCGGCGACATCAATGCTGCCACTGCAGCCGCTCCCGTTGCTCCAAGGACAGCCAAAACCACCGTTGTCGAGAGTCGAGAGAGAACGACAAAAAGCACGACGATTGCGAACGCCAAGATACTTGCTCGGCTCGAGGTCCACAAAAGGACGGCGCCCGCAAAGAACAAGAGGGTAAACTTTAGACCAGAATGCCGCACGACAATCAGGGCAAGTGAGCCGAGAAGGAATGCAAAGAATCCAAGCGTATTTGCATTCGCCGTGAGCCCCCGCAGCCGAATTCCGGCTACCGCTACCTCCGGCGTGGTCAGGCCGTAGGCGAAGGAGGCGATTACGACGAAGCCAAGAGAGAATAGGACAGAAACCGTCACTATTTCTCTCGGGACTGCGACCGATGTCACTATGACTGCAATAGCCAGCAGGGTCAGGCCAAATCCATACAAGATGAACTCAACCCACTGTCCGTGAAACGCTGCAGCAAGCAACAAAAAAGCGAGGTGCGCACCGACAACCAGCGAAAGCCACGACCGCACTGAGGCAGCCTTCATTTTTTTATCAGAAACAAACTTCGTTCGTCCGAATACCTGATTTGCACCTGATAGGCAGAGAAACCCGATTCCGACAACCCGAAACGCAACAGACACGGCTGTGCTTGGGGCTGCAACTGACGCTGACGCGAGGATAAGAAGCACTCCGGCCGCATACGGGGACCAGACCCGGGTCCACGGGCTCAGGACGAGTGTCACCACGCCGCCAATCCCGAGTAGTAGCCACAGAGACCAGGCCACTCCCATCGAGGTCTGCCACCCCAGAGCGGTCGCAACAACCGCTGCGCAAATCCAAGCAAATAGGTCGCGCATCCAAGGTGCTGCGTTCAAGACGTAAATCCTTTCGGGCGAGGCCTCATCATTGGTTTCCTGCCCCGCGTTTCGTAAGTATGTGGAACTTGCTGGGCCGACTTAGACTACTCGCCGCCATAAATTCGCGCCCTTTTGACAGCGAGCGGTGATCGTCCGACTTGGGCGACTTGAGCGAAAATATGATCTCCTTTGTCTCGGGATCTCCAGACATCAAATGCTGCACCTGCCGCGTGCCGACGCCCCAGGACCTGCTCATTCGAAAGCGCCGCGAACGCCTGGATGGCAACGCTCCAATCGAGGGGGTCCCTACTATCAAGTACGTCTCCACCCGCCATATTGAGGACATCCGACCATGGTGTCAGGTTCGAGCAAATCACGGGACAACTCACCGAGAGCGCCTCAGCGATGACGTGGCCAAAATTCTCTCCAGCGGTCGGAAAGACGAAAACATCGCCCTCTGCGAAGACCGCTCGAACGGCTTCCGGGGAGATAGGGCCGTTCGATGTGCACGTCACGCTCGTCGGCAATTCCCTGATCAGGCGTTCACATGTTCGCACGTAGTCCTTGTCTTCAGCATTGCCGAAGATATCAAGGACAATCGGAGCGCTAATCGGCTGCAGGCTTCGAAGCAATATATCGAGGCCCTTCATGGGATTCAAGCGGCTGACAAAGACAATCCGTAGAGGACGGTCTTCCCGCGACGCTGAGCGTGGCCTCTGAGCTGTGGGCGGCAGGGCTGTTTCATCCTCCCGAATGAGAACGCGCGCTCTTTCGCCGAACAGCGCCCGAATATCTGCCTCTTCGTTTACCGAAGACGCATGCCAAAGAAGTCGACGATGAAGTCCCATCGCTTTGTAGAACGTCAGAAACGCACGCTTCTTTGACGCCCGAATCGCGAGGGCTCCTTGCCCGAACTCCCCCCTGGGCGCAAGTAGCACCCGAGCTCCTCGCCAGAAGCCCAGGGCCCCTAGGATTTGCGGGACAATCGAGAAACTCGGATTGAAGAAACTATTAAAGTAAACAACGTCAGGCCGCTCATGTCGAACGGCACGCAAACCACGAAACAACAGCCGAATCGACGTTGGAGTACCGAAATACACCGATACCCCGCCCCTTTCCAACCAGGCGTTTCTCTTGACCTGAAGTGGCACAGTTTGATTCATGTCTCGGTCAGATGTGAATACAATCGCGCGCGTGTTTTGCGGTGCCGAATCGACTAAGGCTTTGACAGTCCGAATAGGCCCGCCGCCAAGGGTTGCGGGTGGGAATAGCGGTGCAAAAACGGCAAATTTAGACATCGTATTCATGGCTCCCCTAAATCTTTTGGTTACGTTTCGAGTGTGATGCACGAATTACGAGCACTAAATAGACTCGGTCCACGGTGCAGGAAACGTGGGCACATCTTTTTCGCGCGTTACGGTTTTCCACAGATACTCGGCAGCAGCTCTCGGCGAGATGGCTTCGTTCGCCCAGTTGCGCAGTATTGAGCGGGCCTCATCTGTTACAGGACTGGTCCGCAAACGCTCATGCAACGCCTGGGCGATTTCACCCGGCCGCCCAAATCGGACAATTTCGCCTTGAAGATTCGAGGCAACGAAGTCAGAAGAGCCAGAGGTATTGCTTACGATTACTGGGGTTCCTGCCATGAGCGCTTCACTCACTACCGCTCCCCACCCGTCGTACTGACTCGGCAGGACAAGCAAGTCGCAGGCAGCAAGCGCGTCTCTAACTTTGTTGTTCGCCATTCGATGAACGAAACTAACCCGATGGCTAAGGTTTAGCTCCAGCACATCATCAAGCATGACCTTCCGGAGAGGCCCGTCTCCAACCATTGTGAGATCCCAAGACTCTGGTGGCGTCAATGCCAACGCCTGTATGAGTGTTCTCGGGTCCTTGCGTTCCGTGAGTGTGCCGATGAACATTATGCTCGGCTTTCCGACGCGCGGGCCGTTGTCGCTCCGCGCTGGTGGGTCCACGAAGTAACCAAATGGGGCTATTTTTTCCAGTTCGCAGCCGAGCGATGCGAATTGTTTCCTTGCCAGAACTCCACAGGCAAAGAGGGTGTCGACGTGGTGCCATGACTTACCACGAAACGCAAACTTGAGGGCTCTCAGCTTTCCGGCCAGCCCTCGTGGGTCCCACGGCTCCGTGATGATGGCGATGTGCCGATGGCCTCCCCGGGTGAGCGCGTTCATCGCTCGCCGCATTCCTGGATATGAGCTAACTCCAGAAAAAATGTGCGCTGTGGCACCACGATTGTTTTCGACGAGGGCTTCGATCTGGCTCGAGGACGGCTTGATCACCAAGTCCGCGGGCCCATAGTCGATACCCTCCCAGCCCATGGCTAGTCGGGCCGCTGAGACGTCGCCCGCAGCTACTACAAGGACACGCTTGCCCAGGCCCGAAGTCAGGGCTCGCATAAGAGGCGCTTGGTGTAGCGAAGGAGTGTTTTGCCAGAAAACCAGATCATAGCTTTTTTGCACGATATCTCCTTGCCACCACTAGCGAAATTACGCTCGCTGCCACCAGGGCAGCGTATGCAACTGCGTCTCCGGACAACACGAAACCGGCCGAGGACAGAGCCAGCGAAGCGATTGACCCGGCAAGGATAGCCAGCGGAAGAGCCGACCCGGCACTCATCACTAGGAAATAGACCATGAATCCCAGGGCTGCACCAACGGCGGCACCCTGCGCTTGAAACGCCGCAGTCAGCCCAACCGTGATTAGTAGGCCGAACACAGCAGTCGCAGCAGTTCTTCGCGCCACACCTCCCGCCTCGAACTGGAACTGGAGCCTCCAACTCGATATTTGCCCCATGGCCGCAAATGCAGTTGCCATGATCAGGGGTGCAAGGACGCGTCCATCGATGAACTCCTTTTGAACGACAAAGTGGAGAAGGGAGTGGTTGGCTACGTACGTCGAGAAGATTGCGGCGAGGGCGATACCGAGACACACCAATTGGAGAATCGCGAGTTGCTCTTCAACGGCGGGCCGATTCTGTCGATCCCAAGCTGCCCTAAGACGTGGGTAGGCAACTGTCAACATGAGCCCAACAACTGCGCCCGAGCTCAACGCAGCAACTTGGGTCATTGCGGCATATCTACCGACCTGGTCGCCTGACGCGACAGCCGCTAGGACAAGGAGGTTCCCATTCGTGAGCAGTGTGAATGCGAGTGAAGCTAGCGCGAGCTGGAGGCCGAACCGCATTGACCAGGGGCGCGATGTAGAAGCCGCCCTTAGGCCCCTGACCCTGGGGCTAAGGAGTAACGCGGCACAGGCTGAGGCGAGTCCGGCCGCACCCAAGCTGAGCAGAGGTCCACACCCAGCCAAGATCATCACAAGAAGAACCACAGTTCTCACACCAGTGCCAGCGATGAGATTCCATGCATATCCCCACGGCCGACCCCACATGAGCCATGCCGTTGAAACCAATCGATTCATAGCGAGACCAATGCCCCAGCCTGCGAATGCCGCTGCCTCCTCGGCTCGACCCATAAGAAGACCAATACCGGAGACGAGAATGCCAGCTAGGACGACTGAAACCACCGTGCGCCCGAGAGCAAAGGTGTAGTTGGAGCGCTCATTGTTGCCGCCCGGAAACCTTTGAAATCCCAAGATTACCGGTTCCGCGGCAAAGAGACTGAAATACGTGGCAATTGCAATGGCGAGAGCGACGCTCGAATACTCGGTTGTGCTGAGGAGGTTCGTGAGAAGAGGCAATTGCACGGCGGCAGCGACCAACGAGAAAAGACGTGCAACTGCCACCGCTGTGCCCGCCCCAACCACGGCTCCCGCTCTAGCTCGGATAGTTCGCTCGTTGATATTCACCCAAGCTGCCTAACGATGCGAGCTGGCGTCCCCGCCACAAGAACGTCGTCCGGAAATACGTCCCTCACTAAGGACCCAGCCGCTACGACGACGCCACTCCCCAGTACCGCTCCACCCAGTAGAGTAACTCTCGCCCCAATCCAGGTCCCGTCACCAACAGAGATTGGCAAACTCGTACCAGTCCCTGCGCGCCGTAGTGGATCCCCAATCTCATGACTGCCAGTGATGAAGAGAACGTCCTGCGACACATCGCAGCGGTCGCCAATGGTCACTGGTGCGTCTATCGTCGACACGATCTCACTTCGACGACCGATCCAGGTATCCGCACCAATTCGCACGTTCGTGTGCTGGATGTTCACCCCGCCGTTGATGCGCGTATTCGGCCCCACGTGCACACCGGTCACTCTATAGAGACCTCGCCTCAACCCGAACACCCGTGTTTGCGGAAGGAGGCTCGAGAGAAGGTTCACCACGTGGAGTTTCGCGCTCATCGGTCTCTAGCCATTATTTCCGGACACCCGCACGAATGCTGTGAGTGGCCACTGTAGAACGAATGAAATTGACGGCTCGTCGAGAGGTATCCGTCACTTCGTAACCGTTCGGTTGCGCAGTGGGCGGATGGTTTCCCAACTCCGCCAAAACCATTTGTACGGAATCCAGAATCGATTCCTGATTGACGCCGGAAGTGATGATTGCGCCGGCGTCCAACGCCTCAGGTCGTTCGATGGAGTCCCGAAGGGTCACCGCCGGAAACCCGAGGATGCTGGATTCCTCGCTTATTGTTCCGCTGTCGGAAAGAACGAGTTTGGCAGCCATCTGGAGTTTGATGTAGTCGTTGAATCCAAACGGAGGATGAAAGATCAAGCCGTCCTTGAGTTCCGCCGCAACGTTCTCCAGTCTCTTCCGTGTCCGTGGGTGCGTGGACACGAGGACCGGAACCCCGTGTGTTTCACGGAGCACCGACAGCGCCGCAAGTACGGACTCCAGCCGTGCGGGGTCGTCAACGTTCTCCTCTCGATGGAGACTGACCAAGAAGTACTCTCCCGCGACTAAGTTTTGCCGCTCCACAACGGCGCTGGCTGCAATGCCCGCTGCGTTGCCGTCGAGCACCTCTCGCATCGGAGATCCGGTGAGCAGAATCCGGGCCGGGTGGATGCCTTCGGCCAGGAGATTTCGACGAGCATGCTCGGTGTAGACGAGGTTATAGTCAGAAATATGGTCTACGAGTCGGCGATTGGTTTCCTCGGGGACGTTTTCATCGAAGCAACGATTTCCAGCCTCCATGTGGTACACGGGAATTCTCATCCGCTTGGCCATAAGCGCCGAAATGCAGCTATTGGTATCACCCAGTATGAGCATGGCATCGGGCTTCTCCAGCAGAAGCACTTCCTCAGTCTTGGCCAGGATAGAGCCGAGAACCTTGCCCAATGAAGATGTATCGGCTTCCAAGAAGTGGTCCGGTCGACGGAGACCAAGGTCCTCGAAGAAGACCTCATTGAGTTCGTAGTCGTAGTTCTGCCCTGTATGAACCAGGACGTGGTCAGTGAACCGGTCGAGTCGTTTGATGGTAGCCGCAAGACGAATAATCTCGGGTCTCGTTCCAACAACTGTCAAGACTTTCAGTCGCGGATTCATTTGTGCACAGCCTTTTCGATCGTGTCGGGTGCTTGAGAGTTGAATATTTCATTCGTCCAGAAGGACGTGTAGAGGAGATCCGCCCCCGTGTTCGTAATTTTATGTGACCACATCGTGGGCATGTCGACCGCGACCGGGGCACTGCCTGTCACCTGGAATTCGACAACGTCCTCGGTGAACAGCCTCCGCAGCGCAATCGTGGCGGAGCCGGATAGAACAGTGAACCGCTCGATCTTGCGTCGGTGAAAATGATCACCCCGGCTGATTCCGGGTTCCGTGGTCGAAAAAGACGACTGGCCGCAACCGCCATGTGAGCGGATTATCTCAAAGAACGAACCGCGCGCATCTGCATGGCGGGTCAGCTGGACGGGAGCATGCTCGGGAAAAGTATAGGAACGGTAGGTGTTGAAAAGGTCACGGTCAAATTCCGCGGCGACATCAGGGATTTCACCACGACGATAGACCGCATCGATCGTGATCAGGCGGTCCAGCAGCCCGGACACTGTCTCGTGCACTTCTAGTTCTCGGCTGGCTCCTGCGTCAACAGCACCTGTGAGTAAATCTGCAGCGTCCTGCGCGTGCAGAAGAGTCAATTCTTTGTCAACATTCACCGACGGCGTCTGACCTTGACTCAGCATATGGCTGAACGTCGCGGTCACAGCGTTGTAGAACGGGCGCCCATGTTCACCGAAGAGGTTCGGAAGCAGCACGTTTTGGAAGTCCGAGCCCACTTCCTCCGCCGCTGCCCGGAGGATGTCCGCGGCCGCAGCCTTCGCGTTCCCGTACAGGCTTCCGTTAGTTGCCTGCGAGGAATTCGCGTACACGATAACAGTGGGGGGAACTTCTGCCCGCACGATGGCCTGCGCGAGCTGACTGGCGAATCGTCTGTTCTCTTCGCTCACCTCGGTATC
The DNA here is from genome assembly GCF_004402765.1 of Cryobacterium sp. TMT2-17-1. NCBI lineage: Bacteria > Bacillati > Actinomycetota > Actinomycetes > Micrococcales > Microbacteriaceae > Cryobacterium > Cryobacterium sp. TMT2-17-1. The sequence continues at coordinate 8,311 of NZ_SOGC01000050.1, forward strand.
AGAACCACGGTTAACGCCAGCAAGGTGGATTAGGCGAGTTGTTCCAGACATAGCCGAGGCGGCCTCAGCAACATTGAAGGTATCGCCCACCGGAATTGTCGCCGCTTCGCGACCGGATTCTTCAAGAGCCGCGCGGACGTGCCACCCGAGAAAGCCATGGGCCCCGGTTAGCGCAACGTGATTCTCCATCTAAACGACCTGTTCAAAGCGGATTCCCGCTGAGGCGAGTTCCGCTCGCACCCCGGGCAGAGTCAAGAGAAGTGCCTGAACCTCACGCAAACTCATCCGTGACACCGTGTGAGAGTCGTAGTCTTCATACTGCGCCTGGGCGAGGTCGCCCTGCTCGACATAGATGCTGTAGTTCAGATCACGGTTGTCGGCATGAATGCGGAAATAGTCCCCCATATCCTGGGCGCGAGCCAGTTCCTCGCGGCTGGCGAGAGCCTCGGATAGCTTCTCCGCGTGGCGGGTTCCGATGACTTCCACTCGGGCTGACGACTGGAACAGGAGGATGAGGGCCTGAGCCAGGTCACCCATTGTGCAGGCCTCCGCCTTACGAATGAAGAGATCTCCCTGCAGGGCGTTATGAAAAGCGTACTCAACGAGATCTACCGAGTCAGCGAGTGACATCATGAACCGCGTCATGTCGGGGTTCGTGACCGTGAGGTTCTTGCCCGCTTTGAGCTGCCGTATGAACAAAGGAATGACCGATCCACGCGAATACATGACATTGCCATAGCGCACGCACGAGACGGTCGTTTCGGCATTGGGGTTGTTCAGACCGTAGGACTGCGCGACCTTCTCCATCATTGCCTTGCTCATACCCATGGCGTTGACGGGGTAGACCGCCTTATCGGTGCTGAGGCAAACAACAGATTTGACTCCGGCCCGGTCAGCGGCTCTCACCACATTCTCGCTGCCCAAAACGTTAGTCTTAACGGCCTCCATCGGGAAAAACTCGCAAGATGGAACCTGCTTGAGGGCCGCTGCATGGAACACGAAGTCCACATCACGTATGGCTCGCTCCACGCTCAGGTAGTCCCGAATGTCACCCACGTAGAACCGCAGCCGCGAGTCAGCGAGCTCATTGCGCATGAGGTCTTGTTTCGCTTCATCACGGCTCAGAATCCGCACTTCCGCAGCACCGCGTGACAAAAGTCTTTCGGTCACAGTGTGACCGAAAGACCCTGTACCCCCCGTGACGAGAATCCGCCGGCCTTTATAGTTGCTTGTGCTATCTGTCAATGCCTTACCTTCTTTGTCCGAATTTTGGCCGTGCTTCTCAGAATCTCTTCGATTCTTTCGACGCCGGCATCACGTGACATCTCCGTCATGTAGTAGGCGCGAGCCCGCTCGCCCATTAGTCGTCTGCTAGCAGGGGACAATGCATAGGCGCTTCTGAAGCTCGCCGCCAAAGCATCCACGTCACCTGGCCCACTGGCAAACCCGATCTCGTGCGTTCGGACGATGGTGCTGACGTCCCCCGCGACGGTCGTTATTACGGGGATCCCATTCGCGAGGCTTCCCTGAAACTTAGACGGAATCGTTCCCCGGAATATTTCCAGATCTCGAAGGGGCACCACTTGAAAATCCGAGGCAGCATAGATCTCATCCATGCCTGCATGCGGCACGCGTCCACGGAAAATGACATTCGTTGCCCCGAGATCCCGTGCAAGGCTTTTAAGCCCCTCCTCAGCGATCCCCGAGCCAACTATTGTCAACGTGAACCCCTCCAACCCGGTAATCTTTGCGCCAGCCCTGACCACTGTGTCCAGGTCCTGGAACTCGCCCAGATTCCCCGCATAGACGAGTGAGAGGCCAGTGCCTCCACTGTCCGAACGGGCCCGACCACGCGGCTGCTCCTGCGCGCCGTTTTCCTCTGCCCAATTCAGGACTGTGTGTACCTTCTGGCTCTCGACACCCCTATCAAGGAGCATGCGTGCCATTGTAGGCGCCGTCCCGATGACTGCCGCCGAGCTGCGGTACACCGCGCCCAGCCAAGGGCGCAAACACCCATTGACAACCCGCTTCGCCAAGCTCCCCGAGACCATCGATGACCCGGTCACTGACTCCGGCCACAAATCCTGGACGTGGAGGACGAACGGTGTCCCTCGGGTGGCACGCCACAGACACGGCGCCAGCGAGGCGGTCATCTGAGTGGCATAGACATAGACGACATCGGCGTCAGCGGCGAACCGGCTTGCACCGATCGAGCTGACGGCGAAGGAGACGTAGTTGGCAAATCGGGCGAGTGCATTCTGCGAATGACTCACCACGATCGGGACCCGGCGTACGCGCACTGCCCCGTCGGATTCGTGATGACTCAGCCGCTGGCGGTAGCCAGGGTAAAGACGACCTTCAGGGTAATTAGGGTAACCCGTCACAACTCGGACTTCGTGCCCACGCTCCGCCAGGCTCCGCGCAAGCTCCACGGGTATCCGGGCGTGCTCTGGCTTGTAGTACTGACTGACAATAACTATCTTCAAAGACCTGTCAGCGATCACCATTGGACCATCGCCCCTCCCCAGGACAGCCCGACACCGAAGCCCAAGAGCATGACTTTCATCCCTGGCTGGAGCACACCTTGCTTCTGAGCTTCCGAAAGCGCGATCGGGATGGTCGACGAGACTGTGTTGCCGGAATTCTCAAGTGAGATGAAGAACCTTTCTGGGGCGATCCCAAGCTTCTTGCGAAGATGCTGGAGCATGAACGCGTTTGCCTGGTGGAAGACGAACAAGTCAACTTCGTCAAGACGCAGTTGAGCCTTGCGCAGGATCGAATCCACCGTGCCCGGAACAACGTTCAAGGTGAAATTGAAGATGGCCGGGCCATCCATGAACAGGTCGAAACCGTTGGAAACAAGTCCCCGGTTGTCCGCTGTTGAATTGGGCGCGATGTCCTGCCCCGGGCGATGGCCGCCATTTGGAACGATCAGCGCGTTTCCGCCAGCACCGTCCGTTCCGTAGGCAAATGCGAAGAGGTGCTGGGTGTCCGCCGCGCTGCCTGCAACAAGTGACGCGGATGCGCCGTCGCCGAAGAGTGTGCGCACGGATTTGTCGGCGGCGTTGACGTACCTGCTGTAAGTGTCTGTAGTCAGCAGGAGGACGTTCTTTGCGACTCCGGATTCAATCAAGCCTTTGGCAAGCCCCAGCGAATATACGTACCCGGAACAGCCCAGATTGATATCGATCGCAGCAATTCCCGACCTGAGGCCGAGCTGCCGCTGAACCGTGGCTGCGGCAGACCTCGAGAGGTCGGAACTCTGCGTGCACAGGAGAACGAGATCAATGGAACTGGTCTCGATGTCGTTGTTGTCAAGCAGCGCTCGGGCGGCCATGACGGCCATGCTTGCCTCAGACTCGGCGGCATCCGCGATGTGCCTCGTCCGGATTCCCGTCTTCGCCGCGATCTTGTCAACGGTCCATTCAGGAAACTGAATCGATAGGTGCTCGTTGGTCAATTCGCCGGCGGGCAAGTAGTAGTCGACGGCCACAATGCGTGCGCTCACCATGTCACCATCGCTCCCGCCCAGGATCCTGCAGCATCGCTTCCGAGCAAGACAAGCTTGTCCCCTCTGCTCACCCGTCCCTCACCGAGAGCGTCCGAAAGCGCGATTGGCAGAGTCGATGAGCTGTAGTCCGGTCTCTGCACACGCGGATGGGCGATGAGGACGACTTCAGGGGCTACCCAATCCAGACCGCTGGCTGTCAGCACAGTGTCGAGGTTTGCTGCTGAATCACCTTCGCTTCCGAAAGCGAATCCATCGACACCCTCACGGTCAGGGTCGGCAGCGACCAGAACAGCACTGGCAGACCCCGAAGATGCGTCAGTATCGGCGGTGATGATCAGGATTCTGTGTGCCTGATCCGTCGAGATCAGGCCCTGAGCGAGTGCCAACGCGAAAACAAAGCTGGGCACGCCGCCAGCCAGGTCAATGGCGCCGACGCTCGAGCTCAGGCCGATTTGGGACTGAACGAGACACGCCGTAGTGGGGAGCCGGTAATCCGGCGTCTGGGTGCAGAGAATCAGATAGTCGACTTCTGCCAGCTTGGTGTCGCTAATGGCAAAAAGCTCCGATGCGACCTGCGCGGCCAGTTCAGATGTGTATCCGCCGGCGCCTCCTGCCCCAGCCGTAAGACCGAACCCAGCCCGAAGGCAATGAACGGAGCTAATTCGCCCCCTCATGCGGACCGCCTTCCAACGATGACGCACGGATTCCCAAAGGCGGTTACCTGGGGCGGGATGTTCTTCAGCACGAGACTTCCAGCTCCAATGAGAGAGTTCTGGCCTACGGACTTTCCCGGAATGACAGTCACGCCCGTGCCCAGGAAGGCTCCATCTTCAATCTTGACGTTTCCATTCAGGTTGCACGCGGGGCTCACGGTAACGAAGTCGCCGATGATCACGTCATGGGCGATTGTGGACCCGATGTTGATATGAACGTTTTCACCAATAAGCACGTCGCAGGTGATGAGGACATCAGGGCAGACGATGGAACCTCGGCCCAGCTGGACATCGTCGCCCAGCACTGCACGATCATGCACGAACGTGCCCATTCGCGCGTCCCTCTGTGAGAGCAGCTTCGAGACTTCACGTCGAGCTGAGGGCGCCCCAATCGCGCAAAACACGAGGTCCACGTCGGCGGGCCGGTAGTCGCGAACGGTGGAAATGATCGGCGCACGAACCGGGGCCTTGGGTACGTCGTCATCGACGAACACGACGCTTCCGATTGCAAAACTCTGACACCATCGGGGGGATGTCTTCACCCAACTGTGCATTTCGCGACCAAAGCCGCCTGCTCCTACGATCACCAGTCGATTCATCATTGGGCGGTATACCCGCCATCAACAGGTACCGCAGTGCCTGTTATCCAGCGAGATGAACTGGACAGAAGAAAGAGGATCGCGTTCGCAACATCCGAGGCTTGCCCCAATCCGAGAGGATGCGCGTCTGTTACAGCCTTGAAGCCTTCCTCTCCGATTCTGTCGCGGATTCCCTGGGTCATCGCAGTCATAACCACACCTGGACAAACGCAGTTGACACGTATGTCCTCTCTCGCCAATTCGAGTGCCAAGGACTTGGTCAGCGTGATGATGGCGCCTTTCGTCGCGGAGTAAACGCTCACGCCAGGCTGACCAACAAGCCCGACAGCAGATGAAAGAAGGACAAGACTGGCCGAGGGCTTTCTGACCTGCTTGTGTCTGAATCCCTTGGCCAGCATGATCGCAGCCGCCACGTTGATATCGAAAAGCTCATGGATGTTGGATGAACTCACAGACCTCAAAGGGAGTGTTAAGTGACGCCCGGCGGCGTGAACCAACCCATCAAGCCCACCCAGGCGATCGGCAACTGACCGGACCATCTCGGGAATTCCGTCGGTGTCTGTCAGATCGTAAGGGACGATGATGTGGCCCTCCCCGGGCAGACGACCAACGAGGTCTTCCAGATCGTCCACTCGCCTCGCAAGCAAGGCGATGCGCGCGCCGTACTGGCTCGCCAGAAGGGCCGCCTCGCGGCCGATCCCGGATGATGCGCCTGTTACCAGGAGCGTCTTCTGGTGGAGGTTGAGGAAGTCTGGAGAGGTCACTGGACTCGGATCGCGACCTTGAGCATGTCGAACAAATCCGCAATCGTGAGGCTCTTTGCGAGCTGCTCTGAATCCATGCTAACCCCGAAACGGTTGTCTACCTCAGCGATGAAACTGATATTGGCAAGTGAATCCCAGTCTATTTCGTCGAGTTGATCTGTCACCGCTAGCGTCCCAGGACCAACCTCGAGTGTGTCTTCTATCAGCTGCATGAATTCAATTTGGTCCATTATTCCAGTTCCTTCTTTTTCTTGTGATGTCGTGGTCGGACCAGAGCCGGTCCGCAATACCCGATCGGAGATTCCTACTCCGCCGATCGATCCTCCGGCGGTGTCGAGGCTCGGCCAAGGAACTCGTTCATCGTGGCCTGCCCATCAGCGTTGATCCCATCGCGACGGACTAGTGCACTGGCCGTATCACGGAGAATGCTGGCATCAACGGAAAAACCTCGACTGTCTACGTACTGAACGTCGAGGATGAATTTCTCGTCCCAGGTAAGCGCATTCCGCCCGTTGGCTTGAGCGAGGCCGGTGATTCCGGGCCTGACTTCATGTCGGCGAGCCTGTTCGGGCGAATATCGACTCAGGTACCGCACGAGAAGCGGTCTTGGTCCGACCATGCTCATATCGCCTTTGAGGACATTCACTAGGGTGGGGAGTTCGTCCAAGCTTGTCGTTCGAAGCGCTTTCCCGAATGGCGTGAGACGTTGACCATCGCTAACGAGCCCACTCTCGACATCGACGTTTTTCATAGTACGAAATTTGTACAACTTAAAAACACGACCGTGCAGGCCCGGTCGGTCCTGTACGAACAACACGGGGCGACCCAATTTCGCGGCAACCAGGAGTGCGATCGTAGCCAGTACCGGAGAGCACACAACCAGCCCAACGACGGCGACAAGCCCGTCCAATCCACGTTTCACTACGTCATAGGAGGTGCGTTCAGACGAGCTCATCGTGCACGTCCGCCCAGAAAACGACTTAAAGCCGACTCCACTCGTTCTATTTCAGATCCATTCAACGAAGACCCGCTCGGCAGGGTGAGACCGGTCCTGAATAGATGCTCAGAATTCCCGTTCACGGCAGCCCGTGAAGCGGCGAAAACGGGTTGCAGGTGCATGGGCTTCCACAATGGGCGAGTCTCGATATTGTCTGTCAGCAGGGCCGCGCTCAGCTCGGAGGACGGCCATCGAGTTACCGAAGAGTCGATGATGATTGATGTGAGCCAACAGTTGTCGCCCTCGTCCGCGTCGCCTCCAAAGACCTCAACGCCGTCTACGGCTGCGAACAGCTCCCGATAGCGTTCACGCATTTCCCGGCGTCGGGCGATCATCTCGTCCAGACGGGACAGCTGCGCTCTGCCGAGAGCGGCCAGCAGATTACTCAGCCGATAGTTGTATCCGATCTCGGTGTGCTCGTAGTGCGTGACCGGCTGTCGGGCCTGCGTAGCCAGATAGCGCGTGCGGGAGGCTAATTCAACGCTGTCTGTAAGTAGCATTCCGCCGCCGGACGTGGTCATTATCTTGTTTCCATTGAAGGAAACGATCGAAGCATGACCAAAAGAACCCGCCGGTTTGCCCATATGGCTGGCTCCAAGGGATTCGGCGGCGTCGGCAAGAACGGGAATGCCAAATTCCTCTGCACATGCACAGATCTTGGTGTAATTAACCGCCTTACCAAGCAGGTCGACCGGAACAATTGCGGCAACCTTCTCGCCACTCCCGAGGAGCTGCTCAATAGCCTGACGAAGGAGATCCGGATCCATATTTCCGCTCTGGATCTCGCAGTCAACGAAGAACGGTTCAGCCCCTGTATAGACGATTGCGTTAGCAGTCGCCGCGAACGTCATCGTCGACGTGAGCACAATGTCGCCCGGCCCGACTCCAAGCCCAAGCAGCCCAAGGTGCAGGGCCGCCGTACCCGAGCTGAGGGCAACAGCGTGTGCCACACCGATGCGCTCCGCCATCTCCCCCTCGAAGGCATTGACGTCGGGTCCAAGAGGTGCGATCCAGCCGGACCTGATCGCGGCCACCATGTACTGCTCTTCGATAGCGCCTACATCGGGCGAAGACATGTAGATGCGTTCACTCATAGGGGTATTCCTGTTCCGGCCAGCGCGGGCTCAGCCTGGGCTGGCCGATTTGTTGGATCTTGACGGCAACGCTCATCCCAACCCGGTTTGTTCAGGTTCTCGGGGCGAATGGGGGCTATGGAGGCGTGGGTGATCTTCGGGTGGATGGGTCGTGCGTCCGTTTCGTGATCGCCGATAAGTTCTTCGTGCAGCTTCTCCCCCGGGCGCAGGCCGGTGTAGACGATCTCGATATCCTTGCCCGACATTCCGATCATTCGCTCGGCCACGTCCAGGATTCTGACCGGCTCACCCATGTCGAGGATAAGCACCTCCGCGGGACCACCGATACCGCCGGCCTGAATCACCAGCTGGCATGCCTCGGGGATGGTCATGAAGAAGCGGGTGACGTCAGGATGGGTGATCGTCAGCGGTCCGCCGGCCTCGATAAGGGTAGTGAACGTGGGCAGCATCGAGCCACGACTGCCGATGACATTGCCGAAGCGAACCGAGAGGTACGCGCGCTCGGATTGTTGGGCGGCCCACGCTGTGAGCTTCTCGGCAACGCGCTTGGAATGACCGAGCACGCTCGTGGGGTTCGCGGCTTTGTCGGTGGAAATGTTCACGAACGTGGTCACCCCGGACGCCTGCGCGGCTTCGAGCACATTCAGTGTGCCGAGCACATTGGTCTTCCACGCCTCGTCGGGATACTGCTCCAGCATCGGAAGGTGTTTGAGAGCAGCAGCGTGGAAAACCACCTCGGGTCGACGCTCGGCAAAGATGGTCTTCAGCGCCTCCGCATCCCGGATGTCCGCAAGCACCACGTCCTTCGTGTCGAGAAGGCCGTGACCGAGGATTGAGATTTGCGTGCCCTGGAGACCGGTCTCATCGCGATCGAGCATGATCAGTTCGCTCGGGCCGAATTTGGTGATCTGACGGCACAGTTCGGAACCGATGGAACCGCCCGCGCCCGTGACCAGCACGCGTTTGCCGGCGAGGTAACCCGCGATCGACTCAACGTGGGTGTCAACAGGGTGACGGCCGATCAAGTCTTCGATCGAGATATCGCGAAGGTCATTGAGGCGTGACTTGCCGTTGAGCAGTTCTTCAAGGGGAGGAAGAACCAACACCTTGAGATGCGCGACCTTGGCGGCATCGGTAATCTCACGCAGCAGAGTTGCATCGGCCTTGGCAATGGCCACGACCAGCGCAGTCGCTCCGGTTTCCTGAGCTGCAGCGGAGAGGTCGGCGCGAGAACCGACGACGCGAACGTCATGAAGCCAGAGAGTGCGCTTGCGCGGATCGTCGTCGATGATCCCCACCGGCAGGAATGGTGAGTTGCGGTCAGTGGTCATGCGCCGAGCGATTGACGCGCCCATGTAACCGGCGCCAAAGATCAGGGCCTTCTGAATGTCGTCCTTGGGAACGACCGACCGTTCCACCAGGAGACGCTTGACGTAGCGAACGCCGCCCATCAAGACGAAGGCCATGGGAAGTGCGATGAAAACCGTGCTGCGGGGAATGCCGACCATCGTGCCGGCGACAGCAACCGGGATGCCCAGGATGACGGTCGACGCGAGAACGACCCCGAGCAGCGCCCGCACCTCGGAAAAGCTCCCGTAGATGTGGCGCCCCTGGTAAAGGTGGTTGGCACCGCCGGCAAAAAACTGCACCAGGCACGCGACCGCACAGAGAGCCAACAGCGGTCGGATGTCAATCAGCTGCAGGTCAAACTCATAGCGAAGAATCTCGGCCAGGAACAGGGCGACAACCCAAGCTCCCGCGTCAAACGCGAACTGAGTACCGAACCGCACTAGCGGCACAGACCCGTGCAGCTCCTGCATTCTCGTCGTTGCAAAGTCGCTTATTGCCATGTTGTGCCCCCATCACTCGACTTACTCATCTCGTCCCCCGCCCACAGCCAGACAAATCCATCGGCGCTTGCCACCGCCAGGTCTCCCGGCGTGACTTCCGTCTCCCGGCATCCGCTCGGGGTGAGCACCCCGTCCAGCTCTTCAGGCGTCGCGAGCAGCTGTGCGCCCGCGCAGCCTGCCTGATCGGTGGCCACGATGATGTAACCGTCGTCGCTGACAGTCAGGTTCGCGGCGCCGGGAAGAGCGACCCCGGACCCAAAGGTTGCGGCACCATCGTCGGTGCGAAACAGGGTGCCGTCTGAACAGAGCACAGCCGCCGTGGTGTCGGTGCGGGGTGCGAGCGCGACAACCGACGTGCAGGGAGCAGGGAACGTGCCGGTGGGGCCGTGCACGGTGGCCCGGTCCGCCGGGTCCACGTACCAGTTGGTCCCGACACGATCGGGGTATTCCTGCCACTGGTCGCCGGCCACGAAGGTAGTCACGCGTTGCGGGGTGCAGTCTGCGGCCGTGAGCGTGACCATGGAGGCCTCCGACTCGCTGGAGATAGTGATCGACAGGATGGAGGAGGAATCGGTGTCGGCCGAAGCGTCGAGTGCTGTCCAGGTCTCACCGGCGTCGGTGGAGAGCTCCGGGTTCGCGGTGGCGGCGGGGCAGTCACCGGTCGTGGCACGCCAGAGTGTGGACGCGTCGAGGGCGGTGAGGATACGGCCAGGGGTCGAAGATTCAATTGCCGTGGGCTCGACAGGCTCGACCACCGGCTGCTCTGTTTCCGACGGCTCGGGATCCGGCGTCGTGGTCTCGACAGGCTCGACCGCCGTGCCCGCATTGGCGGAGGGCTTCGACGCGGTGAGTGCAAAGGACACCAGGGCAACGTCGAACAGCAAGAACACGGCCAGACCCGCAATGAGCAGGCGACGGCGAAGCACGCTGTCGCGGTTCTTGCGACTCTTAGGCCTATTTCCTCCCACGGCGTTCACTAGCTCGGCTGCACCGTTGCGGCTCTATGGAACAGGGCAGTGACAGCGTTAATGGCCGGCACGAGCTGTTGGGCGGACTCCACATAGACCTCGTCGCTACGGCGATAGGGGTCAACAACGTCGTCGTCATCGGCCGATACCAGGGGGGCGACAGCGCCACGCTGAGACGCGGCCAACCCGATCAGAGTGGAGAGGCGCCCAACAAGGTCATCGAGGGGCAGAGCGGCAGCCTCGTCGAGGTCGTCATCGGTGAGGTCCGCAACGAGACGCGCGAACTCGCGGATCGTGAACGTGTAACGGATGGCGCGTGGCAAAAGCTCAACGATGGCGCGTCGGTGTTCGCGGGACATCGCGAACACCAGGTCGGCGTTCTGCACGTGCTCGGCGGTCAGCTCTTGGGCCACGTGGGCACTCGGGTCACCGCCGAAATGGCGCGACAGGTCAGCGGCTTGCGCTGGCATGCCCTGACCGGTCAGGCCGATTGTTCCGGCACTGGCCAGCTGCACCTGCGGCCACGACGCCAGGCCGACACGTAAGAGCTGTTCGGCCAGCGGCGAGCGGCAGATGTTGCCCGAGCAGACCGTGAGAATGGAGAAGGTCTGCATCACGCGGTTCTCCGTCGGGCCTTGCGGATGCCCCGCCCCGCAGGCGCTGCGGCACCGACAGTTGCTTTCTCTTCCTCGTGAATCGTGCCGTAGCTGTACTGGCCGTAGCCGTAGGAGTCGGGCCCCCTGGTGGGAAGCATGGTGATGACCATGCCGACGAGGCGGCTCCCCGCGCGCTCCAAAGCCTTCACGGCGCTGGTCAGCTCGTTGCGCTTCGTGCGCCCGGAGGCCACCACCATGATGGCGCCGCCGCAGAGCTTGCTCAGCACGGCGGCATCCGTCACCAGCAGTAGCGGCGGGGCGTCGATCAGCACCACGTCGAACTCCTCGGTGAGCGCGCCGAGCATGCGGGCCATCGCAGCGGAGCCGAGTAATTCGCTCGGGTTCGGGGGAACGCGGCCGCTGGGCAGAACGAACAGCTTGTTCTTGCCCCACTTCTGCAGAACGTCCGCGAGCTCGGCGCGACCGATGAGCACGTCGGTAAGGCCGACGCCGCCCTCGATGCCCATGTATTCCGCCACGCGTGGCAGGCGCAGGTCCCCGTCGATCAACGCGACCCGGGCGCCGGTCTCGGCGAGCGCGATTGCGAGGTTCGCCGTGGTCGTGCTCTTTCCCTCGCCGGGCACCGAACTGGTGACCACGAAACTGCGCGGGCCACCCTCGATGTTCACGAACTGGAGGTTGGTGCGCAGGCTGCGGAATGCCTCGGCCCGCGGGTTCTTCGGGTCGGTGTGCACGACCAGGGGGCGAAGGCTCGCGCCGGGGTCGTTGGTGATGCCGCCGAGCATCGGTGAGTCGGTGACCAGCTCGATGTCGTGCAGGCTGTGGATGCGGGTGTCGAGCACGCTGCGCAGCACAGCGAGCCCGATGCCGACCGCGAGACCCACGAGAAGGCCGAGGGCGATGTTCAACGGCACGTTGGGGCTGGCCGGCGTTGTCGGCACGATCGCCGGCTGGATCGTTTCGATCTTCACGGGGCTGGCTGCGTCGCCATCGGGCTTCTCAAGGCGGTCGACGACGACCTTGCTGAAGTTCTGCCCGACGGAGTTGGCGATCTGAGCGGCTAGCTCCGGGTCGCTGTTGGTCACGGAGACGTCGATCAGAACGGTGTTGAGGGGTGACGTGGAGGTGATTGTGGAGGCGAGCTGCGCGGCGGTCAGGTCGAGGTTCAGTTGCTTGATGACCTCGTCGAGCACGATGGCACTGTCGACGACGTCGACGTACGACGTGACAGCCTGCCGGGCAAAGCTGGTTCCCTGAACCAGGTCTCCGGTCACAGCGCCGGCGGAGGCCTGCACCGCGACGTAGAGCTGGGTGTTGGCGATGTACTTCGGGGTGGTCGCAATGGCCGCACCGGCCGCGCCGGCGATTCCGAAGAGGGTGCAAGCGAGAATCAGGATCCAACTTTTATGAAAGATCCTGAGGTAGTCCTTGAGCTCCACGCGCGTTCCTCCGGTAGTACTAGGCAGAGAGGAACCGCTCGAATTGCATTATCCCCTTGTCCATCCTTGCACATAGGGGTATTGGGCCACCCCCCATGGGGGGTGTGAAGTTCTCTCGGGTTTTCGTACGGGTGCTACAAAGACGGCTGGAGGGTGCCGTCGGGGGCGACCGTGAGCATCCGTGGCTCGCCGGCGTCGACCACGATCGAGGCGATCGTGGCGCGGTCGGCGGGCAGCAGCCGGGCGATCAGGTGACCCTGAGTGAGGGCGTCGAGCTGGGCAGCCACGATGGCGGCCGCGGCGGCCAGCTGCCGGGGCGGCCGGTCGGTGCTGTCGTCGAGCAGGGTCACGTCGACGCCTCGGATGCGGGCGGCGCGGGCCGCGGTGATCACCGGCTCGACGAAGAGCGAGCGCCCCCGGATGGCGTCGCGCAGGGTGGCCTCCACGAGCAGGCTTTCCGCTCGCAGGGTCGGTTCAATCTGCAGGGGATTGATCTGCAGGAGGTTGTTCTGCAGGGCGTCGCTTTTCAGCAAATTCGCGAGGCGCTGCAGGGTGGGCCGGGCCAGCGTGTTCACCCGGGTCAGCTGGGTTTCGCGCTCATCGAGGGCCGCCGCCGCCGTGGCCGCCGCGGCGCCGCTGCGGGCTCGCTCCCGGTTCAGCCCGGCCAGGGTCTGGGTAGAACGCTTCAGACCCACGGCGAACAGGGTTCCGGCGAGCAGGGTGCCGGCATGACGGATGGCCAGGTTCACCCCGTCGAGCAGCGACAGTCCGTTGAGCAGCGCCCAGACGATCGAGATGACCATGATCATGCCGTAGCCGTACCATGCGAATCCGGGCTGGCCGCGCACCGCCAGCACGACCAACAGCATGGTGATGGCGCCGAGGTACCAGTGGGCGAACGGGGTCGACCCGACCGGCGGCACCGGGAATGCCGTGGCCACGGCGGACAGCCCACACAGCGCGAGCACCATAACGGCGTTGCGAGGCGACACCGGGTCAGGCACGACGAGGGTGAGCCAGGCGGCCGCCGCAGACACCGCCACGAACCCGAGGATCTCGTAGGGCAGGGTCCACGGGGGTTCACCGTCGGCGAAGGCGAGAAGGGCGTGCACGGCGATGAATCCCATGAGGATGGTAGTGGACAGGGCCTTCGGCAGGCGGGTCACGCCCTTCAGCTGCGTGGCGGGTCGCGGCGGGGTCGGGGGTGCGCTCGAGAGGGCCGGGACCGGCTGCGCGGGGGCTGCAGGTGTGGGCGTCCAGGAGACCACCACCTCGGTGCCGACGCCGGGGCGGGAGCGCACGGCGGCGGCACCGCCGGAGAGGCGCTCCATGCGGCCGATGATGCTCTGCGCGATGCCCAGGCGCTCGGCCGGCACCCTTGCCGGGTCGAAGCCGACGCCGTTGTCGTGCACGGCCACCCGGATGCCGCCCTGGTAGCTGCGCACGGTAAGGGTGCGGGCCACCGGACTCCGCACGGGCTCCCGCACGTCGGCGGCGACCGAGTTGCGGAGGGCCTCGCCGACGGCGCCGAGCAGGGCGGTCACGGCGAGGGCGGGCACCGTGAGGGTGCCGGGCAGGTTGGAGGTGATCTGGGCATCCGGTGCCAGCTCGGCCACCAGCTGCTGGAGGCGCCGAGTCACCTGGAGGCCGGGCATGCTCGGGTCGGGTAGCGGAGCGCGCTGGGCGTCGAGCCGCACCAGGGTGTCGGCCGCGTGCCGGCTCAGCACCGGCACCGGGGTGCCGCCGCGTCCGGCCATCAGCAGGGTTGAGATGACGCTGTCGTGCACCAGGGCGTCGATGGTGAGCCGCTCGTGTTTGCGCGCGAGGCGGTCGGCGTGATCGACGAGCTGCACGAGGGCAATCGTGGCCGCCTGGTCGACCTTATCGGCGCTGCGGCGCGCCATGGTGGTCAGTCCCACGAGCATGCTCAACAGCAGGAACGAGTAGAGGCCGTCTTCCACACCGACCAGCACCGGGGAGGGGTCAGTCGAGGTGGCCGCACGCAGCAGCCCGCTCATCGTGCAGACCAGCACCAGGTAGGCCCAGGCCGTGCGGTCGCGGGTGGTCACCGCCACGGCCATCACGGGCACGCCGGTGAGGGTGATCGCCCAGGGGATGTCCGCGCCCGCCGGCAGCGGCTCCGCCCGTTCGGTCAGCCAGAACATCAGCAGCAGCACGAAGAGGGCCCCCTCGGCGAGCGCGATCACCCGCAGCACGCGCAACGGCACCCGGCGTGAGAGCACGGCGAGCAGCATCGGCAGCCCGAAGATCAGCAGCCACGCCGCCACCGACCAGGACCGCTGCGGCTTCCAGGCCTGCTCGAGCACGGTGCCCAGGCAGAGCAGCCCGAAGACAAGGGCGGTGGGCCCGAGCGCGCCGTAGAGCAGGCGGGCGAGGCGCTCGGTCGAGGACTGCGGCCGGATTGGCCGGGTTGGCCGGGTTGGCCGGGTTGGCCGGGGCGGCCGGGGCGGCCGGGTTGGCCGGAGCGGCCGTGTCACGGCTGGCCGGGGATGGGCAGCAGGCCGTCTTCCAGTGCCCGCTTGTAGAGGTCGATCTTGGTGTTCGCCGGGCGGCCGACCCGCTCATATTTCGAGCGCACCCGACGGATGTAGTCGATCACCGTGGCCTCGGAGAGTCCCATCCGCGAGGCCACCAGCGGTGCCTTCGCGCCCGCAGCGTAGAGCGAGAGCACCTCGCACTCGCGCACGCTCAGGCCCGCGTCGGAGAGGTCCGGGTCGCCGTCGAGGGCCGCGGCCCACTCGGTGGAGACCACGGTCTCCCCCGCCGCCGCCCGGGTGACGGCGTCGAGCAGCACCGCGGTCGGCTCGGACTTGCGCACCACACCCAGCACGCCGCTGCGCGCCGCGGCCCGCATCAGAGCGGCGTCGTCGCCACCGGTGAACGCAAGCACCGCCGCGCCCGCCCCGCGCAGCCGGTCGACGTTGCCGGTGGCGGTGGACCCGTCGGAGAGCCGCAGATCCAGGATGACCAGGTCGACGGGCGTCTGCTGCACGGCAGACTCGAGCAGCTCGGTCACGGTCGCGACCGTGGCCACCACCTCGATCTCGGGGATCGTGGCGAAGAGGCCGGCGAATCCGCGGGCGACGATCTCGTGGTCATCGATCAGGGCTACGCGAAAGCGGGACATCGGCGATCCTTGGATTCTCGGGGCGGTGCCTGCCGGGGTCTCGGGCAGGGTTCAACGACGTGCGGAGTGACCCCTGTTCTGGTGCCACAAGAAGTAACGGCTGGTCAGTCCGTAAAGCGGCCCCTACGTTTAGGCATGGGGAAAACCAACCGGGGGGTTGGTGGGGCGCTCGCGATCCCGAAGTCGTTCGAGCGCCCCTTCCTTCCAGTTGTCACGCGAGTGCGGTCCGTCCTGCGGGCGTGGGTGCGGGCCGGCTGCGGTTGTTCAGCACACCATTGCTTTCCTCGAGGTAGCACGATCCGCAGAGCGACTCGTAGGTCACCTCGGCGCCGTCGATGGCTACCTGGTCGCCGTCGAAGACGAAGACCCCGTCGATCTGGCGCCCGTTGAACACGGCCTTGCGCCCACACCGGCAGATGGTTTTCAGCTCTTCGAGGCTGTGCGCCACCTCGAGCAGGCGCCGGCTGCCCGGAAAGGCCACCGTCTGAAAATCGGTGCGGATACCGTAGGCCAGCACCGGGATGTTCTCGAGGATAGCGATGCGCAGCAGGTCGTCCACCTGCTGCTCGGTGAGGAACTGCGCCTCGTCCACCAGCAGGGCGCTCACGTCGAGGCCGGTCTTGGCGAGCACCCGGGCGCGGTGCTCGTGGAACAGGGCGTAGGCATCCGTCTCGGGGGTGAGCAGGTAGTCCACGGCCCGGGTGACGCCGAGCCGGGAAAGGATGCCCCGGTCGCCCTTGGTGTCGACCGACGGCTTGGCCAACAGCACCTGGTGGCCGCGTTCCTCGTAGTTGTAGGCGGCCTGGAGCATCGAGGTGCTCTTGCCGCTGTTCATGGCTCCGTAGCGGAAATACAGTTTCGCCATTGCGTGGTCGCCCCCTCGGCTGGTCGCGCTCGTGCCGCTCTGCTGCGCTGCGTCATGCTGCGCTGCGTGTCGTGGCGCTGCGTGCGCCTAGCTCAGCGTACTGGTGGAACCGGGCGGGGGCGCTTGTCGCCGAATTCCAGCGTCAGGCCGGGGCGACGGATGCTCACCCGCACCCACGGGAACACCACCCGCAGCACCGCCGTGTAGGAGCGCAGCAGGGCGCGCACCCGGCGCGGCGGGAGGTCGAGCGCTACCCGGATCGAGAACGTGTCGATGCCGGAGTGCCGCTGCTGGCGGTCGCTCGGCGGATCGACCTGGGTGTCGGGCTCGGAGTCGGGCTCGGTGTCGGCCTGCACCACGAGGCTGCGCGGGTCGAAGCCGGGGGCCAGGCAGAGCATGCTGATCAGGGCCGAGGTGGCCGCGCGCTGCTGCGTGCCGAAGTGCGCCGCCCGGTGCTCGGGGTCGGCCACGACGAGCAGCGGATCCTTGCCGCGCTCGAGGAGCGCCGTGCGTTCGCGGGCGATGACGGCGTCGAGCCAGGTCTCGTCGATGTGCGCCACGATCGCCCGGCGAACCCCGGCGGCGAGCTCGTTCGCGCGATTGATGTCGGCCTTGGTCACCACGCCGCGTTCGAGCACGCCGTCGAAGAGGGGGAAGACACCGGGCTGCAGGGTGGCGAGCTGCTGCTCGACCACCTGGCGCACCACGCTGCCGCGGGATTCTTCGGTGCGCCGGGCGATGGCGCGGCGGGCATCCGTTTGCCAGGCCAGCAGTTGACGCACGATGCGGCGGGAATACGCAGCGCCGGCGAGGCCGAGTGCGAGCACCTGGGTGACCGCGACGACCACGAAGACGCCCGACGGCACCCGCAGCGAGCGGAACGGTTCCTGCGGCAGTGTGACCGCGGCCACGATGACGGAGGCGAGCACCGCGGTCAGCACCAGTTCACGCCAGGGGCGGAAGGGGGCGAGGGCCACGAGCAGGAAGCCGATGGTGATCGGGCCGAAGTCGTCTTGCACCAGGGAGTTGCTGCCCCAGCGGGCGGTCTGGTCGAGCAGGTGGGCGGCCAGGCCGAGGCTGATGATCAGCAGCAGCGACGTCTGGCGCACCGGGGACCGCGATGGTCGTACGGCCGACACGAGCGCGGCGGACGCCGCTGCGGTGGCGACGAGCGCGAGCACGGCCAGGAACGGATGCCGGATCTCGTCGGCCTGCAGCACCGTGGTCACCACCGCGTAGCCGAACACGACCAGGGCGATGCCGGGCACGATCGTCCAGACCGCGAGGGCGCCGAGCGGGTCGAGGCGCTGCTGGGTGAAGGCGTGCGGTTTGGTGTGAGGCGTGGGGACGGGGGTGTGGTTCTGCTGTGCGGCTGCAGCTGCGGCCGTGGCCGCGGCGCTGCCTGATCGCGAGGTTGCGTTCGTGGGTGTCACTGGGCCACCCGCTCGGGGTCTGGGGTTTCTGTTTGTTCGGGCTGTTTTGTCGGCTCGGCGTGCCCGCCGGGTTCCTCGATCGCCACGGGCACGCTCAGCATCACCGAGGTGCCGGCGCCCGGCCGGGTGAGGATGCTCACCGAGCCACCCAGGCGTTCGATCCGGCGGCGCACCGCCTGGCGCAGGCCGAGACGGTCGGCGCCGGTCTCCGATTCCGTGAAGCCGCGCCCGGCATCCATCACCATCAGTGAAATGCTGCTCGGCTCGGACTCGATCACGACCTCGGCGGCGACGATGCCGGAGTGGAGGATCACGTTCACGAGGCACTGCTGCACCGCCAGGCTCAGCTCGCGGTCGCTGGCCGGGCTCAGGCGGCCGAGGGCGGCGCGGTCTCCCGTGACTTCAACCACGAGGCCACGATCGCGACTGCGCTCGATGGCGGCGTAGACCGCGCTGGTGAGCCAGGCATCCGTGCCCCCGTGCGGTTCGACGCTCAGCGCATCGGCGTCGGTGAGCCAGTCGGTGCCGCGCAGGGTCTGCAGGGTGTCACGGATGCTGCCGGCCAGGTTGGCGCTGAGCGGCCCGGGATGCGCGCGGGCGAGGGCGACGAGCTGCTGGAGGGTGGTGTCCTGACCCAGGGCGAGGGTGCGCAGGTCGAGCTCGTGGCGTAGCAGGCGGGTCTGGTCGGTCTGCATGGCCCGGTGCAGGGCGATCTGAACGGACCACTCGCGGCGCACGAAGACCGTGAGCAGCAGCACGCTGACGAGGAAGAGATAGGTCGAGATGGTGAAGACGTCCGCGCCGTAGGGCACCTCGGTTTGCGTGGCGGCGTAGACCGTGACGGCTTCGGCCAGGACGAAGGCGGTGCTGCTCCAGAGCACGCCGGCGCGGGCGGAGACTCCGGCGCCGCCGATCATGACCAGGGCCAGTTTCGGCAGGGTGACGAGGAAGACGTTCGAGCTCGGGAACAGGGCGGGGATGCCGAGCACGGTAATCGTGTAGAGGTAGGTGGCGACGGTGCCGGTCACGAGGTAGGCGATCGTCAGGGCGACGGTGCGGCGCAGGGAGAGGGCGATCAGCACGGCGGCCATGAGGAGGAGGGCGACGATGGTGGCGAGGGTTTCGGTGGGTGTGGTGGCGAGCGTTGCTGCGGCTGTGGTGGCTGCGGTTGTGGCGGTTGTGGCTGCGGTTGTGGCGGTTGTGGAAGTTGTTGTGGCGGTTGTGGCTGCGGTTGTGGCTGTGGCTGTGGTGGCGAGCGTGGCGGTTGTTGTGGCTGCGGTTGTGGCACTTGTTGTGGCGGTTGTGGCTGCGGTTGTGGCTGAGGTTGTGGACAAACTGAGGAGGATGATGGCGGCGAGGGAGGCAGCCAGGCAGGTCAGCGCAAACCAGTGTGCAGCCCGCGCGAGGGCATGGCTGAGGGCCCTCGTGACCAGGTGGTCCGGGAGTCCAAGCGTCATGGCAACCCTCTCTGTTCGGTTGATTCTCTCATTCCGCGAGGGCGCTTCCGCGCTGCCCCGGGTAATCCGCTTCGCCCAGATCGAATTCGACGGAGATTGTGCACAATAACGTGGCCACGGGGCCCTTTGCGCAATCATCGTGCAAGATCTCCGTCGAATTCGTTCGGCTGGGGTCGCGCGGGGCGGCGGGGCATCCGTCGCGTACGGTCGCGTGGCGCTGCGGCTCCGGCGGCTCTGGCCCTAGCCACCCTGCCATCCCCCGCGCCCCTCCATGCCTTCCCTGCCATCCCCCCGCGCCCGGTTGTGGCCAACTCAGGAGATCCCAGCCGCTGGCCACGGCGCGGGCACGGATCAGTGCCGAAGTCGCCGCGACTCGGCCACGACCCCGCCGGGATCTCCTGAGTTGGCCACCAGTCCCCGCCTCTTCCCACTTCCGGGCACGCACATCTCCTGCAATTTGGCCAAAATAGGCTGATTCCGGCCCGTTTTAACCCGCTTTGACCCGCTTCTGAGAATCTGCAGGAGTTATGCAGAGCATGGCTCGGGTACGGGCCACGGCGAAGGCAAAAAAATACGGCGGCACCGGTGCAGGGACTTCCCCGCACCGATATCGGCCCTCCTGGAGCAGGAGCAGGGCGCAGCGACCGCGGCCACCGGCATCGGATGTGGCTAACTCAGGAGATCCCAGCCGGCGGCCCGACCACGGGCGCGAAGCAGTGCCAAAGTAGCCGACACTCGGCCGCGACTCGGGCGAGATCTCCTGAGTTAGCCCCACCACGGGTCGGTGTCGAGGCTCTTGGGCGAGCCAGCGACAGGGCGTGACGGATGCGGCGGCGCGGCATCCGTTCGGGGCAGCAGTGTGAGCTAACTTCGGAGAATTTCGCAACACGCCGCCCACGGCGCTGGGGTGACCCGGTCTTTTCGGCCGGGGTCCTCGGTTTCATTTTAGGCGGCGAGTGTGAGTTTGATGAGGCGTTCGGTGGGTGTTGAGTAGCCGAGAGTTTGGTGCAGGCGAACGTTGCTGAAGTGGTGAACGGAGTTGATGACTTCGGTGCGGGCCTTGCGCCTTGTCGTGAAGGTTTGCCAGTTGAGGCTTTCGCTCTTGAGTTTGGAGAAGAACGTTTCGGCGGCGGCGTTGTCCCAACACTGCATCTTCGCGCCCATGGAGCGGATGATGCCGTGTCGGCCGCAGTACTTCGTGAACCGTTTCGACCGGTATTGGACTCCGTGGTCGGAGTGGAAAACTGCTCCTGGTTTGACGTGGCCGGTCTCGAGGGCCATGTTCATGGCCCGGGTGATGAGTTGGGTGGTCATGCGGGCCCCGGTCGCGTGGCCGAGCACGGAGCGGGAGGCTAGGTCGATGACGGTGGCGAGATAGAGCCAGCCTTCCTGGGTGTGGATGTAGGTGATATCACCGACGAGGATCGTGCCGACGCTCAGCGAGGTGAAGTCCCGCAGGAGCAGATCAACCGGGTCGGCCAGTCTGGAGGCCCGCTGGTAGCGGATCGTGAAGGCGCGTTCTGCAGCTGGGGAGATTAATCCCAGATCGTGCATGATTCCGGCGATGGTTTTGCGGTTCACCGGGACCCGGGACCGGTTCAGAGCCGCGGTGACTTTGCGGTATCCGGCCGCGCCCTTGGACTCGGCGAACGCGATCATCACCTGCCCGGTGAGGTCTTCATGCCGCCTCTGCGCGGGCGCGGTGACGTGGTGCGACCAGTCGTAGAACCCTGATGTTGATACTCCGAGCCGGCGGCAGAGGTAGGCGATGGGGAAGTCGGCCTTCATCCGGGAGATCATTTCGAACCGTTGTCGTTTTGATCGAGTTCCAGGAAGAAGGCCTTCGCTTTTTTCTCGAAGTCGAGATCCCTCCGCAGCAGGGCGTTTTCCTTCTCCAGGTCCCGGATCCGTTTCCGGGCTTGCGGCGTGAGCTCACCAGCAGGATCGATGGTCTTCAGCCTCGCGGCGTTGACCCAAGTCCACAGAGTCCGGTGGTTGATCCGGAGCGCTGCGGCGACTTTCACGATCGATTTGTCGCCCTCCGCGACGCGGGCCACCGCGGCAGCCCGAAACTCCGGGCTGAAGTGTTTGTGTTTCTCGTGTTCCATTTATCTATCCAATCCTGAATTCAGGAAGACTGTCCGGAAACACTGGGTCACCCCACCCGCCAGGACGGCATGTTGCGAAAAACTCCGCAGTTACGGGCAGAGAATAGGCACCCCCAGCCCGCGGGCACGGGCAGAGAACAGGCACCCCCCAGCCCCCGCGCCCCGGGCAACCCCACCCCCGGGCAACCTCCTACGCGGTCAGGTTCAGCACGGCCGCGGTCGCGGCGAGCGACGCGGCGGCAACGGCCGGGTCGTCGGAGAGCTTCGTGCCGAGGCTCGGGATCATCTCGCGCAGTCTGGGTTCCCAGGCCGGGTACTCCTCGGGGAAGCAGCGCTTGATCAGGTCAACCATGATCGGGGCCGCGGTCGAGGCTCCCGGGGAGGCGCCGAGCAGCCCGGCGATGGTGCCGTCGGCCGAGGTGATGACCTCGGTGCCGAACTGCAGCACGCCGCCCTGCTCCGGATCCTTCTTCATGACCTGCACGCGCTGTCCGGCGGTGATGAGTTCCCAGTCGGCGAGCTTCGCGGTCGGGATGAACTCCTGCAGCGCCTTGAGCTTCGTCTTCTTTGAGGCGAACACCTCGCCGATCAGGTACTTCATCAGGCCGAAGTTGTGCGCCGCCACAGCCAGCATCGGCCCGATGTTGTGCACCCGGATCGAGAACGGCAGGTCGAGCCAGCTGCTCGACTTGAGGAACTTGGGGGTGAAGCCGGCGTATGGTCCGAACAGAAGCGAGGTCTCTCCATCGACGACGCGGGTATCGAGGTGCGGCACCGACATGGGCGGAGCACCCTTCGCCGCCTTGCCGTAGACCTTGGCGTGGTGCTGGGCGACGAGCTTCTGGTTCGTGGTGCGCAGGAACTGCCCGCTGATCGGGAACCCGCCGAAACCCTTGATCTCGGGGATGCCGCTCTGCTGCAGCAGCGCCAGGGCGCCGCCGCCTGCACCGACGAAGACGAACCGGGCGTTGACGACGCTCGGGTGGTTGCCGACCAGGCGGCGCAGGTTGAGCTTCCATGAGCCATCCGTGAGTTGTTTCACACCGGTGACCTGCTGGTTCGTGTGCACGCCCACACCCTCGGCGGTGAGGTTGGCGAAAAGGTAGCGGGTGAGGGCGCCGAAGTCCACGTCGGTGCCGGACACGATACGCGTCGCCGCGATCTTCTGGTTCTTTGGGCGCTTCTGGGTGAGGAGCGGGGTCCAGGTGCCGATCACGGCCGGATCCTCGCTGTACTCCATGCCCGCAAAGAGGGGCTCGCCCTGGAGTACTGCGAACCGCTTGCGCAGGTATTCGACGCTGCTCTTGCCGTGCACGAAAGTCATGTGCGGGGTGGAGTTGATGAAGTTGGTGGGCTCGGGCAGCACGCCCGTCTCGACCAGGTGTGCCCACAGCTGGCGGCTGATCTGGAACTGCTCGTTGATCGCCACGGCCTTGGCCGCGGTCACCGAGCCGTCCTTCGATTCGGGCATGTAGTTCAGCTCGCACAGAGCCGCATGGCCGGTGCCCGCGTTGTTCCACGGGTTGGAGCTTTCCTGAGCGACTTCCCCCAATCGCTCGTAAACCTCGATGCTCCAGTCGGGCTGCAACTGCTTGATCAAGGTACCGAGGGTGGCGCTCATGATGCCGCCACCAATAAGAACGACATCAATCTTCGCCATTGGATTCACTCTTCCACCATATCGGTGGCAACGGATGCCTCCCGCCGGGACGCAGACGCGTCAGGTCACGGTTGGCTCGGCAACGAGCTCAAAAGCGACCCAATCGCGGCTCAAAACCGGTCCAGTCGCGACCGATAAGCGACTCAGTTGCCACCAAAAGCGGCTCAGCCGCGACTTTTCAGGAGCTCGTAGTTGGCGATGAAGTCGTCGACGGACACGCTCGCGACCTCGCGCACGATCAGGTCGAGATCGAGGTCGGCCAGCGTCTTGAACCGCACGCAGCTGTTGCCCATGTTCAGCGTGCGTCCGGTGGCGTCCCATTGGGAGCGGAACGCGGCATCCTTCCCGGGAAAGCTGTAGAGGCCCATCAAGTAGAGCGAGTTGTAGTGCTTCTGCGCGGCCAGGCTCACATAGACGAGCGGCTGTTTGTCGTCGGTGTTCGCCAACAGCTCCAGCGGAACCGCCCAGCCGAGCATGCCGCCGTAGACGCCGAGCCGATACCCCGCGGGCATGGCATCGCGCACGACGTCGAGCACCGGGTAGATCACCGCCCGACGCTCGGGTTCGAGGTCGAAAACGATCGTCTCCACCTCGAACGGAACCGGTTCTGTGCTCATGAAACAAGCGTAATGCCGAGCCTCGGCACGACCGCACGGGCGCCGTACAACTCCAGCCGCGACAGGGTCTTCTCAAAGCTCTCCGGCACGCCGTAGTGGAACCCCTGCGCGCTACGGATGCCCAGCGCACTCAGGTGGTTCGCCATCGTATCGTTCTCCACACCCTCGACGATCATCGAGTACTCGAGGTTGTCACCGAAACCCTGCAGGGCGGTGAGCACCTCCCGCTGGCGGATGTCGTCGAGGTCGTCGACCAGGCTGCGGTCGATTTTGAGGATGTCCATGGGCATCCGTACCAGGGCGTCGACCGACGAATCCTGGGAACCGTAGTCGTCGAGCGCGATCATCATGCCGAGGTCGCGCAGGCGGTCGGCCTGGGCACGGATCGCGGGGGTGACCTTGGTCATCGACCGCTCGTTGAGCTCGAGGCAGAGCGAGATGCCGGGGTAGCGGTCCGCGAGCTCCTCGATGTAGTTGCCCACACGCTCGGGCAGGATCTGCCCGGCCTCAACGTTGATGGTCATGCACACCACGCGCGGCTCGATCAGCCGGAAGTCCGCCGCGGCGGCCATGGCCTTCACGGCCACCTGGCGGGTCATCGCGTCGAGCCGGCCGAGGCCCTTCGCCTTCTCGACGATCGACGGCGGCGATAGCGGGCCGAGGTCCGGGTCGGTGTAGCGCACGAGGGCTTCGAACGCCCAGATCTGCCCGGTGACGAGGCTGACGATGGGCTGGAAGGCCAGCTCGAGCAGGTCCTCGTCGATGGCGTGGGCGATGATGTCGTTCATCTGCGAGGAGCGGTGGCTCGAGATGTTGAGGCTGCTCTCCTTCGACGGGCCGCCACGCCGCCGGGACTTCTTGATCGCGAGCATCGACCGGTCGGCATCCTGGACCAGCTGGTTGACGTCGGTTTCGCGGTGCGCCGAGTAGGCCAGGCCCACGCTGATGATCGGGCTGTGGGTCGTCTGGCCGATGAGCATCGGCTCCCCGGAGACCACCAGGATGCGCTCGGCGATGGACTTCGCCTCGGCCAGCGACGCCAGGTGGGTGAGGATGATCACGAACTCGTCGCCGCCGACCCGGGCGACCACGTCATTCGGACGCACCACGGCGCTCAGCCGACGCCCGAGCTCGCGCAGCACCTCGTCGCCGGTCTGATGGCCGAACCGGTCGTTCAAACGCTTGAACTCGTCGAGGTCGATGAATAGCACGGCCAGGGCCTCTGAGTAGTCCCGGTGGTCGTTGATGTTCGCCAGGGCCTCTTGGAACGCGCCGTAGTTGGGCAGGCTCGTGAGCGGATCGGTGTTGGCGCGCAGGGTGAGGCCGGCGATGTTGCGGCGGGCCCGCACGACCATCTCGGCGGTCGTGGCCAGGGCCTGGAGGGCGCGGCGGTCGTTGCCGGTGAAGGCGCCGTCCATGGCGTCGCGCCGGGCCACGATGTACTGGTCCGGCCCGATGGCGCCGGCCAGCGGCAGCAGCATGCTGATCTCGCCGGGCTGCGCGGGCTCGCTGCGCACGATGACGGATTCGGCACCGATTGCATCCGCCACCACCCGGCGCAGCAGGTCGGTGACGGCCGCCGGGGAGCCGGGCTCGGGCTCTGGGGTGGCGTCGGCGGCACTCGTGGCGGGGTAGGTGTTGTCGGCGGCGCTCGTGATGGCGGTACCGCTCGTGGCGCCGATGCCTGTGGTGGCTGGGCTCGTTGGGGTGACCCGCCCGGAGGGCCCGGTGGCCGGGTCGGCGGCAAGCGCGCTCGTGGCGGCGACCATGCCGGCCAGCCGGTGGCGCATGACCGCCATCACCGTGGAGACCTTGACCACGGAGGCGACGATCATCAGGGCGAACAGCACGATGACGGCATCGAGCGTGTTGGTGACCTCCACCAGAAACGGCAGCCCGACGACACTCCAGTGCGCGGCCGTCACCGTGACCACGACGGTTCCGACCAACACCAGCAGAACCCGCAACGGCGACAGGGGTCGCCCGCCGCTACGCCGACCGAGCGGGCCGGTGACGAAGCGCTGGCGCAGCACCTCGGTCGCGATGATGAAGAAGACATAGCCCACGGATGCCGCGGCCACGCCCACCAGAATCGGCAGTCCGCCCGCGCCGAACCAGGTGAACAGGCCGATGGCGGCGAGGGCGCCGGCACCCTGCAGGCCGGCGCTGTAGAGCGCGACCGATGCCCGCCCGGACTCGATCAGGATGGCCAGCAGAACGCCGAGCGCGATCAGCCCGGCCGAGACCGGCAGGGAGAGGGTGAGGGCCAGCGCCGGCAGCGCCAGAACGGGGAGGCTGATCATCGGGCTGCGGTGCGCCACGGCGCCCACGCGCACCCAGGTGAGCTCGAGGGCGGCCGCGCAGACCACACCGACCCCGGCGATCAGCCAGCTGTCTGAGGGTTCATCAAGGAGCAGCACGAACGACGTGGCGATGAGCGCGAGGCCGATGCCGGCGAACGCAAGGAAAGCCAGGCGTTTGACGCCCCTTGAGTTCCGATTCCCGCCCACGAAGTCTGACACTAGCGGAGTGAGCGCCCGGTTATACACCACCACGCTGAGGTCAGCGAACGAGCAGGTCCGCGGCGACGAGTTCCGCGATCTGCACGGCGTTGAGTGCCGCACCTTTACGAAGGTTGTCGCTGGTGATGAACAGGGCCAATCCACGCCCGTTCGGCACGCCACGGTCCTGACGCACGCGGCCGACGAAGCTCGGGTCCTGGCCGGCCGCTTCGAGGGGTGTGGGGACATCCGTCACGACCACGCCGGGGGCGGTGGCGAGCAGTTCGAGGGCGCGGGCGACGGTCAACGGGTTGGCGAACTCGGCGTTGATCGAGAGGGCGTGGCCGGTGAAGACGGGCACGCGCACGCAGGTGCCGGAAACGAGCAGATCGGGCAGCTCGAGGATCTTGCGGCTCTCGTTGCGGAGTTTCTTCTCCTCGTCGGTCTCGAATTCGCCGTCGTCGACGATGGAACCGGCCAGCGGGATCACGTCGAACGCGATCGGGCGGGCGTAGACGATGGGTGCCGGCATGGGCACAGCGGACCCGTCGTGGACCAGCTGGAGCAGGTTGTCGCTCAGGGCGGCGGCCCGCACCTGGCTGGCGAGCTCGCGGGCGCCTGCCAGGCCGCTGCCGGAGACCGCCTGGTAGGTGCTGACGATGAGGCGTTCGAGGCCGGCCTCGTCGTGCAGCACCTTGAGCACGGGCATGGCCGCCATGGTGGTGCAGTTCGGGTTCGCGATGATGCCCTTGGTGGCGAGTTTGATGGCCTCGGGGTTGACCTCGCTGACGACCAGCGGCACGTCGGGGTCCATCCGCCACCCGGAGGAGTTGTCGATCACGGTGACGCCGGCCGCGGCGAACCGGGGAGCCTGAATTTTCGAGAGCGTCGCGCCGGCGGAGAAGATGGCCACGTCGAGTCCGCTGGGGTCGGCGGTGGCGGCGTCTTCGACGACGATCTTCTCGCCCTTGAACAGCAGTACGGAGCCGGCGGACCGGGACGACGCGAAGAAACGGATGCCGCCGACCGGGAAGTCCCGTTCCTCGAGCAGGCTGCGCACGACGGCTCCGACCTGGCCGGTGGCCCCGACGACGCCGATCTGGATTCCTGTGGTGCTGGTTGCTGCGGTGCTGTTTGCTGCGGTGCTGGTTGCTGCGGTGCTGTTCACTGTGTTTCCTCCGCTGGATGCCGTGGCTGCTGGTGCTGGTGGTCTCGCTCTCGTTCGTGCACTTGCTCGTGCACTTGCACTTGCATCTGCATCTGCATCTGCACTTGCATTTGTGGCTAACTCAGGAGATTCTCGCGACTTGGCCCGAATTCCAGCCGGATCGCGCCTGTGGCCTCTGGTTCTCCTGAGTTAGCCCCAGGGAAACCGGTTGAACGGGGTCGGGGTGGGGTGAGGCGGGGTGGGGTGAGTCGGGGTGAGGCGGGGTGGGACCGAGCCCGGCTGGCGTCCGGCCGAGCCCGGTTGGGCCGACGGATGCCGGCTAGCGGCCGGTGCCGCCGTGCACGACGGCGTCGTTGGTGGAGTCCAGGCCGAATGCGGTGTGCACGACCCGCAGCGCCTGGTTGATGGTGTCGGCGCGGGTGACCACGGAGATGCGGATCTCGCTGGTCGAGATCATTTCAATGTTGATCCCGGCCTCGAACAGCGCCTCGAACAGCTTCGCGGACACGCCCGTGTTGGTGCGCATGCCGGCGCCGACGAGCGCGAGCTTGCCGATCTGGTCGTCATACTGCAGACCGGCGAACCCGACGTTGGTCTGCTCGTTGCTCAGCGCGGTCAGCACCTGCTGGCCCTCCGATTTGGGCAGGGTGAAGGAAATGTCGGTCAGTCCCGTGGACGCAGCCGAGACGTTCTGCACGATCATGTCGACGTTCGCGTTGGTCTTCGCGACGATTTTGAAGATCTGCGCGGCTTTGCCCGGAATGTCGGGAACGCCGACGACCGTGACCTTGGCTTCGCTCAGGTCGGCGGCGACCCCGGCGATGATTGGCTCTTCCACTGTCTCTCCATTCGCGGATGCGTTATTGGGATGTGTGCGCTCGGTGGCCGACGAATTCGGGATTGCGACATGCGGGCTCGTGGTGTCGGGGTTGTAGACAATGGTTCCCACGTTGTTGTTGAACGAGGACCGCACATGCAGCGTCACACCGTGCCGACGCGCATATTCCACCGCCCGAATATAGAGGACCTTCGCACCAGCGGCGGCGAGCTCGAGCATTTCCTCGCTGGAGATGCGGTCGAGTTTGTGGGCCCGGGGAACGACGCGCGGGTCGGCGGTGAAGACGCCGTCGACATCCGTGTAGATCTCGCAGATATCGGCGCTGAGCGCGGCGGCCAGCGCGACGGCGGTCGTGTCAGAACCGCCGCGACCGAGCGTGGTGATGTCTTTGGTGTCGCGATTGAAGCCCTGGAAGCCGGCGACAATCGCCACGGCACCGTCGTCGAGGGCATCGCGGATGCGCCCGGGAGTCACGTCGACGATGCGGGCGGCGCCGTGTTGGCCATCCGTGATCATGCCGGCCTGACTGCCGGTGAAGGAGCGGGCGTCGTAGCCCATGCTCTTGATCGCCATGGCGAGCAGCGCCATCGAGATGCGCTCGCCCGCGGTGAGGAGCATGTCGAGCTCGCGCGGCGCGGGGATCGGGGTGACCTGGTGCGCAAGGTCGAGCAACTCGTCGGTGGAGTCTCCCATCGCGGAGACGGCGACGACGACCTCGTTGCCCGCTTTGCGGGTGTCGACGATGCGTTTGGCCACGCGTTTGATGCTTTCGGCGTCGGCGACGGATGATCCGCCGAACTTCTGCACGATCAAGCTCACGTGGCACTCCAAGGGTTCGGGTACGCGGGCACAGGCAAGCTCCCATCATAAATGCTGTTGTATTCGGCAGCGGTCATGTGACGGTGTGCGGCACCCATTGACGCCCTGTCATTGACACTATGTCAATCGCGGTCGCAGGATCGGGGCAGAGGGTGGATCCCGCCCCGCCACGCGGTTTGACCCAGTTGCCGAGGAAGCTCCGATGCCCGACGAGTTCACGTCGAAAGCGCCGGTGCCGGTGCCGGTGCCGGTGCGCCAGAGCAAGCAGCCGGACGAGCGCCGGGACGACATTCTGCGCGCCACCCGGGAACTGGTCGCCGAGCGCGGCGTGTCCCGCGTGAAGATCACCGACATCGCCGCCCGGGTCGGCGTCACCCGCGGCCTGATCTACCACTACTTCCCGAACAAGGACGCGATCATCGACCTCATCTGAGAGGACCACATCGCGGAGTTCGTGACCGACCTCAACCTCTGGGACGCCGCCCGCATCCCCGGCGACATCGACAGCGCGCTGGTCGAGTGCGTCGCACTGTTCCGTCACCACCTGCATCGCACCGACCTCTTCCGCGAGGAACTCGGCCGCACCGAGTACGCCGGGCTCTACAACGAGTTCGTCGACCGGGCCGTCAGGGCCGTCGTCGACCGGCTGCAGGTCACGACCGTCGAGGCCTACGCGCGGCGGCACGAGATCCGGATCGACAACGTCTCCGAGGTGTTCTCTGTGCTGGTGTTCGGGCTGATCGGGCTTGTACGTTCCACGCCCACGGTCTCGGACGATGTGCTCGTGGCGATTGTGCGCCAGACGCTCCACCTCGACCACAACGCGCCGGCCTAAGACTTTTCTCTAGCATCACTTTTTCACCCAGTACAAAGAAGTATTCGCATATGTTCCTATTCGATGCCATCCCGTGGTCGTCGACCCTGATGTGGGTCGCGGTCGTCGCGGGGCTGATGATCGCCAACGAGGTCGCACGGTCGAGCAAATGGGCGTCGCTGGCGCTGTTTATTGCACTGCCGGTGGCGCTGACGATCTTCGTGTGGCCCACCACCGCCGGCGCCGGGTCCAGCACGGGCACCTGGTTTCACTGGGTCAAGGTCTACTCGGCACTTGCCGGATGCCTGGGCTTCATGGCCATCCGTTTCATTCCGCGTCTGGCCAAGAACCGGTACGCGCTGATGTTCCCCGCGTTCATTCTGGCTCTCAACATCTTCGAGGCCGTGATTCGCGACTTCCAGGTCTACGGGCTGAACGGGATGGTCGACGGAGTGTTCATGGTGGGCGGGCCGTGGAACATCATGAACGGTATCGCCGGGCTGCTGAACCTGCTCACGATCTGCGGCTGGGCCGGGATCATCATCAGCCGCGGCCCCAAGAAGGACATGATCTGGCCGGACATGCTGTGGTTCTGGATCATCGCCTATGACCTCTGGAACTTCGCCTACGTCTACAACGCGGTCGGCGACCACTCGTTCTACGCCGGCGCGGCCCTAC
Source organism: Cryobacterium sp. TMT2-17-1 (assembly GCF_004402765.1). Classification (NCBI taxonomy): domain Bacteria; kingdom Bacillati; phylum Actinomycetota; class Actinomycetes; order Micrococcales; family Microbacteriaceae; genus Cryobacterium; species Cryobacterium sp. TMT2-17-1. Next base: position 38,969 of record NZ_SOGC01000050.1, read on the forward strand.
TCGTGTCGCGCACGATCCCCGCCTTCTTCATCAAGCGCGGCGCCTGGCTGCAGCACCGCGCGCAGACCCTGGCGTTCTGGATGATGTTCACCATGGCCTTCCCGACCTTCGTGTCGAGCTCGCAGTTCGCAGTTCGCAGTTCGCAGTTCGCAGTGAAGTCGTCGCACGACCCGGTCGCCCTGTTCTGGGTGAGCGCCGTGGCCCTCGCGGCCAACATCGCCGTTGTGGTCTACCAGATCTACACGATCGTGAAGAGACGCCGCAACCCGCTCACCGACGGGCTGTTCACGCACCTGCCCACGTACCGCACGGTGCTCGAAGCGAACAAGCCGCTGGTGCCGGCGGCGGCTGCTCCAGCCGCGCACCCGCGGGCGACCGCCAGCGCGAAATAGAACGCCGTAACTGCGGAGAATTTCGCGACACGCGGCATCCGTCGCCCCGGCCCGTCTGTCGTCCGGGCGGGCGGGCCGTCCAGTCCGGCGAGGTCGGTGGCGGATACGGTCCCCCTGGCCACTCCTGGCGGCAACTGTTGCCCGAGCGGACAACTGTTGCCGGCACACCGGGCACAGTTGTCCGCTCCGGCAACACTTGCGGCAGTGGGCAGGCGGCGCGGGGGGCTAGTTCGTGACGGTACGGCGGCCCTCGAAGGCCCGCCCGAGAGTCACCTCGTCGGCGTACTCGAGGTCGCCGCCGACCGGCAGCCCTGACGCGAGCCGGGAGACCTTGATCTCGAGGGTGGTCAGCAGGCGCGACAGGTAGGTCGCGGTCGCCTCCCCCTCGAGGTTCGGGTCGGTGGCGATGATGACCTCCTGCACCGTGTTGTCGGCAAGGCGCTGCATCAGCTGACGGATGCGCAGGTCGTCCGGTCCGACGCCGTCGATGGGGCTGATCGCCCCGCCGAGCACGTGGTAGAGCCCCTTGAATTCGCGGGTGCGCTCGATCGCGACGACGTCCTTGGCCTCTTCCACCACGCAGATCATCGCGGGATTGCGGCGCGGGTCGCGGCAGATCATGCAGGTCTTCTGCTCGGACACGTTGCCGCAGATGTCGCAGAACTTCACCTTGTCGCGCACCTCGAGCAGCACGTTGGCGAGCCGGGTCACGTCGAACTGCTCGGTCTGCAAGATGTGGAACGCAATCCTCTGCGCGGACTTGGGCCCGATCCCGGGCAGCGTGCCGAGCTCGTCGATCAGTTCCTGAACAATGCCTTCGTACATGGTTTAGTCGCCTCTGGTTCGGGATGCCGGATCGTGCGGCTGTTCTTCGAGGAAGGTGGCGCCGAGGATTTCGCGCACCACCGACTCGCCGTAGCGCTGCTTCTCCGCAAAGGCGGGCCCGCGACGGGCAACGGATGCTTCGACGCCCGCCCGGTTCGGAGCCTGCACCTGGGTGCGCGCCGGGGTTCCGGGCTGGGCGCCGTTTGGTACGCCGTTCTGGGCGCCGTTCTGAGACTGGGACTGGGACTGGACTCCCGGCTGAGACTGAGACTGAGACTGGGACTGAGACTGGGCCTGGGCTCCCGGCTGAGACTGGGCTCCCGATTGGTGCTGGGCTCCCGCTGCGGACAATCCCGCACGCGCGGCGGGCGCCTGGTAGCGGCCGGGCTGGCCGCCGTTCGGGTGCAGGTCCGGCGGGAATTCCTCGTCGTAGGACGGGGGCTCGTCGTCGTAGGGCGGCTGCGGCTCAGGGTCTCGCCCGGACGCGGGAAGCGTCGTGGGCGCCGGCGCGCTCGGCGTGGAACGCGGGGCGGTCTGCGGGGCGGATGCGTGCGCGGGGGCATCGGGGGTCGCAGCGGAGGCCGCAGACGCAGGAGCAGCGGTTTCAGCAGCCGGGGCTGACCCCGGGATGGCCACCGTGGCCCAGCCGGTGCCGGCATCCGAGGGACTCGGAATGGCAGCGGTCGCCCAGCCGGTCGCGGCGACCGCCGGGCTGGCAGTTGCGCGGCTGGTCACCGGCGACTCGGGCACTGTCGGGCTGGCCACTGCCGGGCTGGCCGCCGCCGGGCTGGCCGCCGTGGGGCTGGTCACCGTGGGGCTGGTCACCGTGGGGCCGGCAGCCGATGCCGCAGGCGCTTCTGGGGCGTCAACCTTGCCAACGCCGGCTGGGGCGGAACCGGCTGAAGCGTTCACGGCAGCAGCCGGATCGGGGTCGGCGGCAGCAGCCGGATCGGGGTCGGCGGCAGCAGCCGGATCGGGGTCGGCGGGCGACGCCTCGTCGGTTGTTGCAGCAGCGGATTTGGGTGTCGTCCTGGAGCCGGTGTCGCCGCTTCCGGACCCGGCTGCGGCCGAGCCGCTGACGGTTGCGGCCCGCGCGACAGGGCTCGGCGCGGTGGAGTCCTGCACGCCGAAACCTGACCCCGGGGAGACCGGGGCGACCGGTGCCGGAGCGGGGGCGGATGCGTTGGGGGTGGCTGGGACATCCGTTCTCGGGGAGTCGACCCGGGCGGTGAGCTGGGGCGTGAAGCCGAGCACCTCGTTGACGGCGCGCTTGAGATAGTCGCCGACGCCCTGCCCGGGGGCCGCCGACTGCTTGAGTCCGGCGACGTCGTTCTGGCTCGGGAAGGAGAGCACCAACAGGTCCCCGCCACGCAGTTCCATGGCGCGGGCCGTGTAGAGCACGAGCCAGGCGCTGATCTTGGCGGCCTTGACTGCCTCGAGGATCTGCGGCCAAGAGTCCTTTACCTGCTGCAGGGTGACGGGTCCGACAGGGCGGGGCGGGGCCGCGACTTGGGTCGCGGGCGCAGCTGCATCAGGTGCGGCGGCAGAAGCAGCAGCCGCACCGCCGGAGACCGCGGGCCGGCCGGAGGCATGCGTCGCCGAGACCGCAGCCGCGCGCGGGGGCGAGCCGACCGGGCTGGTGGCTGGGGCATCCGTCGCCGAGCTGTCGCCGGGATCAGAACCGGAACCAGAACCGGAACCAGAACCAGAACCGACCCCGATGCGGCGCTCGAGGCGTTCGACGCGGGCGAGCGCGCCGCGGGTGGAATCGTCGCTCGCGGGGATGAGCACGCGGGCAATCATGAGTTCGAGCTGCAGGCGGGGGCTGGTCGCGCCGGTCATCTCGGTGAGGGCGGCGTTGATCACGTCGGCGGTGCGGGAGAGCTCGGCGGGGCCGAACTTCGCGGCTTGCACGGCCATGCGGTCGAGTTCCTCCTGCGGCACGCCGCGCAGCACGGCGGCAGCGGCGGCGGCACTCGTGGCGCCCACGATGATGAGGTCGCGCAGGCGTTCGAGCAGGTCTTCGACGAAGCGGCGCGGGTCCTGGCCGGTCTGCACGACCCGGTCGACGGCGTCGAACGCGGCGGACGGGTCGCGGTCGGCGATCGCGTCGATGGACTCGTCGAGCAGCGACGCGTTCGTGTAGCCGAGCAGCGCCACGGCGCGGTCGTATTCGACGGAGTGCCCGTCGGATCCGGCCATCAGCTGATCGAGCAGCGACAGGGTGTCGCGCGGCGACCCGCCGCCGGCCCGCACCACGAGTGGCAGCACGCCCGGCGCGACGGTCATTTGCTCGGTGTCGCACATCTGCTGCACGTATTCGAGCATCGGCCCGGGCGGCACGAGCCGGAACGGGTAGTGATGCGTGCGCGAACGGATGGTGCCGATCACCTTTTCGGGCTCGGTTGTCGCAAAGATGAACTTGACGTGCTCGGGCGGCTCTTCGACGATCTTCAGCAGCGCGTTGAAGCCCTGCGGCGTGACCATGTGCGCCTCGTCCAGGATAAAGATCTTGTATCGGTCGCGGGCGGGAGCGAAGATCGCGCGCTCACGGATGTCCCGGGCATCGTCGACCCCGTTGTGGCTGGCCGCGTCGATCTCGACCACGTCGAGGGATCCGCCGCCGTCGCGGGACAGCTCCACACAGCTCGGGCAGACCCCGCATGGCGTGTCGGTGGGACCCTCGGCGCAGTTCAGGCAGCGCGCGAGAATACGGGCGGATGTCGTCTTGCCGCAACCTCGGGGCCCGCTGAACAGATAGGCATGATTCACCCGGTTCGTGCGCAGGGCCGTCATCAGCGGATCGGTCACCTGAGACTGACCGATCATTTCGGCAAAAGTCTCGGGCCGGTAGCGGCGATACAGGGCGGTAACCACGAGGTCAATCGTAGCCGGAGCCACTGACTATAGTGCGGTGTGGGGCGGGCGTGGGGCGGGGTGTGTGTGTGTGTGGTGTGGGTGGGGTGTGTGGTGGGGCGGGTGGCATCCGTTTGTCAGGTGGGCAGGGCTCAGGCGCGGCGGCTCAGGCGCGGCAGCTCAGGCGCGGCAGCTCAGGCGCGGCGGGCGACGGCCTGGTCGAACGCGCCGGGGCGATTGCTCACGATTTGCTTGCCGAGGGGCGCGAGCGAAACCGGCACCATCTTGAAGTCGGCGATGCCGAGGGGGATTCCGATGATGGTGAGGCAGAGCGCGATTCCCGAGACGATGTGCGCCAGGGCCAGCCACCAGCCCGCGAGGATCACCCAAATCACGTTGCCGATGAACGAGAACGCTCCACTGGTGGGTTTGGCCACGACGGTGCGGCCGAACGGCCAGAGCGCGTAGGCGGCGATGCGGAACGACGCGATGCCCCACGGGATCGTAACGATCAGCACGCAGAGCAGAATGCCTGCGGCGAGGTAGCCCAGGAACAGCCAGAACCCGCTCAGCACGAGCCAGATCAAGTTCAGGAGTGTGCTCACGCGAAAATACTACCCGCGCAGGAGGCGGAGGTCGCGGGATCGGAATCGGGCGCGGCGAGCGCGGACATCCGTCGCCGGCCGCGTGTTGCCCTCCCGGCACCCGGCTCCCGGCTTCCGGCTTCCGGCTCCCGGCTCCCGGCACCCGGCTCGACTTTAAACTCGGAGAATTTCGCAACACGCCGCCCACGGCGCTGGGGTGACCCGTGTCGCCTAAAAACTTCGAAGTCACGTCCTACAGCACCCCGCACCTCGCATCCCGAGCGCCCCGAACCCCCACCTGCCAATCGGCCGCCCCCGGAACCCGGGAACGGCCGATCAACGAAAGCATCAACAAAGCATCAACAAAGGCATCAACGAGACACAGGAGCCGAAACCCCTACCAGCGAACCCCCTACACCGAAGGATGCGTGCGCTTGATCGTCCCCAGCGTCTGCCGGGCGATCTCCAGCTCCTCGTTCGTCGGGATGACGAGCACGGTTACCCGGGAGTTATCCGTGGAGATCACGCGCGGCGTGCGGGACTTGGCTTCGTTGCGCACGGGGTCGATTTCGATCCCCATGCCCTCGAGTCCGGCCAGGGCGCCCGCGCGCACGATCGGCGAGTTCTCACCGACGCCCGCGGTGAAGACGATGACGTCCACGGTTCCGAGTTGCGCGTAGTAGTTGCCGACATAGCCTTTGACGCGGTGGAAGTACACGTCGAGGGCAGCCTGGGCGACCGGGTCGCCCGCGACCGCGGCATCCTCCACGTCGCGCATATCGCCGTTGCCGGCCAGGGCCAGCATGCCGCCGCGGCGGTTGAGCAGGTCGTCGAGCTCGGCGGTGGTCATCCCGGCCCGGCGGCGCAGGTGGAAGATCACGGCCGGGTCGATGTCGCCCGAGCGGGTGCCCATCGCGAGCCCCTGCAGCGGGGTCATGCCCATGGAGGTGTCGATCGATTCGCCGCCGTCGACGGCACACACGGATGCCCCGTTTCCCAGGTGCAGCACGATCGTCTTGAGCTCGGCCAGGGGCCGGTCGAGGTAGGCCGCCGCGGCCTCCGAGACGAACTTGTGCGAGGTGCCGTGGAAGCCGTACTTGCGCACGCGGTACCGCGTCGCGATGTCCCTGTCGATCGCGTAGGTGTACGCGGCCGGCGGCAGCGTCTGGTGAAACGCGGTGTCGAACACGGCGACGTGAGGCACGTTCGGGAAGCTGGCGCGGGCGGCACGGATGCCCTGCACGTTGGCCGGGTTGTGCAGCGGAGCGATCTCGGAGAGGTCCTCGATGTTCAGCTCGACCAGGTGGGTGATCTCGGTCGGCTCGAAGAACCGGTTGCCGCCCTGCACCACGCGGTGGCCGACGGCGATCAGGTTCGTCTCGGACAGCTTCGGGCCGTGCTCGGCGAAGGCCTCGATCATCACGGCGAAGCCGGCGGTGTGGTCCATGATCGGCAGGTCGCGCTCGGTGCGGCCGCCCTTCGACGTTCCCGCGGTGTGCCGTGAGTGCCCGATCGGCTCGCCGATGCGCTCGACCAGGCCGCTGGCGAGCTCCGTTTCGGTGTCCATGTCGATCAGCTGGTACTTGAACGACGACGATCCGGAGTTGACGACCAGGATGGCGGTCATGCGGACACCGCCGCTGCGGCCGATGCGGAAGATGCCGCACCGGAAGCCGAAGCTGCCGGGGTGCCGGACTCGGACGCTGCGAGCGTCGCGGCCTGGATCGCGGTGATGGCTACGGTGTTGACGATGTCCTGCACTAGTGCTCCTCGAGAAAGGTCATTGATGGGTTTGCGCAGGCCCTGGAGGACGGGGCCGATGGCCACTGCTCCGGCGCTCCGCTGCACGGCCTTGTACGTGTTGTTGCCCGTATTCAGGTCGGGGAAGATGAAGACGGTGGCGCGGCCGGCGACAGCCGAACCGGGCATCTTCGTGGCGGCGACGGCGGCATCCGCCGCCGCGTCGTACTGTATGGGACCCTCGATCAGAAGGTCGGGGCGACGCTCCCGCACGAGGGCGGTGGCGGCCCGCACCTTGTCCACGTCGGCACCCTGCCCGGACTCGCCGGTCGAGTAGCTCAGCATGGCGATGCGCGGCTCGATACCGAATTCGACGGCCGTCTCCGACGCCGAGATGGCGATGTCGGCGAGCTGCTCCGCGGTGGGGTCAGGGTTCACCGCGCAGTCGCCGTAGACGAGCACCTTGTCGGCCAGCGCCATCAGGAACACGCTGGACACGACCGAGACTCCCGGACGCGTCTTGATGATCTGCAGGCTCGGCCGGATGGTGTGCGCCGTGGTGTGCGTCGCCCCGGAGACCATGCCGTCCGCCAGCCCGAGCTGCACCATCATGGTGCCGAAGTAGGACACGTCGGTCACGAGTTCCATGGCCTGCTCGACCGTGACGCCCTTGTGGGCGCGCAGCTTCGCGTACGCCTCCGCGAACTTGCGCCGCAGCACGTCGTCGAAGGGGCTCAGAACCTGCGCCTTGGCGATGTCCAGGCCGAGGCCGATGGCACGCGAGCGCACCTCGAACTCCTCACCGAGAATCGTGATGTCGGCCACATCGCGGGCCAGCAGGGTCGCGGCGGCGCGCAGCACGCGGTCGTCGTCCCCTTCGGGCAGCACGATGCGCTTTTGGTTGGTGCGTGCGCGTTCGAGCAGCATGTACTCGAACATCAGCGGCGTCACCACGTCGGCGCGGCTCACCTTGAGCCGGTCGAGCAGCACGGATGCCTCCACGTGGCCTTCGAAGAGCGCCAGCGCCGTGTCGCGCTTGCGTTGCGAGTCGGCGGCCATCCGTCCGGGCGTGTGTGTGATGCGCAGCGCGGCGTCATAGGAGTTCAGCTCGGTGCTGATGATCGGCACCGAGGCGTCGAGCCCCTCGACGAGCCGCCCGATCTCCTCGGGCAGGGCGAAGCCGCCGACCAGCACGATGCCGGCGATCGACGGGAACGTAGCGGACGAGTTCGCCATCAGAACGGCCAGCAGCACCTGCGGGCGGTCGCTGGGAACCACAACCACGGCGCCCTCGAACAGGCGCGGCAGCACGTTGACCATCGACATGGCCGCCACGACCACGCCGAGCGCCTCCCGGGACAGCAGCGCGGGGTCACCCTTGACGAGCGTGCCGTCGGTGGCCTTGAGGATGCTCTTCATGCTCGGGGCCACGAGGAACGGGTCTTCGGGCAGCGCCCAGACCGGCACCGCGTTGCGCCCGCTGCCGGGCTTCGTGTCGGCGTCGACGACGCTCCGCACGGCGTCGATGAGCTCATCGAGCCGAGTCGGATCGGCGCGGTTGACGATCACGCCAAGCAGTGAAACGTGCTCGTCGCGCAGTTCCGCCAGGGTCACGTCGGTCAACTGGCGGATGTCCTCGGCCGTGCGCGGGTCGCTCTGGCCGAGCTGCCGGTCACCCTGGCTGAGCGTGTCGCGCTGGCCGGGACCGACCCGCCCGCCGAGCACCAGCAGCACCGGCACCCCCAGGTTGGCGGCGATGCGCAGGTTGAAGGCGAGCTCGGTGGGACTGCCGACATCCGTGTAATCGGAGCCGATCACGACCACCGCGTCACACTGGGCCTCGACGGCCTTGAAGCGCTGCACGATGCGGCCGAGGGCCGCGTCGGGGTCGAGGTGCACCTCGTCGTAGGTGACGCCGACGCAGTCGTCGTAGGTCAGCGGGGGCTGCACGGTGAGCGCAGACGCACTCGACAGGTGCGAGAGCAGCAGCTTGAGCACGTAGTCGGGGTGGTGCGCCGAGCGAGCCACGGGCCGGAACACACCGACGCGCTCCACCGAACGGAGCAGGGTGTCGAGCACGCCCAGGGCGATGGTGGATTTGCCGGTATTTCCCTCGGCAGAGGTGATGTAGATACTGTCAGCCACGGTTTATACGTTATCTCCGCCGGTGGAGACACCGGCATTGTCGGGGGTCACGCCGACGCCATCGGCGTCCCAGACCCATTCGGTGACGGCGGGGATGTCTTCCCCGTGGTCGCGGGTGTAATTGCGGGCCCGAAGGCGGGCATCCTGCATCTCCTGGCGAAGCAGGGCGGCGCGGGCGCCGAGTCCGGGAACCCGGTCGATGACGTCCATCACCAGGTGGTACCGGTCGAGGTCGTTGAGCATGACCATGTCGAACGGCGTGGTGGTGGTGCCGTTCTCCTTGTAGCCGCGGGCGTGCAGGTTACCGTGCCCGGTGCGCTTGTAGGTCAGGCGATGGATCAGCCACGGATACCCGTGGTAGGCGAACACGATCGGCTTGTCGGCCGTGAAGATGGCGTCGAACTCGTTGTCGCTGAGGCCGTGCGGGTGGTCCGCCTCGGACTGCAGGCGCATCAGGTCAACGACGTTCACAACGCGCACCGACAGGTCGGGCAGCCATTCCCGCAGGATGGCGGCCGCGGCCAGCACCTCGAGGGTGGGCACCTCGCCGGCGGCGGCCAGCACGACGTCGGGTGAGGTGCCGAACGTCTCGGTTCCGGCCCAGTCGAAGATGCCTAGACCCCGCTTGCAGTGCGCGACGGCCTGGTCCATGGTGAGCCAGTTCGGCGCGGGCTGCTTGCCGGCGACGACCACGTTGACGTAGTCCACACTGCGCAGGCAGTGGCTGTAGGTGGCGAGCAGCGTGTTGGCGTCGAACGGCAGGTAGACGCGTACGACATCCGCACTCTTGTTGACGACGTGGTCGATGAACCCGGGGTCCTGATGCGAGAACCCGTTGTGATCCTGGCGCCAGACGTGCGAGCTGAGCAGGTAGTTCAGGCTCGAGATTGAGCGGCGCCACGGGATCTCGCGGGTGACCTTGAGCCACTTCGCGTGCTGGTTGAACATCGAGTCGACGATGTGAATGAAGGCCTCGTAGCAGTTGAACAGGCCGTGACGGCCGGTGAGCAGGTAGCCCTCCAGCCAGCCCTGGCACTGGTGTTCGCTGAGCATCTCCATCACGCGGCCGGCGCGGGCGAGGTTCGTGTCACCCTCGTGGAATTCCGCGTTCCACTGCTTGTCCGTGGCCGCGTAGACGGCCGGGGCGAGGCGGTTGGAGGCCGTCTCGTCGGGCCCGAAGATGCGGAAATTGTCGGGGTTGTCACGGATGACGTCGGCCAGCCAGGTGCCGAGAACCTTGGTCGCCTCATCGGTGGTGGCGCCCGGGGAAGGGACATCCACCGCGTACTCCCGGAAGTCGGGCAGCTTCAGCGCCCGGCGCAGCAGCCCACCGTTGGAGACCGGGTTCGCGCTCATCCGCAGGTCGCCCGCGGGGGCCAGCGCCGAGATCTCTGCGGCGGGGGCGCCGTTCGCGTCGAAGAGTTCGCCCGGCCGGTAAGAGGCCAGCCACTCTTCGAGCAGCCGGGTGTGAGCCTCGGTGTCGCGGGCGTTGCTCAGGGGCACCTGGTGCGAACGCCAGGAGTCGACGACCTGCACCCCGTCGATGACGGGCGGGCAGGTCCAGCCCTTGGGCGTGCGCAGGATGATCATCGGCCAGCGCGGACGCTCGGTGTCGCCGGCGAGGGCGCGCGCCTTGATCGCGGCGATCTCGTTGAGCACCTCGTCGAGGGTGAGCGCCATGCGCTGGTGAACGAGAAGGGGATCCTCGCCGTCGAAGCCGCCATCCACGATGTAGGGCTTGTGGCCGTAGCCGCGCATCAGGTCGAGGAGTTCCTCTTCCGGGATGCGGGCGAGCACGGTGGGGTTGGCGATCTTGTACCCGTTGAGGTGCAGGATCGGCAGCACGACGCCATCCTGAAGCGGATCGATGAACTTGTTCGAGTGCCAGCTGGTGGCCAGCGGGCCGGTCTCGGCCTCGCCGTCGCCGACGACCGCGGCGACCAGCAGGTCGGGGTTGTCGAACGCGGCGCCGTAGGCGTGGCTGAGCGCGTAACCGAGCTCGCCGCCCTCGTGGATCGAGCCGGGCGTCTCGGGCGAGGCGTGGCTGGGGATGCCGCCGGGGAACGAGAACTGGCGGAACAGGGCCTTGACGCCCTGCTCGCTCTGGTCGACGCCGGAGTAGATCTCGGAGTACGTGCCGTCGAGGTAGGCGTTGGCCACCATCCCGGGGCCGCCGTGGCCGGGGCCGGTGACGTAGAGGGTGCTGATCGACCGTTCCTGGATGGCGCGGTTCAGGTGGGCATAAAGAAAATTGAGCCCCGGGGTGGTTCCCCAATGGCCGAGCAGACGCGGCTTGATGTGGTCCCGCGTGAGCGGCTCACGCAAAAACGGGTTGTCGAGCAGGTAGATCTGCCCTACCGACAGGTAGTTGGCGGCCCGCCACCAGGCATCGACGCTGGCGAGCGCTTCAGCGCTGAGCGGATGCGGTGACCGGTCTGGCCAGAGAAAGGGTTTACCGAATATTTCAGCCATGGTGCCTCCAGGCACTATCGGGGCGGGGGCGTTATCTGCGCCGTTTCATCTTACGAGATGAGGCGAAATCGTTATCATTGCTAACGGCCTGCGGCTGTGGCTGGGCTGTGGCTGTTTTTCCGGCGCGTGCGGGCATGAAAAAGACTCCTCGCGCACCCACCAGAGCCCGGTTACCCTTGCTACGTTTCCGTCCTGGGGGAGTTGGCCGAGATGGCGCCACGCGAGGAGCCGACCCTTAGCTTAGACGCAAAGCCGGCGAGGCCGAAAAACGGGCCGATTCCAAGTCGATTCCGAGTCTGCACCGGGTCTGCACCGGGCGGGCGGGGCGAGTGTGCACGGAGGCCACCGGAAACAGGTAAGATTCTCTAGGTCGTTCCTTGAGGGAACGTTCGGCCAGGAGAATTCGCCTAGTGGCCTATGGCGCACGCTTGGAAAGCGTGTTGGGTGAGAGCCCTCGGGGGTTCGAATCCCCCATTCTCCGCCAGATCGCGCTGCAGCACGCGGGCGGGCATTAGTCTCGACGAACTCGACAATCAACTCTCGGGGGTTCGAATCTTCCGCCCCCGCAGTGCTGCTTCCGTGCCCGGATGGGGCTAACTCAGGAGATCCAAGCCGCACGCAAACATCCACCGCCTGATTCCGGGGGCGGGAACCGCAACTGGCCGTGGTTCTCCTGAGTTAGCCACCGACCCGCGTCCATAGCTCCCGCACATTCTGCCGGATGTGGCCAATAGAGCCCTGAAACAGCCCACCGCCGAGAATTGGCAGGAGTTATGCACGTAGCGAGGCTCCGACCGTGCCTGGCATGGGGCCAACTCAGGAGATCCGCGCGGACCGCTCCGCCGTGGCCGCAGACCAGTGCGGAGCAGACTGCGGCCGCCCAGGGATCTCCTGAGTTGGCCACGGAAGTGTCGGGGCAGGTCCGGCGAGCACCGGCGAGCACCGGCGAGCCCCGGGGGCTAGTCGGCGAGCGGATGCCGCGGCGCACGCGGCACGGGCGGCGGCGGCACCGGCTTCGCGGCCACGACATCGGCGAGCGCGAGGACGACCAGACCGCGTTTGGTCTCAACCATGCACCCTGTGTCGGAGACGGACCGCAAGTAACCCACGGCATCCGTGACCCCGCCCTCGATGCGGGTGCGCACCACGATTCGGGTTCCGAGGGTGGTGCTGGAGACGAATTGGGCGGCGGCGAGGCTCATCCGGCTGAGCCTACTCTTCGAGCCCGAGCCGAGCGCAGCCCAGCCGCGCGGCGCCCGGCCCAGCCGCACGCAGCCGCACCCAGCCGCACCGCGCCGAACCCAGCCGCGCCGCGCCGCACCCAACCCAACCCAGCCCAACCCAACCCCGCCCCGCCGCACCCAGCTCCTCGCCGACCGGGAAGGCCGACGGCATCCGCTACCTGAGGCGGCTGAAGGACTCCACCTTGCGCACGTCGCCGGCGATCAGAATGACGTCGTCGGCCTCCAACGTCGTGTCAAGGGTCGTGTAGCTCCAGCCCTTGCCGGGGCGGTTGAATGCCGTGACGGTGATCCCGTGGATGGTGCGCACGCTCGATTTTCCGAGCGGCACGCCGATGATCTCCTGCGGCGGGTTCGTCTTCACGAGGGCGAAGTTCTCGTCGATCTCGATGTAGTCCTGCATCACCCCGCGCACGAGGTGGGCCACCCTTTTGCCCATGTCCTTCTCGGGGTAGATGACGTGCTTGACGCCGATCTGGCGCAGGATCTCACCGTGTGGGTCGCTGACCGCCTTGGCCCAGATATTCGGGATGCCCAGCTTGAGCAACAGGCTCGCGGTGAGGATGTTCGCCTGGATATCGCCGCCGATCGCGACGACCGCGCTGCTGAAGTCCGGCACCGAGAGTTGGCGGAGCGTCTCCTCTTTGGTCGAGTCGGCGCGCACGACGTGGGTGAGCAGGCCGTTGTGCGCCTGCACGATCTCCTCGTCTCCGTCGATGCCGAGCACCTCGCTGCCGCTGGCCATCAGCTCGAGTGCAAGGGCGCTGCCGAACCGACCCAGGCCGATCACGACGATCGCATCCTCTTCGGCCATACGCGCAGGCTGCTGGTGCCCGAACAGGGAAAATTTAGCCAATGATGGGCCTCTCTTTCGGTAATTCATACCCGGTGGGGCGGTCCCGCAGGGCGAGCGCCGAGGCGAAGGCGATGGGACCCAGACGACCGATGAACATGAGCAGCATCAGGATGATATGACCGGCCGGGGGCAGACCCGCGGTGATCCCGGTGGAGAGCCCCACCGTGCCGAACGCGGAGATCGCTTCGAACAGAAGGGCATCGAGGCCGATATCGGTGATCAGCATCAGGGCGACCGTGGAGACCGTGATCACCGCAACCGCCAAGAGCACGATGGTGATCGCCTGACGGTGCACGGCCCGGGAGAGGCGCTTGCCGAAGACGTTCACGGCCACCTCGCCACGGATTTCGGTCAGCAGGATGAAGAACAGCACAGCGAAGGTGGTGATCTTGATGCCGCCGGCGGTGCCGGCCGGGCCTCCGCCGATCAGCATGAGCACGTCCATGCCGAGCAGGCTCGCGGAATCCATCGCCCCGATGTCGAGGCTGTTGAACCCGGCTGTGCGCGTCTGCACCGATTGGAAGAATCCCACCAGGAGTTTGCTCGGCCAGTCCAGCGGTCCGAGCGTGCCCGGGTTGTTCCACTCCACGCCGGTGATGTAGACAGTGCCCGCGACCAGAAGTGTGATCGTTCCGGCCAGCACGATGCGGGTGTTCATCGACCACTTCAGCGGGTTCCGGAAGTGCTTGCGCAGCTGCATGATCACCGGGAAGCCCAGGCCGCCGAGGATCACGGCGGCGGCGATGGGCAGGCAGATGAACGGGTCCGTCGCATAGGAGATGAGGTTGTCGCTGAACAGGGCGAAGCCCGCGTTGTTGAACGAGGACACGGAGTGGAACACGCCGAGCCAGATGGCTCGGCTCGGCGCTTCGCCGTACCCGATCCAAAACCGCAGGCTCAGCAGCACCGCCACGATGGACTCCACGATCAGGGAGATGCGCACGACGCCGAGAACCAGCCCGCGGACATCCTCAAGCCCGAAGCTCTTGACCTCGGCGGCTGCCGTCATGCGGGACCGAAGGGACATCTTGCGGATCACGGCGAGCCCGATGACCGAGGCGAACGTCATGATCCCGAAGCCGCCGACCTGGATCAGGGCCAGGATGATGACCTGGCCGAACGGCGTCCAGAACGTCGCGGTATCGACGACGGTCAGCCCGGTCACGCAAACGGCCGACGTGGCCGTGAAAGCCGCGATCAGGAGCGGGGTGCCGCCGGGGCCGGGCGTCGCGATCGGGATCATCAGCAGCACCGTGCCGATCAGGATGGCGGCGGCGAATCCGGCGACCACGACTTGCGCCGGATGCAGCCGGGCGCGCGGCACGCGCGGACCGCTTCTTCGGAGAGACAAGGATGGCACCCGCTCACTATACGGTTCACGGGCATCCGTCGTCTGTTCCGGTTTCGACACGGCACCCCCCCTATCGGTGACTGCCGCACTCACGCAAAATCCGAGATAATCTGTGTACACCGGCGAGGGGGAACCAAGGGTGAGATTCAACGGGGGTGTGCGTATGCACACGCACGCATTGCGGCCCCACGGCCGGTTGCTGGTGCAGTCGGGGCTTTCCGTCCTGGCCCTTGTCGCACCCATCTCCGCCGTGCTCTTCTGGCTCAGCATCCCCAACGGCACCTGGCGTCCGGTTGCCATCGCCCAGGTTGTGCTCCTGAGCATCTGCGGCCTTGCCTATCTCGCCTACACTCGCACCATCATCCGTGTCGATGCCGAGGGCATCTCGGAGCGCGGCTTCATGGGCCTGGTCAAGGACTTCTCCTCGGACGAGATCGGCAGCGTCGTGCTGCTCGACCTCTACCGGAGCGGGGCGCTCGACACGCAGCCGCAGCTCTTCGTCACCGGCACCGACGGCCGACTGCTGGTGCGCATGCGCGGGCAGTACTACTCGCGCGGCGCCATGGACACGGTGGTCGATCAGCTCGGCGTACCCATGGTGCGGGTGCCCGAACCGATGACCCTGCAGGACCTGAACCGGGTGCGCCCCGAACTGCTCTACTGGTTCGAGCGACGCTTCACCCGGCGCGGGGAGTAGCGCGGCATCCGTTCTTCGCGCTCTGCGAATCACGGCTCAGCGAGTGCGCCGTTTCCGGGTCGCGCGCACGATTGCGTCAATGGAGTCCAGGGCGGAGAACAGCAGCACGACGACCACCACGATGGCCGTGACGACCCCGACGCCCTGCGGCCAGCCGACGGCATCGAAATAGTCCGGGTTGAGCAGCCGGCCGCTCGCCGTGAGCCAGACCGCTGGAACGACGAAGAGAACGTCCAGCACGATGGTCGCCATCGCATTCGACACCGACCATCCCGTGTAATACGCGAACAGGTGAAAACTGATGCTGACAGCGGCATAGAAAAGTGCGATATAGAACGCCCCGGATGTCCACAATTCCGTCGCAATCGGACCGATGAGTGCGCTGTCCCGCCCCTCGACCGCACCCACCGTCTGCAGCCAGATCAGCACGCTGGCGATGATCACGAGAAAGCTGACTCCGCCGACGAGCTCCGTGAAATAGCCGCGCTTGTCCAGGACCTCGGGCAGGGATGCCGGATCCCAGACCACTGTGCGCCTTGACCGCATCGCCGATGTGCGCTCGATGATCGCGAAGATCACCGTCGTGAAGAACGCGATCGACATGGCCGTCTCGATTGCGCCGGTGACGGCGACGCCCACCGTTTCACCAGCCGACGAGCCGGCGACAAAAGTGACGATGCCGCTGAACAGAAACCAGATCGGCACCACGGTCGAGAGCAGCACCGTGAGCACGCGCACGTAGTCGAAGTAGAGATCCGGTCCCACGAGGTAGGTGGGCTTCTCCGAGTACCGGGCGGCCAGCCGGCGCGGTGCGCCCAACTCGGCGAGCACGGTGTGTTCGGCGGCCACGGCATCCGTTCCCGCCTCCAGGCGATCCTCGATTGCGTCGGCGATCAGGGTGCGCAGTTCGGCTTCAATGTCAGCACGCTGCCGCGCAGGCAGGCCGCGCAGCGCTTCGGTGACGAAGCGGTCGGTGAGGGTGGACGGGGTGGACGGGGTGAACGGGGTGGTCATGATGTCTCCGTGAGGGATCGGAATGCCATGTTCAATTCGTTCCAGTCGGTGGTGAGGGTGGCGGCGAGACCCACCCCCTCCTCACTCGTGACGTAGAACTTGCGCGGTCGGGACTCGTCGGTGTTCCACTCGCTCGTGAGGAGACCCTGCTTCTCCAGGCGCCGCAGCAGAGGGTACAGGGTGTTGGCATCCACCGCGAACCCCTGGGATTCGAGGGCCGTAAGCAGGGCGTAGCCGTAGTTGGGCTGCATGAGCAGCACCAGGCAGGCGAGCACGATGGTGCCGCGCCGCAACTCCTGCCGGTGGGTGGCGAGTTCTTCTTCGTTGAGCACTTGTACACATTAGTGTGCGTCACACACCCGCAAGGGCCCGGTCGTGCGCCGCCCGCTCCCTGGAGCGTCTCCAGGATGCCGCGAGGACGACAATGGCCAGCAGCAGCGTGATCTCGATCGCGGAGAAGAACAGGTAGACCGGCGTGGGCGGTGTGCCGAGGAACAGCGTGGAGACCTGAACCGCGGCCATAACAGATGCGGCGCCCACATTGATCCAGCGGTTCAGTCCGTGCCGCACCACGCGAGCGAGAAGAACCATCGCGATGGGGATCTGCATCAGCACCCCGGCCGCGACCAGCTTGCCGGGTGTGAAGGGCCCGCCGCCGAGGGTGCCGGTCTCGAGGTCGACGAGGTGTGTCGGGTCGTAGAGCCCGAGCACGTCGCAGTAGAGGTAGTTGAACAGCAGAACGATCCAGAGCGTGGAGAGCAGCACCGGCCGCGGGAGTGGAGTGAGCAGCATCATGGGATCGGATCCTTTCCGAGGGTTGGTGTGTGGGGATTTGGTGTTGTCGGGTTTCGGTTTTGTAAGTCGCACTGTACTGTGTATCACACACTATAGTGTTACACTAGAAAGGGTGCCATGAAAGCGATCATCCAGCGGGCCTACGGCGGGCCCGAGACCCTCGAGTACACCGATGTCCCCATGCCGGTGCCCCGTGCCGACGAAGTGCTGATCCGCGTCCACGCGGCATCCGTGAATGCGGCCGACTGGCTGCTGATGCACGGCGAGCCCTATCTCATGCGGCTCGCGTTCGGTTTGCGGGCACCCCGCATCGCGGTCCGGGGACGGGATGCCGCGGGAGTGGTCGTGGCCGTCGGCAGCGCCGTGCGACGCGTCGCCGTGAATGATGAGGTCTACGCGGAGGTCAATGCGGGCAGCTTCGCGGAATTCACGGTGGCGACCGAGAAGGTGGTTGCCCGCAAGCCTGCCACGCTCACCTTCGAGCAGGCGGCGACGGTGCCGATCGCCGCGACCACGGCGCTGCAGGGACTCCGGGATGCCGCGAACCTGCAGCCGCACGATCGGATTCTGGTCAACGGCGCATCCGGCGGGGTCGGATCGTTCGCCGTGCAGCTTGCGAAAGCCTTCGGGGCTGAGGTGACGGCCGTCTGCAGCACTCGGAACGCCGAGCTGGCCCGCGGCCTGGGCGCCGACCACGTGATCGACTACACCTCCGAGGATTTCACGGCCAAGGGTCGGCAGTACGAGGTGATTTTCGATCTCATCGGCAATCGCTCCCTGTCCGACTGCCGCCGCGCGCTCACCCCACGCGGAACGCTGGTGCTGTCCTCCGCTGCAGGCGGTCGTCTGCTCGGCCCGATCGGGCGCATCCTCGCCGCATCGGCCCTGGGAGTCTTTTCGCGCCAGAGCCTCCGCCCGCTCGTGGCGTCGGCCAGCGCCACCGATCTCGATGTGATTCGCGAGCTGATCGACTCGGACAAGGTCGCTCCCCGGATCGAGACGACCTACCCACTGAGCCGGACCGCCGACGCCCTGCACCACTTCGGCGAGGAACACACCCGAGGCAAGATCGCCATCTCGATCTGGGACGGAGTGACGGCTGGCCCGGGGTGACGGCTGGCGCGGAGTGCGCCGCCTCGTCTGGCCCGGAGTGACGGCTGGCGCGGAGTGCGCCGCCTTGTCTGGCGCGGGGGCTGCGCTCCCGAACCAATTCGACGGAGATTTTGGCCGAAACGGATGTTTTGGGTCGGAAAACCGGGTTTACGGGCAAAATCTCGGCTCCCCTGCTGTATCCGTGGGTGTTTCGGAGCGCCTTAACGGCCGCACGCCGCTTCCTGTCTAGGTTTCTGACTGTCAAAGGAAAGAAACTTTATAGGCGGGAAAACGGCGTGCGGTCTCTAACAATATGGCGGACTTTGCTCGGTGTCGACAAGACAGTGGTCGAGGACGTTGATCTCGACCTCGTAGCGGGCGTTTTTGTTGCGTCGGTGCGACTGACCAGGTCGATGCGGAACCGGTGCGGGAGCTGCCAGAAACGCTGCCCGCGCTACGACGAGGGGGCGGGGCGGCGCCGGTGGCGGGGATTGGATTTCGGCTCGACCCGGGTCTTTCTGGAGGCGGATGCCCCGCGGGTGTCGTGCCGGGAGCACGGGGTGATCGTGGCTGCGGTGCCATGGGCCAGGCACCAGGCCGGCCACACCCGCCACTTCGATTCATATGTCGCGTGGCTGGCCACTCAAACCTCGAAAACCGCGGCAACTCAGTTGATGCGGATCGCATGGCNCATCGCGTGGCGCACGGTCGGGGCGATCATCACCCGGGTGTGGGCTGACACGGAAAAGCTCCATGATCCCTTCGCCGGGCTCACCCGGATCGGGATCGATGAAGTCTTCTACAAGCGCGGCCGGAAGTTCTTGACCGTGGTCGTGGACCACGATTCGGGGCGCCTGGTCTGGGCTGCTCCGGGCCAGGATAAGGCCACCCTGGGCACGTTCTTCGATGCGCTCGGCGCGGAACGATCAGCCCTGATCACGCATG
>NZ_SOGC01000027.1:0-267020 GCF_004402765.1 Cryobacterium sp. TMT2-17-1
CGATCGAGCACGGCCTCTCCAACGGCCGCATCGAATCCATGAACACCAAGATCCGGCTCATTACCCGAATCGCCTTCGGCTTCAAATCACCCGACGCCCTCATCGCCCTCGCCATGCTCAGCCTCGGCGGCCACAAACCAGTGCTCCCCGGCCGGGTTTAACCCACAGAAGCAGCAGGAGAGCCGAGATTTTGCCCAAAACAGCCCGAAATACTTTGCAAAAGCAGTCTTAAACGAGATTCTCCGTCGAATTCGTTCGACGCTGTGAGCGATGCAACCGATCGATCCGGACTCACTCAGCCGGCCCCTCCCCAACCCGGCCGGCCGTCATCCCGGGACCGATGCCGGCGCGCGCGGTGGCGCCTGCCCCGGAGTGATGGACTGATGCGGTGATCCGAGCCGATGTCCCGCTGACCCTCCCCACCCGCCCGGCCGACCTGCCGCCGCCTGGCTTCCCACTCATCGCGAGCGTGGCGCCGCTGGCCGCGGCCGGGGCAATCTGGCTGATCACGGGCTCAGCTTTCGTGCTGATCTTCGCGGTGCTCGGCCCGGTCATCGCCGTGGCCGGCATGCTCGACGCGCGGCGCACGGGCCGCCGCACCCGGCGTACCAACGCTCTCGACCAGGGGCAGGCACTGGCGACACTGCGGGCCGAGGTGGCCCTGCGCCATGAGGAGCTGCTTCGCGCGCACTGGCGGCGCACGCCCTCGGCCAACAGCATCGTCGCCGCCCCGCACGCCGCCATCCGTTGGACCGGTTCGGGAGCAGACGTGAGCCTGGGCTCCGGTGCGGTGCCCAGCGGGCTACGCCTCGACGGTGGCGCCGCTTCCGACGAGCATCGCGACGTGCGCGACTGGGCGGCCACGCTCACCGAGGCACCGATCGACGCTGATGCCGGCGGTGGTATCGGCATCGTCGGACCGCTGTCGCTCGGGCAGGCGCTGGCCCGCGGGCTGCTGGTGCAGCTGGCCTGCTCCTTGGCTCCAGACCAGGTCGGACTCACCGTGCCTGATCGCGGTTGGGAATGGGCGGTCGCCCTCCCGCATGACACCGGGCAGTCCTGCGCCCGCCGCCTCGTGATCTGCCAGGCGCCGTCGGGCGGGGCACCCCTGGGCGGGGCACCCAAAGGGTCGGGGTTGGTCGTCGCCCTGGCCGGCACTCTTGCCGAATTGCCGTGGGGCTGCGACACCATCGTGCGGGTGCAGGGTCCCGGCCGGGCTGAGGTGCTGCGCTCCAGCGTGCACGCCTGGGGGAGTGGCTTCCGGCCCGAGCTGATTACCGTCGAACAGGCGATCGTGGTCGCCCGCGTGCTAAGCGCCCGGGCCTCGGCGGCTGGATTGGTCCAGAATGCGCGGCGAGTCCCCGCATCCGTTGCCCTTGGTGAGCTCTCTGGCTTCCAGCCCGGGTATCGGGCACCGCATGGGCAGCCCCAATCGCCGAACCTCCGTTGCGTCATCGGGGTGGGAGAAGCGGGGGAGGTGTCGCTCGACCTGGTCGGGGCAGGGCCGCACGCGGTCGTCGGCGGCACGACCGGCAGCGGCAAAAGCGAACTGCTGGTGACCTGGGTGGCGGCGATGGCGGCGGCGGCCGGCCCCGACGAGGTGACGTTCCTCCTGGTCGATTTCAAGGGTGGGGCCGCGTTCGCCCCGCTCTGCGCCCTTCCCCACTGCGTGGGTTTGATCACCGACCTGGACGTGCACCAGGCCGCCCGGGCGCTGGCCAGCCTGGCCGCCGAGCTGCGGTATCGCGAACGCGTACTCGGGCGTGCCGGCGCGCGTGACATCGTGGACCTGCGGAGGCAGGATGCCGGCGGGGCGCTTCCGCGGCTCGTGATCGTGGTCGACGAATTCGCGACCATGCTCACCGCATTCCCCGACCTGCACGCTCTGTTCGTCGACATAGCCGCGCGGGGCCGGTCGCTGGGCGTGCACCTGATCCTCTGCACCCAGCGGCCCACCGGTGTGGTGCGTGACGCCCTGCTCGCCAACTGCACGCTGCGGGTGTCGCTGCGGGTGAACAACCGCGCCGACAGCGTGGCGGTGCTGGGCACGGATGCGGCCGCGGCCCTCGGCGCGGACCAAGCCGGCCGCTGCCTGATCGCCGCGGACTCCTCGGGGCCCGTGCTCTGCCAGGTGGCGACGACCTCGCCGCGCGAGATCCGCTCCCTCGCAGTCGCGGATGCCGATGCGCCGAACCCTCGGCGCCCCTGGCTCGACCTGCTGCCTCAGACGGTAAGCCGCGAGGACCTCCTCGCCCTCGTCGCGGGCGGAACGGCGGCCGACGAGAGTGCGTTCGGCGGCGCCGCGGTGGCGGCCGGGCACGACCGTGCCGTTCCCGACGCTCGTGCCGCGCCCGGCGGTCTGCTGGGCTTGCTCGACGAGCCGGAACTGCAGCGCTACCGGGTGGCCCGCTACGAGCCGATCGCCGAGGGCAGCCTGCTCGTGATCGGCGGTCCCCGCTCGGGCAAGTCAACTGCGCTTGCGTCGGTCGCGGCGGGGTTCGCGCCCGTTGGAGATGCCGTGCTGCTCGGAGCGGACGTCGAGGCGGTGTGGGACTGCCTCGTCAAGGCGCGCCAATGCCTCGACGCCGGCGGGAGTCCGGCTGCCAGGCTGCTGCTTCTCGACGACTTCGATAGCGTGCATGCCCGCTGGGACCAGGAGCACCGTCCGGCGGCCCTCGAACTGCTCGCCGGGCTGCTCCGCGACGGCGCGGAGGGCGGCCTGCGGATCGTCATCGCCGCGCAAAGGCTCACCGGATCGCTGCAGTCCCTGCCTGCCCTGTGCCAGAGACGGCTGGTGCTGCGCCTGCCCGATGTCGCCGAGCACGTCGCGCTCGGAGGAGTGGCTGCCCTGTTCGACGACCGCCTTCCGCCCGGCGGCGGGAGCTGGCAGGACCATCGCATCCAGCTCCTCGCGCCGGAGCAGAGCGGTGCAATCCCGGATGTCGCGGCGCAGCGGGACATCGAGCCACGCACGGATGCCGCCGCGCTCCTGGGGCGGCCCGGGCAGACCCTTCTCGTCGTGTCGGACTCGCCGTCCCGCTCGGCCGCAGTGCTGGGAACGGTCCCCGGCGCGCGGGTCGTCGACCTCGCGGCGGTGTCCCACGGCGAGCTGGCGGAGGCCGCGCAGGCAGGCGCGTCGCTCCGGCTGAGCGAGTCACAATCAGGCACCGCCTTCGTCGGAGACGTGGACGCGTGGCAGGCGCAGTGGTCCCTGCTGGGTGCCCTGCGCCCGCACGCGGACCTGGTCTTCGACGGCTGCAGCCTGGCCGACTACCGGGCCATCAGCCGACGCCGGGACCTGCCTCCGCCGTTGGCACCCAACCGAGGTCGGGTGTGGGTACTGCGCCCGGACGGCGCCGTGCACCGGGCCACGCTGCGGGCCCAGGTCGTGTAGCCGCCGGCCGCGAAGTCCCGGAGCGAAGTCCCGCAGCACAGTCCCGCAGCACAGTTCAGCGGTGCCGGCCCCGCCGCCGTCCCGCCGTGGATCAGGCCAGCGCGTCCACCAGACCGCGGAGCGGCAGCGAGTGCGCACTCGCGACCGGGCCGCTGGTGATGAGGCCGCCGACCGTGGACAGGCCGAAAGCGAGCGCGGCATCCGTTCGGAGCGCGTCCTTCCAGCCTCGGTTCGCGATCAGCCGAACATAGGGAAGCGTGGCGTTGGTGAGCGCATAGGTGGACGTGCTCGGCACGGCCCCGGGCATGTTCGCCACGCAGTAGAACAGGGACTGATGCACAGTGAACGTCGGATCGGCGTGCGTCGTCGGGTGGGAATCGGCGAAGCAGCCGCCCTGATCCACAGCGATGTCCACGAGCACGCTGCCCGGCTTCATCCGGGACACGAGCTCGTTGCTGACCAGCTTGGGGGCCCTGGCCCCGGGGATCAGGACCGATCCGATCACCAGGTCGGACAACACCAGCGCCCGGTCGATCTCGTAGCTGTTCGAGGCGATGGTCTGCACCCGCCCGTAGTACAGCGCGTCGATTTCGCGCAGGCGGAACAGGTTGGTGTCGAGCACGGTCACCTGGGCGCCGAGCCCGAGGGCGACCTGCATGGCTGCCGTGCCGGCCACACCGCCGCCGAGCACAGTGACCCGAGCCGGATGCGTTCCGGGCACCCCGGGCACGAGCAGGCCCGGTCCGCCGTTGGGCTTGAGCATCGCGTTGGCGCCGACGATGGGTGCCAGGCGGCCCGCAACCTCGCTCATCGGCGCGAGCAGCGGCAGCGCCCGCGTCGGCAGCTGCACGGTCTCGTAGGCGATCGAGGTGACACCGCCCTCCAGCAGCGCACGGGTCAGGGCTGGTTCCGCGGCCAGGTGCAGGTAGGTGAACAGCAGCAGATCGGGGCGGAAATAACCGTACTCGCTCGCCACGGGCTCCTTTACCTTGAGCAGCAGGTCGGCGGCGGCCCAGGTTGACGCGGCATCCGGCATGATCGTCGCGCCCGCCGCCGCATAGCTCTCGTCGCTGAGCCCGGAGCCGAGCCCGGCCCCCGTTTCGATCAACACCTCGTGCCCGTGCGCCACGAGGTCGTGTACGCCGGCCGGGGTGATCGCCACCCGGAACTCGTTGTTCTTGATTTCTGCCGGAACTGCGACCTTCATGGCGCTCCCTTGTCTAACGAATTCGACGGAGATTTTGATTCAAAAATCGTTTTTTGGGCCAAAAACGGCCTTTATGGTGAAAATCTCCGTCGAACCGGTTCAAACCCTCAGTGGTGGACCTCCGGGCGGTGGACCACTCTGGCCTGAGCGAAATCCTACCGCCGCCGAACAGCTCATTTCGATTGAGAGTGTCGGCATAGAGTGCTGATTTCGTGCGTGATCTGACCAAAAATTAACGATTCGGTCACTCTTGGGTGCGCAGGGGGCGCTCCTGTGCAAGTATCTAGCAACTCGCAATGAAAGCTGTGAGAGCTCATCCGCTGAGAAGTGCAAGGAGACCCGACCATGAAGCCCAGGCCGTTGCCCGCAGATCCCATGATCGCTCAGCTGGTCCGTCAGGCCCGGGCGACCACGATGGGGCGCCGCGCTCTGCTCGCCGGAGCCGGTGGCGGGGCCGCAGCCCTGGCGCTCGCCGCATGCTCGACCGGAGGGGCCACGAAGCCCACCGCCGCCCCCGACGAGTCCGACAGCAGCAAGCTCGTGCGCTGGGACAACTGGGCGCTCTACATCGACGTCGATGACGCCGGCGACTACCCCACACTGGATGCGTTCACGGCCGAAACCGGCATCAAGGTCGAGTACACCGAGGCCGTCGACGACAACAACACCTACTACGGCAAGGTCAAGGACCAGCTCGCCCTCGGCCAGGACATCGGCGCCGACACCGTCTGCCTGACCGACTGGATGGTCGGCCGTTGGATCCGGTTCGGCTACACCCAGGAACTCGACCAGGCCAACATCCCCAACTTGAAAAACCTGCTCCCGTCCCTGAAAGACGTGGGCTTCGACCCCGGCCGCAAGATGAGCGTGCCGTGGCAGGGCGGGTTCGCCGGCATCTGCTGGAACAAGGAGAAACTTCCGAACGGCATCGCCTCGGTCGAGGACCTGTGGAGCTCCGACCTCAAGGGCCGGGTCGGCGTTCTGTCCGAGATGCGCGACACCATGGGACTGATCATGCTCGACATGGGTGTCGACATCGCGGGCGACTGGGGCGACGACGAGTTCTTCGCCGCGATCGACGTGCTGGAGAAACAGGTCGGCGATGGCCAGGTTCGCAACATCAAGGGCAATGCGTACAAGGAAGACCTCATCAACGAGGACACCCTCGCCGCCATCGTCTGGTCCGGCGACATCGTGCAGCTCAACGCCGAGAACGGGGACAAATGGGAGTTTGTGGTCCCCGACAAGGGCGGCACCCTCTGGAACGACAACTTTCTGGTGCCGATCGGCTCCACGCACAAGAAGAATGTCGAGAAACTCATCGACTACTACTACGACCCGGCCGTCGCCGCCGAGGTCGCCGCCTACGTGAACTACATCACCCCCGTCGCCGGCGCCAAGGAAGCCGCGATGGCGATCGACCCCGAGCTCGCGAACAACCAGCTGATCTTCCCGGACGACACGACCCTGGCCAAGGCTCGCGTCTTCCGCACCCTGACCGGCGCGGAGGAGCAAAAGTACGACGCCGCCTTCCAGGGCATCCTGCTGGGCTCGTAGGGATGGCCAACGGAGAATTCGCCAGCGCGGGGGCCGACCTGGAGCTGGTGGGTATCCAGAAGAGGTTCCCGGGCTTCACCGCTATCGAACATCTCGACCTGAAGATCCCCGCGGGGTCGTTCTTCGCGCTGCTCGGCCCGTCCGGCTGCGGCAAGACCACCACCCTGCGCTTGGTGGCCGGCCTCGAGGAACCGACGGCCGGGCGCATCCTGATCGGGGGCACGGATGTGACGAACCAGAAATCCTTCCAGCGTCCGGTCAACACGGTGTTCCAGAGTTATGCCCTCTTCCCGCACATGACAGTGTTGGAGAACGTCGCCTTCGGGCTGCGCCGCCGGCGGATGGACGACCCGGTCGCCAAGGCTCACGAGGCGCTCCGCCTGGTGGAACTGGACCACCTCGCCGCCCGCCGCCCGCAACAGCTCTCCGGCGGACAGCAGCAGCGCGTGGCCCTCGCCCGCGCGATCGTCAACCGGCCGGCCCTGTTGCTGCTCGACGAGCCCCTCGGCGCGCTCGACCTGAAGCTGCGGCGCCAGATGCAGCTCGAGCTCAAGACCATCCAAGAGGAGGTCGGCCTCACGTTTCTGCACGTCACCCACGACCAGGAGGAGGCCATGACCATGGCCGATACCGTCGCGGTCATGAACAAGGGCCGGATCGAGCAGATGGGCGCCCCCGAGGAACTCTACGAGCTGCCGCGCACGGCGTTCGTCGCTAACTTCCTCGGCCAGTCGAACCTGTTCACCGGCCCCGTGGTCGGTAGCACGAGCGAGGCCATCTCCGTGGCCGTGGCCGGCCAGAAAATCGTGGTTCCGGCGGCGCGCGCGCACCGGCACACCGGCGAGGTCACGATCGGCGTCCGCCCGGAGAAGCTGACCCTGCACGTGACCGAGCCCGTCGCCGACGTCGCCCGCAACCTGATGGGTCCCGGCCGGGTGATCGACGTCTCGTTCAGCGGGGTCAGCACCCAGTACCTGGTCGAGGTCGTCGGCGTCGGCACCCTCATCGTCTTCGCGCAGAACATGGCGTTCGGCCCCGTCGCCCATGAGGGGTCCGAGGTCTGGCTGGACTGGAACATCGAACACGGCTTCGGGCTCGAGGACGACGCCTCGGCGGAGCCCCGTTTCGAGGCGGACGACAGCACCCGGAGCATCGCGACCCAGAAACGCTCCTCCCTGCTCACGGAGCTTGAGGGAGCCTAGGGTGGCGTTCGCGGCATTCTCCACCAGCACCACCGCGCCCGAACCGGCGCCGCGTCGGAAGAGCCCGATCGCGCTGCTCCTGCTGTTGCCGGGCATCCTCTACCTGGTGCTGTTCTTTCTGGCCCCCCTCGTCTCGCTGCTGCTGACGTCGTTTCAGGCCCCCTCGGAATTCGGCGACGTCGGCCAGTACTCCTACGCCTTCCGCTGGGAGAACTACGTCGACGTGATCACGGCCTACTGGCCGCACATCATGCGCTCCTTCGGCTACGCGCTGATCGCCACGCTGCTCGCCCTGGTGTTCAGCTACCCGCTGGCGTACTTCATCGGCGTGAAGGCGCGGCCCTGGCCGTTGCTGCAGAGCCTCATGCTGGTGCTGGTGATCGCCCCGTTCTTCATCAGCTTCCTGCTGCGCACCCTGGCCTGGAAGCAGCTCCTGTCCGACGAGTCGTTCGTGATCACCTCGCTCAAGGCTCTGTCGTTGCTGGCACCGGATGCCCATTTCACGGGCACTGCTTTCGCCGTCATCTTCGGGCTCACCTACAACTTCATCCCGTTCATGACCCTGCCGCTCTACACGACGCTCGAACGGCTCGACCTGCGCTACCTCGAGGCCGGCAGCGACCTCTACGCGCATCCGTTCGACGTGTTCCGCAGGATCACGATCCCGCTGTCGATGCCCGGCATCGTGGCCGGAACCCTGCTGACCTTCATCCCGGCGGCCGGCGACTACATCAACGCGAGCCGGGACTTCCTCGGCGGACCGGACACCCAGATGATCGGTAACGTGATCGAGGCCAACTTCCTGGTGCTGCAGAATTATCCGGCGGCGGCCGCGCTGTCGATCATCCTGATGTCGGTGATCCTGGTGATCGTGAGCGTCTACGTCAAACGGTCGGGCACGGAGGAGCTGCTGTGAAAATCTCCCTGGGCAAGTGGTTGCTGCCGCTCTACACGGTGCTGGCGCTGATCTTCCTGATGGTGCCGATCGTCTACACGTTCGTGTTCTCGTTCAACGACTCGCTCAAGTCCAACATCACCTGGCGCGGGTTCACCTTCGACAAGTGGCTGAACGTGTGCCAAGTGCAGAACGGCGCCGTCTGCGAGGCGTTCGGCAACAGCATCCTGATCGGCGTGGTGGCCACGGTGGCCGCGACCACGCTCGGCACCATGATCGCGATCGCCCTCGTGCGGTACCGGTTCCGGTTCCGGTCGCAGACGAGCCTGCTCCTGTTCCTGCCGATGGCCACGCCGGAAGTCGTGCTCGGCGCCGGCCTGGCCGCGCAGTTCTTGTCGCTCGGCGTTCCGAAGGACATGTCTACGATCATTCTGGCTCACACTATGTTCTGCATCAGCTTCGTGGTGGTGACGGTCAAGGCGCGTGTCGCGAGCCTCGACCCCGCGCTCGAGGAGGCCGGCCGAGACCTCTACGGCTCGGCAACCCAGGTGTTCGCGCGGATCACCTTTCCGCTCCTGCTGCCCGGCATCCTGGCGGCCGCGCTGCTCTCCTTCGCGCTGAGCTTCGATGACTTCATCATCACCAACTTCAACTCCGGCGCCGTCACCACGTTCCCCAAGTACATCTACGTGTCCGCAGCCCGGGGGATCCCGGCCGAGGCGAACGTGATCGCGTCGGCGGTGTTCATTTTCGCCCTGGTGATCGTGGTCACCGCCCAGGTATCCCGGGCGGCCAAGGAGAAGCGGCTGGCAAAACTGGGCTGACTCCCGGCCCGCGCCCTACACGTAGCTGGCGCGGATCTCCCCGACCGGGAGCCCACCGCCCAGCACCATCAGGTGCAGCTCGGGCAGAATGGCCTCGACGTCGCTGTGTGCGATCGCACCGGAGTCCGCAAGCAGACGCAGGGCCACGATGGTGGTTGCCCGCAGGCTGCCGTCGAGAATCTTGAGGGCGACCGTCGTGCCGTTGGCGGCGGAGGCGACGCAGATGCCCTCCGCGCCGGTCTTCACGAACAGTCCGAGGCGGTCGATCACGACCGTGTCGGGCATGCCGGGTCCGGCGATGACCCAGCCGTTCTGCCGTATTGCCTCGCCGAGGAAGCCGGCCTCGCGGTAGATCGCGAACGGCGAGTTTGACTTGGACGTGGCGATGCGGGCGATGCCGCGTGCCAAAGCGGTGAGGGACAGCGCGTGAACCGGCGCGCCACATCCGTCGATGCCCGACGCCGACGGCCGCTCGCCGGTGAAGCGCTCCACCACGTCGAGAATGCGCTTCTGCAACGGATGCGCCGGCTCCAAGTATCCAGACAGCGCCCAGCCGTTCTGCTGGCAGGCCACGAGCATCGCGGCGTGCTTGCCCGAGCAGTTCATGTAGATCGGGGCCTTGGCGGCCCCCAGTCGCACCAGGGCGTCGCGGGTGGGGGAGTCGTCCGGCCAGGCCGCCGGGCAGGCGAGCGCCGTCTCGGGGATGCCGGCGCGGGCGAGGAGCCCGCGCACGAGGTCGGCGTGGCGCTGCGTTCCGGTGTGGCTGGCGGTCGCGATGGCGGCGTCTTCCCCGCGCAGGGTGACCCCGCTGGCCATCACGGCGATGGCCTGGAAGGGCTTCATCGACGACCGCGGAAAGATCGGGGTGGTCACATCGCCGAGGGCGCGTAGGACCGCGCCCTCGCTGGTGAGCACGACCGCGCTGCCGGCATGCCTCGATTCGATGAAGCCGCTGCGCTCGACCACGGCCAGTTCGACCGCATCGGGGACGAAGAACGTCTGCCCGGCGTGGATTGGCACCTCGAATGTCGTTGTCACGGTGTGTGCTTCGCGCCTAAAGCGCGGCGATGGCGTCGTCGATGACCGAGAGGGCATCGTTCAGGAGGGCATCACTCACGGCCAGGCTCGGGAGGAAGCGCAGCACGTTGCCGTAGGTTCCGGCGGTGAGCAGCAACACGCCGTGCTGGGCGGCGTAGGCGGCGATGGAGGACACTGCGGCGGCGTTCGGCGCCTTCTCCGTGTCACCGGTGCCCGGCTGCACGAGTTCGATGGCGATCATGGCGCCGCGACCGCGGATCTCGCCGATGATGTCGTACTTCTCCTTGAGAGAACCGAGGCCGGCGCGCAGGGTGTTCTCGATACGCACACCCTCGGCGAGCAGATCGCCTCGCTCAATCGACTCGAAGACCGCTATGGCCGCTGCGCAGGAGACCGGGTTACCGCCGAAGGTTCCGCCGAGGCCGCCGGGCTGCGAGGAATCCATGATCTCGGCGCGGCCGGTGACGGCGGCCAGCGGCATGCCGCCGGCGATGCCCTTGGCGGTGAGCACGAGGTCGGGGGTCCAGCCGAAGTGCTCGCTGGCGTAGTACTTGCCGGTGCGGGCCATGCCGCTCTGGATCTCGTCTGCGATCATGACGACGCCGTTCGCGGTGCACCAGGTCTGCAGGGCGTTGAAGTAGCCCTCGGCCGGAACCATGAAGCCACCCTCACCCTGGATGGGCTCGACGACCAGGCAAGCCAGGTCGGTGGGTCCGACGACCTTCTCGAGGTACGCGATCGTGCGCGCCGCGGCATCCGCCCCGCTCAGACCGTCGTGATACGGGTAGGAGCTGGGGGCGTGGTAGACATCGCTGGCGAGGGGGCCGTAGCCGGTGGCGTAGGGCATGGCCTTGTAGTTCATGGCCATGGTCAGCACCGTGCGACCGTGGTAAGCGTGGTCGAGCACGGCGACGGCGCGGCGGCCGGTATGCTTGCGGGCGATCTTGACACCGTTCTCGACGGCCTCGGCGCCCGAGTTGATCAGCACCGACTTCTTCGGCCAGGAGCCGGGGGTGTGCTCGGCGAGAAGCTCGCAGACGCGCACATACTCCTCGTAGGGCGTGATGGTGAAGAGGGTGTGGATGAAGTCCTGGGTCTGTTCGACGGCGGCCGCGACCACGCTGGTCTCGGTGTGGCCGATCGTGGTCACACCGATGCCGGCGCCCAGGTCGATGAACTGGTTGCCGTCGACGTCGACGAGGATGGCGCCGTTCGCCTTGGCGATGTAGACGGGCAAAGCGGATGCGACGCCGCCGGAGACGACGGCGAGCCTGCGCTGCTGGAGTTCTTTCGAGCGCGGACCCGGGATCGCGGTCACGATCTTGCGTTCCTGCGGCACGGTGTAAACCAGTGCGGCGGGGGTGGACGGGGAGGTCGAAGGCGTCAGCGTGTCAGTCATGATCTGACCAGTTTACCGATCGATGCGACGGGAGGCGCGGCGAATTGCTGCGACAATCGGTTCCCTGGCCGTGTTACGGCCCGTTGTCGGCCGCGAATCGGCCCGCAGAGCCGCGCAAATCGAAGGAGGCGCCGTGATCGGTGCACACCACCACTACGCCGTGAACATCGCCTGGACAGGCAACCGAGGCACCGGCACGAGCAGCTACCGGGACTACGGCCGGGATCACCTGATCACCGCCCCCGGCAAGGAGCCGATAAGTGCATCGGCCGATCCGACCTTCCACGGGGACGCCGACCGTTGGAACCCGGAGGAACTGCTGCTGGCCGCCCTCAGCGAATGCCACCTGATGAGCTACCTGCACGTCGCCGTGAAGCACGGCGTGCAGGTCGTCGACTATACCGACGACGCGACCGGGTCGATGGCCCAGACGACGGATGGTGGCGGCCACTTCACCGAGGTGACCCTGCGACCGCGCGTCACGGTTGCCGACCCCGGCCAGGTCGAACTCGCGCAGTCCCTGCACGCGGAGGCCGCCGGCCTCTGTTTCATCGGCGCATCCGTGAACTTCCCCGTCATTCACCAGCCGCAGACGGTGGCGCTCGCCGATACTGAGGTGTGACGCCGACCCGGTCACCGCAACGTGCGGTCGGTGGCCGTGCTCCCTGCGGCGGCGATCAGACGGCTTCCGCCGCACGCTCGCCGCCACCTACCCGGGGTTCTATCGGTGCTACGGGCCGGACAAGGCGGCGAGGGTTTCCTCGATAACGGAGGCGGCATCGTCGATCAGCGCCTCGGAGATGACGACCGACGGCATGATGCGCAGCACCGAGTCCCAGCTGCCGGCATCCAGCACGATGACGCCGTTGGTGGTCGCGTGCTTGATGATCGCGGTGAGAGCCTCGGGGTACGGTGTGTTCGTGCCCGGGTGAACGAGCTCCACCCCGAACATCGCACCCTTGCCGCGCACGTCGCCCACGACCGCGAACCGCTTCGGCCAGTCGCCGATGCGTGCCCAGAGGGCCTTCTCGACGCGCCGCGCCTCGCCGAGGAGGTCGTCTCGCTCGATCAGGTCGAAGACGGCGAGGGCGGCCGCGGTCGAGACCGGGTTGCCGCCGAAGGTTCCGCCGATGCCGCCGGGCTGCACAGAGTCCATGATGTCGGCGCGGCCGGTGACGGCGGCGAGCGGGAATCCGCCGGCGATGCCCTTGGCGGTGGTGACGAGGTCCGGCACCACGTTGTGGTGCTCGATGCCGTACCAGGCGCCGGTGCGGGCGATGCCGGCCTGGATCTCGTCGGAGACGAAGACGATGCCGTGCTCGGTGCAGAATTCGCTCAGGCGCTTGAAGAATCCGGGGGCGGGGATGACGATGCCGCCGTCGCCCTGGATCGGCTCGATGAAGAAGGCCGCGATCTCGGTGGCGCCGATGTGGGTGTTGATGTAGTCGATGGTCTTCTCGGCGGCTTCTTCGCCGGTCAGGCCGTCACGGTAGGGGTAGCTGGTCGGCACGCTGTAGATCTCGCCGGGGAACGGTCCCATTCCGGCGCGCTCGGGCCAGGGGCGGTAAGTCATCGCCATGGTCAGGTTGGTGCGACCGTGGAACGCGTGGTCGAGCGCAACGATGGCGCGCCGGCCGGTGAACTTGCGGGCGATCTTCACGGCGTTCTCGACGGCTTCCGCGCCGGTGTTCACCAGGATGGAGCGCTTCTCGAAGTCGCCGGGGGTGATCTCGGCGAGCTTCTCCGCGACGGCCACGTAGTTCTCGTACGGGGTGACGGTGAACAGGGTGTGGGTGAGCTTGGCGGCCTGCGCCGCGGCGGCCGCGGCCACCTCGTCGTTCGCGTGACCGATGGTGGTCACGCCGATGCCGCAGCCGAGGTCGATGATCTGGTTGCCGTCGACGTCGACGAGGATCGCTCCCGCTCCGTGATCCATATAGATGTTCGCCAGCGTGCCCGCACCGCGGGAAACCGCGCGCAGGCGGCGTTCCTGCAATTCGACCGACTTGGGGCCGGGAAGGGCGGTGACGAGCTTGCGCTCCTGGGGTACCGAATACGTGTCAGACATGACCCCAGCTTAGGTCGCGCCCGTTTCCGCGGTGTTTCCGGGCGACGGATGCTCGGCTCGGCCGGTCCGAAAGCGGCTAGACGCGTTCGCGCGGGAAGACCCGGTCGGCGATCTTTTGCAGGGTTCCCGAGGGCGGCGACTCGTTGTACCGGCCGGCCAATTCCTGACGGGACAGGGCGTGGATCGCGGCCATGATCTCGTCGGTCGCGCCGCGCCGTGCCTTGCCGGACTCGGCGGAACCGTGGCGGCTCAGGTCGAGGGGCTCGCCAAAGGTGACCGTGACCTTGCGGATGCGCGGGAATTTCGCTCCCACCGGCTGGATCTCCTGTGTGCCGATCAGCCCGACCGGAACCACGACGGCCCCCGTGGTGAGGGCGAGCCATGCCACGCCCGTGCGGCCCTTGTACAGGCGGCCGTCGAGGGAACGGGTTCCCTCCGGGTAGATCGCGAACGCGCTGTCGGATTCGAGGATGTTGCGGCCGGCGTCGAGAGCGTCCTGGGCGGCCTGCCCCGCGCCGCGTTCGACCCCGACCGCTCCGATCGAGGTGAAGAAGGTGCGCGAGACGAAACCCGTGAACCCGGTGCCGGTGAAGTAGGTGGACTTGGCCAGGAACTGCACGCGCCGAGGTGCGACCAGCGGAATCACGATGCTGTCGATGAACGACAGGTGGTTGCTGGCCAGGATGACGCGGCCGCTGCGCGGGATGTTATCCCGGCCGATGATGGTGGGGCGGAATACCAGCCGGGCGATCGGCGCCATGATGCCGTAACCGAGAAAGTAGACGAATCCGGGGCGCTTCGTGCGCTCCGATTCCTCCGCCGACAGGTCGACGGGAGTTGCATCCTGGGAATCTTCTTTGGAACCGGTCATCCTTGGACCCTACCGCCACGGCCCGCCCCGCCACGAAAGGCGGCGGCGCCACCTAAAATTGCAGGATGCGCAGACGAGTTGTAATTCTCGGGTCGACCGGCTCGATCGGAACCCAGGCCCTCGATGTGATCAAGGCCAACCCCACCCGGTTCGAGGTGGTCGGGCTCTCCGCCGGCAACAACAGGACGATGCTCGAGGCGCAGGCCGCCGAGTTCGAGGTCGAGCACACGGCGCTCGGCGCGGACGAGGCCGAAGAGCTCGTGCGCGACGTCGAGGCCGACGTGGTGCTCAACGGCATCACGGGCTCGGTGGGCCTCGGGCCGACTCTCGCCGCCCTGCGAGCCGGTCGCACGCTGGCCCTGGCCAACAAGGAATCGCTCATCGTCGGCGGCGACCTGGTGAAGTCGCTGGCGGCGCCGGGACAGATCGTGCCCGTCGACTCCGAGCACTCCGCCATCGCGCAGGCGCTCCGCTCGGGAACGGCCGGCGAGGTGCGACGCCTGGTGCTGACGGCATCCGGGGGCCCGTTCCGTGGCCGACGACGCGGGCAGCTCGCCGACGTCACGCCGGCCGAGGCGCTCGCGCACCCTACCTGGGAGATGGGGCTCGTCGTCACGACCAACTCGTCCACCCTCGTCAACAAGGGCCTCGAGGTGATCGAAGCGCACCTGCTCTTCGACGTGGAATACGAGCGCATCGATGTGGTCGTGCACCCGCAGTCCGTCGTGCACTCCATGGTGGAATTCATCGACGGATCGACGATCGCCCAGGCGTCCCCGCCGGATATGCGTCTGCCGATCTCGCTCGGGCTGGACTGGCCGAACCGCGTCGCGGCGGTCGGCACCCCGATCGACTGGACCATCCCGCAGGACTGGACCTTCGAGCCCCTCGACACGACGGCTTTCCCGGCCGTCGACCTGGCCAAGCAGGTCGGGCGCGCGGGCGGCACCTACCCCGCGGTGTTCAACGCGGCGAACGAGCAGGCCGTGGCAGCTTTCCACGCCGGCACCATCGGGTTTCTGGACATCGTCGACACCATCCAGCGTGTCGTCGAACGGCACGAGCAGGACGGCCCGCTCACACGCGAGTCGCTCGTCGGCGCCGAGGCGTGGGCCCGCGCCGCGGCGGACAAGCTCCTCGCCCGCTGAGAAAGCCGGCCACGCAGCTTAGGCCGTGTCGCCTGAGCTGCGGTAACTGTCCGCGGTGGCGGCGAGGGCATCCGGCCACGGGGTCTTGCCGACGCCGAGCTCGCGCTCGGTTTCGGCGGAATCGATGATGTACGGCACCCTGAGCTGATAGCTCGAGGCCCAGATCTCGTGCATCATCGGGTTCAGCGCGCCGAGCGATTTGAGCAGCCACTGCGGGTAGCCCGCCACCGTGCCGTGCGTGCCGTAGCGGCGGTTGAGCTGGGCGGCGATGTCGTCACGGGTGATGGCCGTGCTCGGCACATGCCAGAGGCGGCCCCAGTCGCCCCGGTAGTCGGCGGCGGCCACGAGAGTTGTCACGATGTCGGGCAGGTAGCTCCAGCTGTGCACGCGCCCGGGCCGGCCCACGACCCGGGCGGTCTTCGATTCCAGGATGGCTCTGAAGAACCGGTCGTCGAGATGCGCAGTGCCGACGACGCCCGGCCCGAAATAATCGCTCGCCCGCACCTCGACGGCCCGAATCTCGCCGCGGTCGTGCGCGTCCCTCACCCGGTGCCAGAGCTCCTTGCGCACGAGCCCCTTCGTCTCGGTGGTCGTTTCCGGCGAATGCTCGGTCATCGGCCCGGTCGGAGACCCGTACGGGTAGAGATTGCCCATCATCACCAGGCGGGCGCCGGTGACGGATGCCGCCGTCAGCGCCGCGTCGATGACCGGCGGCCACTGGGTGGGCCAGTCGGTGTACCGCGGGTTGATGCACAGAAAGATCGTCGACATGCCGGTTGCCGCCCGGGTGAAGGTCTGGGCGTCGCTCGCGTTCAGCACGACAGATTCTACCCCGGGTGCCGCCGCGCCGGAGCGTGTTCCGACGGTCACCTGGTCTCCTCGAATCATCAGACGCTCGGCGAGCGGTCGTCCGACCATGCCGGCGCCGACGATCAGTTGCTGGGGCATGTATCCTCCTGAATTGAGGCCGACGCTAGTCCTCGTCGTCGCAGCCGTCGTCGTTCTTCTTGCATTTACCGTCGTCCTTGTCGTTGCCGTTGTCAACGGACGTCGGGCTCGGGGCTGGAACCGGGGCCACGGTCGGCTCCGGCTTGCTCGCCTCGATCGCGGCGGTCAGGTCCGCGGACACCAGGTTGAGGGCTGACTGGATGTCGGCAGCACGGGCGGCGCTCACCCCGTCCGCCGCGGCCGCGGTCAGCAGGTCGGCCTGGACGGCCTCGAGCGAGGCCTGGGCGGCCTCGAAGTCGCCGGCCGCGGCGGCCGCTGTGACGTTCCGCACACCGGCCTGCAACTCGGTTGCGGTGCTCTGCTGCAGGTCGGGAGGTGTGCTCCCGCACCCGGTCAGGGTGGACGCGACGAGCGTGACCGCGGCCAGTGCGAGTGTTAGGCGGGCCCGAGGCATCATGGCGTCACGCTTTCCTGGAGTCGCTTCAGATTGGTGCCGAGGGAGCCGTCGACGGCCGGGTAGGTAGCGGCGGGCGTGGCCGGTTCAGCCACCCGCGGGGTGAAGACCACCACGGCGAGCAGAATGAGCGCGGCCAGGACTCCGAGCGAGGCGAGCACTCGGGGCCGGCGCCACGCGGGAGCGATGGTGGTGCCACGGGCGCTACCCGGGGACCGTTCCGCCGCGCGGCCCGGTGAGCGGGCCGGAGCGCCGGCCGGCGTCAGAAACTCGGTGGGGGAATCCGCGCCGGGTTTCGGGGCAGTGATGACCTTCGTGACGGCCAGAACCGCAGTCGGCTCGAGGGTCGCGGCCCTGAGGGCCGCGGTGGGCTCGAGGGTTTCGGTGGCGCCCAGGACGGCAGTGGGCTCCAACAGCTCGTTGGCGCCCAGATCGGCGGTGGGTTCCAGAAGCTCGGTGGCCCCCGGAGCCCCCATTGCCACGGTGACTGCGGTGACATCGGCGACGTTCTCCCCGCTGACCAGGCGTCGCAGCTGCACGGCTGCGTCACCCGCGCTGAGTCGGTCGGCCGGCTCGCGGATGGTCATGCCGCCCAGAACAGCGGCCCAGCGCTGGCCGAGATGGGCCGGGATGTGCGGCTGCCGCTGCAGCCTGGCCATTGCCGATTCGATCGCCGTTCCGGTGAAGGCGCGCTCGCCAGTGAGGCATTCGAGCAGCACGAGTCCGAGCGAGTAGACGTCGCTGGGCGGGCCGATGGTGTTGCCGAGTGCCTGTTCGGGGCTGAGGTAGCCGGCCGTGCCGAGCAGAGACCCGGTCGCCGTGAGGCGGGTCGCGTCGAAGAGACGGGCAATGCCGAAGTCGGCGAGTTTGGCATGCATGGCGCGGCCGGGGAAGCCCGACGGTGCGAGCAGCACGTTCGCGGGCTTGATGTCGCGGTGGATGATGCCCCGCGCGTGCACGTAGTGCAGCGCCTCCGCGAGGTCGGCGCCCATGGCTGCCACCTCGTCGGGGTGCAGGGCCCCGTCGGCGATCTTGCTGCGCAGGTCCGTGCCGTCCACGAGCTCCATCACGATGTAAGTGCGCGAGACTCCGTCGATCACGGCCGTGCCGGCGTCGAACAGGGTGACCAGGGCGAAGTGGTTGAGGCTCGCGAGCACCGTGACCTCGCCGCTCTGGCGCTCGGGCCCGGCGTCGTCGGCCGTGTCGAGACGGAACAGCTTCACGGCGACCGTACGCCCCAGAAAGAGGTCGGTGGCCCGGTAAACGGATGCCATCCCGCCCGTTCCGAGCAGAGCGTCGATACGAAAACGGTCGGCCAGGCTGATGCCGATGGGACCGACGGCGTGTGGCTTGGACAGAGGGAACCTCCTCGTGGATCCGTAAAGTCAAGCAAACCACACCTTGCAGGGGGAACAGCCAGCGCCCTCGCAGGGTGGAGTGGGTAATCTACGACTGTGGAAACCGTGCTGCTGTATATTCTGGGCGTTCTGATCGTCGTGGTCGGCCTTGCCCTGTCCATCGGCCTGCACGAGATCGGGCACCTGCTTCCCGCCAAGCTCTTCGGCGTCAAGGTCACCCAGTACATGATCGGTTTCGGGCCCACCCTATGGTCCC
This sequence comes from Cryobacterium sp. TMT2-17-1, assembly GCF_004402765.1. Taxonomy (NCBI): domain Bacteria; kingdom Bacillati; phylum Actinomycetota; class Actinomycetes; order Micrococcales; family Microbacteriaceae; genus Cryobacterium; species Cryobacterium sp. TMT2-17-1. The sequence continues at coordinate 18,620 of NZ_SOGC01000027.1, forward strand.
GTCGCAAGGGCGAGACCGAGTACGGCGTGAAGGCCATCCCGCTCGGCGGCTACATCGCCATGATCGGCATGTTCCCGCCCGCCAAAAAGGGCGGCAGAGTGCAGGCATCCAGCACTGGCTTCTTCAACCAGCTGGTGCAGGAGGGTGAACCGGAGAAGAAGCCCGGCGCCATGGCCACCATGGTCGACGACGCCCGCCAGTCCAGCGCCGACACCATCGGTGAGGGCGAGGAGCACCGCGCGTTCTACCGCCTGCCCGTCTTCAAGCGTGTCATCATCATGCTCGGCGGGCCCACGATGAATCTCCTCATCGCGGTCGTGCTCTTCGCCGTGCTCCTGATGGGCTTCGGAACGGCCCAGGCCAGCACCAGCGTCGGCAGCGTGTCCGAGTGCGTGCTGCCGGCCACGAGCACCCGGCAGACCTGCGAACCGACCGACGAGAAGGCGCCCGGCGCCGCGGCCGGCCTGCAGCCGGGCGACCGCCTGGTCAGCATGAACGGCACCCCGATCGACAGCTGGGACCAGTCCACCGAGATCATTCGCGAGTCGCCGGGCATCCCGCTTGCCACCGTCGTCGAACGCAACGGCACCCAGCAGACCCTGACCATCACCCCGAAACTCACCGAACGCTACGTGAGCGATGCCGACGGCGAGATCGAAGAGGATGCCGCCGGCGAGCCGAGGACTCAGGAGGTCGGCTTCGTCGGAATCGGCCCGGCTGGCGAGTTCGTGCCGCAGCCGGCGACCGCCGTGCTGCCCGCGGTGGGCGAGAACATCGGCGCGGTCGTGCACATGATCGCGAACCTGCCGCAGCGCATGATCGATATCGCCAACGCGGCCTTCGGACCGGGGGAGCGCGACCCCAACGGCCCGATCAGTGTGGTCGGGGTCGGCCGCGTCGCCGGCGAGATCGCCAGCATCGACGCCATCCCGGTGAACAGCAAGATCGCGAGCATGCTGGGGCTCCTGGCCTCGCTCAACGTGGCCCTGTTCGTGTTCAACCTGGTGCCGCTGATGCCGCTCGACGGCGGACACGTCGCCGGCGCGCTCTGGGAAGGGTTGCGGCGTCAGATCGCCAAGCTGTTCAGACGCCCCGACCCGGGCCCCGTCGACACGGCGAAACTGATGCCGCTCACCTTCGCCGTCGTGGTGGTGCTCGGCGCCATGAGCCTGCTGCTGATCTACGCGGACATCGTCAAACCGATCAACATCTTCGGCTGATCCGCGGCGCGTCCCGGCGCAGCTCCCCGCGGCTCTGCCCGGCGAGATTCGCCGAGATTCGCCGAAAATGCCGAGAGTCGCCGTTCCGCCAGGTCAACTGGGCAAAAACGGCGACTCTCGGCGTCTGCGAGCGGCGTCCGGTACGGGCGTTAGCGCGAGAGCAGCAGCGCCTCACCCTGGCCGCCGCCGCCGCAGAGGGCGACGGCGGCCTTACCGGTGCCGCGCCGGGCCAGCTCAAGCGCCGCGTGCAGCGCGAGGCGGCCGCCCGAGGCCCCGATCGGATGCCCGAGGGCGATCGCGCCGCCGTGGATGTTGACCTGCTCGGGGGAGAGGCCGAGCTCCCGGGTCGATTCGAGCGACACCGCGGCGAAGGCCTCATTGATCTCGACCAGGTCGAGCTCGTTGGCCGCCCAGCCCTGGCGCTCCAACGCGCGGTGGATCGCGTTCGCCGGCTGTGAGTGCAGCGAGTTGTCGGGTCCGGCGACCTGGCCGGAGGACTCCACCACCGCCAGCCAGCTGAGCTCATTGTCGTCGGCGAAGCGGCGGCTGCACAGCACGAGGGCGCTGGCACCGTCGCTCAGCGGCGACGAGTTGCCGGCCGTGACGGTGCCGTCCTCGGTGAAGGCCGGGCGCAGCCGGCCCAGCGTCTGCGTGGTGCTGTCGCCGCGCACACCCTCGTCCGTGGCGACCAGGAGCGGCTCGCCCTTCCGCTGCGGAACGCTGATCGGGGTGATCTCGTCGTCGAAGACGCCGTTCTCGACGGCGGCGGCGGCGCGCTGATGCGAGGCGGCCGCGATGGCATCCTGGTCCGCCCGAAGCAGGCCGAGCCGCCCGTTGACATGCTCGGTGGAAAGGCCCATAGAGAGGCCGTCGAAAGCATCCGTCAGCCCGTCGCTGGCGGCGTGGTCAAGCATGGTGACGCTGCCGTAGGCCCAGCCCGTGCGCGAGCCGGGCAGCAGGTGCGGGGCGTTCGACATCGATTCCTGGCCGCCGGCCACGACGACATCCGCTTCACCGAGACGGATGATCCGGGCCGCGTCGATCACGGCGGCCAACCCCGAGAGGCACACCTTGTTCAGTGTCATTGCCGGAACGTTCCACGGGATGCCGGCGCCGATCGCGCTCTGCCGGGCCGGGTTCTGGCCGGAGCCGGCCTGCAGGACCTGGCCCATAAGCACGAACTGCACCTGATCGGGTGTCACGCCGGCGCGGGCGAGCGCCCCGGTGATGGCAGCGGTTCCCAGCTGCACGGCGGTGAGGCCTGAGAGCTGCCCGTTCACCCGACCCTGCGGTGTGCGCGAGCCCGCGAGGATGACGACGTCGCTGCTGTTCACGGCACTGTGGTTCATAGCGGATCTCCTTCAGAAGACCGATCGGGCCGAGGGCCGATCGGGTAGGGGTGGCGATGCGTTCCGGCGGTGGCCCCGACCGTCGGGAGTCATCCGGCATCCGTTCAGATTTCGCCCGGTCTCGCCGCGTAAGCTGTCGCCGTGGCTGCAATCAACCTGGGAATGCCCAAAGTACCTGAAGTTCTCGCTCCGCGTCGCAAGACGCGTCAGATCAAGGTCGGCAAGGTACTCGTCGGCGGCGACGCGCGCGTGAGCGTGCAGTCGATGACGACGACACCGACCACGAACATCAACGCGACCCTGCAGCAGATTGCCGAGCTGACGGCATCCGGCTGCGACATCGTGCGCGTCGCCGTGCCCAGCCGCGACGACGCCGAGGTGCTGCCGATCATCGCGATGAAGAGCCAGATCCCGGTCATCGCCGACATCCACTTCCAGCCGAGCTACGTGTTCGCCGCGATCGACGCCGGCTGTGCCGCCGTGCGCGTCAACCCGGGAAACATCCGCAAGTTCGACGACCAGGTCGGCAAGATCGCCGCCGCGGCCAAAGCAGCCGGCGTCTCCCTCCGCATCGGCGTCAACGCCGGCTCGCTCGAGCCGAGCCTGCTGCAGAAGTACGGCAAGGCCACCCCGGAGGCGCTCGTCGAGAGCGCCGTCTGGGAAGCCAGCCTGTTCGAGGAACACGACTTCCACGACTTCAAGATCTCCGTCAAGCACAACGACCCGGTGATCATGGTCAAGGCCTACCGGCTGCTCGCCGAACGCGGCGACTGGCCCCTGCACCTCGGCGTCACCGAGGCCGGACCGTCGTTCCAAGGCACCATCAAGAGCGCCACGGCGTTCGGTATCCTGCTCGGCGAAGGCATCGGTGACACCATCCGGGTGTCGCTGAGCGCGCCCCCGGCCGAGGAGATCAAGGTGGGCCTGCAGATCCTGCAGTCGCTGAACCTGCGCGAGCGCAAGCTGGAGATCGTGTCCTGCCCGAGTTGCGGTCGCGCCCAAGTCGACGTGTACAAGCTCGCCAACGACGTCACCGACGGCCTCGAGGGCATGACTGTGCCGCTCCGGGTTGCCGTGATGGGTTGTGTCGTTAACGGACCGGGCGAGGCCCGCGACGCCGACCTCGGCGTGGCGTCGGGTAACGGCAAGGGCCAGATCTTTGTGCGCGGGGAGGTCATCAAGACCGTGCCGGAGTCGGAGATCGTCGCGACCCTGATCGAGGAGGCCAACCGGATGGCCGCCGAGATGCCGCCGAGCGAAGACTCCCTCGGCGCCCCCGTCGTGACGGTCGGCTCCAACTAGTCGAGATCCAACGAGTCCAGCGAGTCCCATTCGCTGGGTCGCGTCGCGTCCGGAAGATCAGATCTCAGGCGCCGCGTGCATGACGTTCATCACAGGTGGAGCACCGTACCAGCGTTGAACCAATTCGACGGAGATTTTCACGTAGTGGGGACTTTTCGCGGGCTCTAGGGCCGATTCCGGCAGAATCTCCGTCGAATTCGTTCGGGAGAGGGAAACTGCCGGGGCTCTGATGGGAAGGACTCGTCGGCCGGAACGTGCGGTCATTCGGCGTCGCGGTGCGTCGCTGGGCCAGCCGCGCACGCTCGTCATGGGCATCCGTTGTCACGTATACGCGGGAATTTTTGAGACGCACCGGTTTTCGCGCGTGGGGTGTGCGGCGTGTTGCGAAAATCTCCGAGGTTAGCGACCGGCCGCAACGGATGCCCGGGGCGGGAGCCTCCGCACGTCGGGTCGCCAGGTCGCGGCGAGCGCGACCGCCGCTGGTGCGACCGCCGCTAGCGGCACCTCGGTCAAGACGGTTCGCGGCGCAGGTTGTGGAATCCGGCGGACCGCGGAACAGGTGCCGGCGTCCACCGGGTGCGCCGCGACGTCTGTCCGCGCGCCGTAAAGTGGGTGAGTGCCTATTCGTATGTCCAACTACTTCCTCCGTACCCTCCGCGAAGACCCCTCGGACGCCGAGGTCACCAGCCACCGCCTGCTGGTGCGCGCCGGCTACATCCGCCGCCAAGCCCCCGGAATCTTCGCGTGGCTGCCGATCGGTCTGCGCGTCAAGGCCAAGATCGAGACGATCGTGCGCGAGGAGATGGCCGCGGCCGGCGCCTTCGAGGTGCACTTCCCGGCCCTGCTGCCGCGGGAACCCTACGAGATCACGGGCCGCTGGGACGAATACGGCGACGGCCTCTTCCGGCTCACGGACCGCAAGGGCAGCGACTTGCTCCTCGCCCCCACCCACGAAGAGGTCTTCACACTCCTCGTGAAGGACCTCTACAGTTCCTACAAGGACCTGCCCCTGTCGATCTTCCAGATCCAGGACAAGTACCGCGACGAGGCCCGGTCCCGCGGCGGGCTGCTGCGCGGCCGCGAATTCACGATGAAGGATGCCTACTCCTTCGACTACACGGATGCCGGCCTCGACACGAGCTACCAGGCTCAGCGCGACGCCTACGAGCGCATCTTCACCCGGCTCGGCCTCGAGTACGTCATCGTTCAGGCGGATGCCGGCGCAATGGGCGGCTCCAAGAGCGAAGAGTTCCTGCACCCGACCCCGGTCGGCGAAGACACCTTCGTACGCTCGGCCGGCGGCTACGCGGCCAACATCGAGGCGTTCCGCACGGTCGTCCCGCCATCGATCGACTGGGCTGGCTTCCCCGCCGCCGAGGTCTTCGACACCCCGGGCACCCCCACCATCCAGACCCTGGTCGACCGGGCCAACAGCGATCATCCGCGTCCCGACGGCCGCGCCTGGACCGCCGCGGACACCCTCAAGAACGTCGTCCTCGCGCTCATCCAACCCGACGGCACCCGTGAACTCCTCGTGATCGGCCTCCCCGGCGACCGCGAGGTGGACCTCAAGCGCGTCGAGGTGGCCGTCACCCCCGCCGAGGTCGAGGCCGCGAACGAAACGGACTTTGCCAAGTTCCCCGGGCTGGTCAAGGGCTACATCGGACCCTGGAGCGCGAACGGAGCGGTGTTCGGTGAGAAGTCGACCACCGGCATCCGTTTTCTGGTTGACCCGCGCGTCGTGGAGGGCACCGAGTGGATCACGGGCGCGAACGAGCCCGACCGCCACGTCTTCGGTCTCGTCGCCGGCCGGGATTTCGCGCTGGGCGGCACCATCGAGGCCGCCGAGGTTCGCGTCGGCGATCCCGCGCCCGACGGCTCCGGCCCGGTGGAGCTGGCCCGCGGCATGGAGATCGGCCACGTTTTCCAACTCGGCCGAAAGTACGCTGAGGCGCTCGGCCTCAAGGTTCTCGACGAGAACGGCAAGCTCGTCACGGTCACGATGGGTTCCTACGGCATCGGCGTCACCCGCATCCTCGCCACCATCGCCGAACTCAACAACGACCCGAAGGGGCTGATCTGGCCCGAGACGGTCGCGCCGTTCGACGTGCACGTGATCGCCACCGGCCGGGACGATGTCGTCTTCGAGACTGCCGAAACCGTTGTCGCCATGCTGGAGAGCACCCAGCGCGACGTGCTCTACGACGACCGCCGCAAGGTGTCGCCGGGCGTCAAGTTCGGCGACGCGGAACTGATCGGCATCCCCGTCATCGTCATCGTGGGCCGTGGCGCCGCCGACGGCATCGTGGAACTCTGGGACCGTCGCACCGGTGGGCGCACCCAGGTGGCCATTGCCGAACTGGCCGCCAGCTTCGCCTGAGCGCCCGGCCCGGCTGAAGGTTCAGAGGCGGGCGAGCCGCGCCTGGGCGAAGCAGTACACGCCATAAGCGATCACTCCGGCGCCGACCAGCACCAGGATCGCCACCCCGAACGGCAGCGCCACGAGTGATTTCAGCGCACCGTCCATGCCGGTGGCCTTCTCCGGGTCGAGCGTGAAAGCCGCCACGGTGAAAAGGATGCCCACGGCGGCCAGCGCGATGCCCTCCGCTATGTAGCCCACGGTTCCGAGGATGACGACCACCGTGCCGGCCGGGCCGCCGGGCACCGTGATGCTGTCGGTGAAGCCATGGCTGGCGCCGCGGTGAACGAAGACGCCGCCGATCACGACCACTGCCAGGCCGGCGACGAAGAGCAGCACGACGCCCCCGGGAATCGACAGCAGTCTCGCGGTCGAGTCGCTGGCTGTTTCCGACGAGCTTGCCGAGGCTCCGCGGGCGAACGTGAACGCCGTCCCCGCGATGAACAGGAAGACGACACCCTTGCCGATCAGGACGGCGCGGTGGGCCCACTTGCGTTTCGGATCTTGGGCGGGTTCAAGGAACACCTGTACCAGATACCAGAGGCCGAGCGAGGCCAGGCCGAGAACCACCGTCCAGAGCACGAACACGCCGCCGGGGGTTTGGGCCAGCTGCCCGAGCGCGCCAGACTGGTCTGCCGACTCGCCACCGGCGCCCGTTGCCACGCTGATTGCGATGGCGCCGATCATGATGTGAAGCAGGCCGTTCACCGCATAACCGGCGCGGGCCAGAAGTTGGAAGGTGCGGCTGCCCTCGACGGTGCGTGCAGCGTGGTGAGCGTTGTCGGATACGGAATCGGCGGCCATCCGCCCAGCGTAGCGCCGCGCTCGGGCCGAGGGGAAGGCAGTTTCGGCGCGGGACGGGCCTGGGTCGGGTGACGGGCGTCCGGGGATTCGGCTAATCTAGGACGAGCCCGCTGCGCAGTTTCGCGGCGGCAAGATCTGAATAGAGGAGGCCGGCCATGGACATCGACCTCAGCGTGTTGCGGCAGTTGGAGCGCGAGAAAGAGATTCCCTTCGAGGAACTCGTGCGGATCATTGAGCAAGCAATTCTGACGGCCTACGTGAAGCACACCCAGCAGGGTGAAGTCTCCACGAAGCAGGTCGTCGAGGAAGAGCCGGTAGCGCGCGTCGTCCTCGACCGCAAGACCGGCCACGTCGACATTTTTGTGCCCGAACACGACGAAGAGGGCAACGTCGTCGGCGAAGCCGTCGACAACCCCACCGACTTCGGTCGCATCGCGGCCTTCGCGGCCAAGCAGGTCATCAACCAGCGTCTGCGCGACCTGGCCGATGACGCTGTGCTCGGTGAATTCAAGGGCCGCGAGGGTGAGATCGTCGCCGGGATCATCCAGCAGGGTCCGAACCCGCGCATGATCCACGTCGACTTGGGCACGATCGAGGCGATCCTGCCGCCCGAAGAGCAGGTGCCGAGCGAGAGCTACGTGCACGGACAGCGCATTCGCGTCTATGTCACTGCCGTCGGCAAGGGCCTCAAAGGCCCGCAGATCACGGTGTCCCGCACGCACCCTTCGCTGGTGCGTCGCCTCTTCGCCCTCGAGGTGCCGGAGATCGCCAGCGGCGTCGTCGAAATCGTCTCGCTTGCCCGTGAGGCCGGTCACCGCACCAAAATGGCCGTTCGCGCCACGGAGCCCGGCGTCAATGCCAAGGGCGCCTGCATCGGCGAACTCGGCCAGCGCGTGCGCGCCGTCACCGTGGAGCTCAACAACGAGAAGATCGACATCGTCGACTACTCGCCAGACCTGGCCACCTTCGTCGCCAGCGCACTGTCGCCGGCCAAGGTCACCAGTTCCTACGTGATCGACGAATCGATCAAGGCCGTCCGAGCCCTCGTTCCCGACTACCAGCTGTCGCTGGCGATCGGCAAGGAAGGTCAGAATGCGCGCCTCGCGGCCAAGCTCACGGGTGCGAAAATCGACATTCAGCCGGACAGCATTCTGGAGGACACGGAATAGGGGGTACGATGAATCCCGTTAGAACGTGCATTGGATGCCGTTTGCGCGCTCCGCGATCCTCACTTCTGAGGGTTGTAGCCCAAGAATCGGAACTCGTGGTGGATGAAACCGCCACTCTGCCTGGGCGAGGCGCGTGGCTGCATCCCACTACCGCGTGCTTCCGGGACGCACTGCGGCGACACGCTTTCGGGCGTGCCCTTCGCGTGACCAGTTCAATGGACGCGAATCAACTAGAGAACAGGCTGAACAGGCTTATGGATAACTAATGAGCGGCTCGAAATGAGACCCGTCCGTTACTAACGGTCTGCCCCTTTCCGGGTGCAGACCCGGAACAGGAGAATTGTGGCTGCGAAACCACGCGTACACGAGATCGCTAGCGAGCTCGGCGTCGACAGCAAGGTTGCCCTTGCTAAATTGAAAGAGATGGGCGAGTTCGTCAAGGGCCCGTCCAGTAGCGTTGAACCCCCGGTAGCGCGCCGTCTGCGCGCCGCCCTGGCGGCCGATGGCTCCAGCACCGCGGCTTCCGCCGCCACTGCTACAGCCCCAGCCGGCGCCACCCCCGTTGCCGCGACAACCCCCGCAAAGCCGGGCGGCGTACGTCCGTCCCCGGCCAAGTTGGCCGTCAAGCCGGGTGTACGTCCCGTCGTCGAGGTCCCAGCAGCGGTTGCTCCCGCCGCGGACGCCCCGCCGATGCCGACTGCCCCGCTCACAGTCGCCGAGCGTCAGGCTCAGGCTGCAGAGAAGGCTGCGGCTGCCGCAAAGGCTGCGGCTGCCGCGATCGTCACCGAGACCGTGTCCGCGACGGATGCCCCGGTCGCCAAGACCGCGGGTGGCGCTTCGGGCGCAGCCAAGCCCGGTGCGTCCGTGCCGAAGCCGCCGGCGGCTCGTCCGGGCAACAATCCGTTCGCCAGCAACCAGGGCATGGGCAAGACCCCGAGTCCGCGTCCCGGCAACAACCCGTTTGCGAGCGCGCAGGGCATGGGTCAGCGCCCGCCGTCCACGTCTTCGCCCAGTAACATTCCGCGCCCCGCGGCCCCGCGCCCCGGTGCACCTCGTCCGGGTGGACCCGGGCAGGCCCCGCGCCCGACTGGTTTCGGTCAGCGTCCGGGTGCGTTCCAGCGTCCCGGTGGCGCTCCGGGTGGTGCCGGCGGCGCACGCCCCGGCTTCCAGCGTCCTGGTGGCGCCCCGGCCGGAGCCCCCGGCTTCGGCCCGCCCCGTCCTGCCGGTGGTGGCGGCGCCGGAGGTCGCGGTCGCGGCCCCGGCGGCGGAACCGCTGGCGCGTTCGGTCGCGGTGGCGGCAAGAACAAGGCCCGCAAGTCCAAGCGGACGAAGAGAGCAGAGTTTGAGCTGCGCGAGGCTCCGTCGCTGGGTGGCGTGAGCGTACCCCGCGGCGACGGCGGAACCGTGGTGCGTCTGCGCCGCGGTGCGTCCATCACGGACTTCGCCGACAAGATCGACGCGAGCCCCGGAAACCTGGTCACGGTCCTGTTCCACCTCGGTGAGATGGCCACGGCAACCGAGTCGCTCGACGAGGCCACGTTCGACGTTCTCGGCTCCGAGCTCGGTTACAAGATTCAGATGGTCTCTCCGGACGACGAAGACCGCGAGCTGCTGCTCGCCTTCGACATCGACATCGACCAGGAGCTGGAAGACGAGACGGATGACGAGCTTGTCGCCCGTCCCCCCGTCGTCACCGTCATGGGTCACGTCGACCACGGCAAGACCGCGCTCCTTGACGCCATTCGTAACGCGAAGGTGGCCGCGGGCGAAGCCGGCGGAATCACGCAGCACATCGGTGCCTACCAGGTCATCACCGAACACGAGGGCATTGAACGTGCCATCACCTTCATCGACACACCGGGCCATGAGGCGTTCACCGCCATGCGTGCCCGTGGTGCCCAGGTGACGGACATTGCGATCCTCGTGGTCGCGGCGGACGACGGCATCATGCCGCAGACGATTGAGGCGCTCAACCACGCCCAGGCCGCCAACGTGCCGATCGTGGTTGCAGTCAACAAGATCGACAAGCCCGGTGCCAACCCGCAGAAGGTGCGCCAGCAGCTCACCGAGTTCGGTCTCGTCGCCGAAGAATACGGTGGAGACGTCATGTTCGTCGACGTGTCGGCGAAGCAGGGCACCGGCATCCAGGAAATCCTGAACGCCGTGCTCCTCACCGCTGACGCCGGTCTCGACATGCGGGCCAACCCGGACAAGGACGCTCGCGGCGTGGCCATCGAGGCTCGCCTCGACAAGGGGCGTGGCGCCGTGGCGACCGTGCTCATCCAGTCGGGAACGCTGAACGTCGGGGACTCCATCGTGGCGGGAACGGCCTACGGCCGCGTTCGTGCGATGGCAGACGAGAACGGCGTGCCCGTGCTCGCCGCAACCCCGTCCCGTGCCGTTCAGGTTCAGGGCCTCTCCAGCGTGCCGCGTGCAGGCGACACCTTCCTGGTGATTCAGGAAGACCGCACGGCTCGTCAGATCGCCGAGAAGCGCGAAGCCGCCGAGCGCAACGCCCTGCTGGCCAAGGCCCGCAAGCGGATCAGCCTCGAAGACTTCACCCGTGCACTCGAAGAGGGCAAGGTGGAATCACTCAACCTCATCATCAAGGGTGACGTTTCCGGTGCTGTTGAAGCCCTGGAAGAGTCGCTGCTCAAGATCGAGGTCGACGATTCGGTTCAGCTGCGCATCATCCACCGCGGAGTCGGTGCGGTCACGGAAAGCGACGTCAACCTCGCCACCGTCGACAACGCCATCATCATCGGCTTCAACGTGCGCCCCGACACGAAGGCACGCGAACGCGCAGCCCGTGAAGGCGTGGATGTGCGCTTTTACTCGGTCATCTACAACGCACTCGAGGACATCGAGAACTCCCTCAAGGGAATGCTCAAGCCCGAGTTCGAAGAGGTGCAGAGTGGTGTCGCCGAGATCCGCGAGGTGTTCAGCTCCTCCAAGTTCGGAAACGTCGCCGGCGTCATCGTACGGTCGGGCGTCATCACGAGAAACGCCAAGGCGCGGGTAATCCGCAATGGTGTCGTCGTGGGAGACAACCTGGGCATCGAGTCACTGCGCCGGTTCAAGGACGATGTCACCGAGGTCCGTACGGACTTCGAGTGTGGTATCGGCCTGGGCAAGTTCAACGACATCCAGATCGGTGACGAAATCGAGACGATCGAAATGAAGGAAAAGCCGCGGGTCTAAGGACGTACGGATGATGGGTGTGGGTTTCGCTGGGTCCCTGAACTCGGACGCGGCGGGGCCCGCACCTTCGGTAATATTTCGACAATAGGAGTTAGACCATGGCAGATCCGGCACGCGCCAGGAAAATGGCCGACCGCATCAAGGTCATCGTGGCCAAGCGCATCGAACGCGGACTCCGCGATCCGAGGCTCGGTTTCGTGACCATCACCGACGTGAAGGTGACCGGTGACCTGCAGCACGCCTCGGTGTTCTACACGGTCTACGGTTCGGCGGAGGAACGAGCCGACAGCGCGACAGCGCTCAAGGCGGCTACCGGCATGCTGAGGAGCGAGGTCGGTAAGAACATCACCGCCCGGCTGACGCCGTCGCTCGAATTCATCGCGGACGCCATCCCGGAGAACGCGGCCCTGATCGACGACCTGCTGCGTGAGGCGCGCGAGCGCGACACGCAGGTCGAGGAGCAGGCTCGCACGGCGAAGTATGCCGGCGACGAGGACCCCTATGTCAAGCCGCGCGAACACGACGACGACGACGACGACGACGAAGACGAAGGCGACGACGAGGAAGACGACGACGAGGTGCAGCCCGGGGGCGGCCAACACGCCGAAGTTCCCGCCGAAGTTCCCGCCGGGTCGGATTTGCAAAAGTAAGGAAGCAACACCTGCCGGTCAGTGACCGGCCGGCCGTGCCGGCCCGCATCACCCGTCAGCGGTGTGCGGGCCGGTTCGGCTTTTCTCGCGCCCGAAGAGGCTTATTCCTGCGGCAGGGTGTACTCGCCGGGCGCCGTGGCAATGGCGAGGCCGTCGGACAGCAAGCCCGCCAAGGCCCGGTCACGCTGGGGTGAGTCGGCCCACAGGTCGGTGATCTCGGCATCCGTCACCGGGTGCCGGGTGGCGCGAAGCTCGGCCATGATCAAGCCGCGCACCTTTCGGTCGCTGCCCTCGAACTTCTTCTGCACGGCTTTGCGCGGGCCGGAATAGGGCGGGTAGTCCGCCAGGCGCCAGGCGCAGGCGGCGCGGATGGGGCAGTCATCGCACCGGGGGATCCTGGCGGTGCAGACCACGGCGCCCAGCTCCATCATGCCGGCGTTGAATACGGCGGCGTCGCTCACGGGAAGTGGGAGCAGCGCGCTCATGGCGTCAAGGTCGCGGGTGCGGCTGGGTGGGGCCGGTTCGGCCTGGCCGGCCACGGCGCGCGCGATGACGCGCCGGGTGTTGGTGTCGACGACCGGATGCCGCAGGCCATAAGCGAACGCGGCGACCGCTCTGGCCGTGTAGTCGCCGATCCCGCTGAGGGCCAGCAAGGCGTCGACGTCGGCGGGGACCACCCCATCGTGCCGCTCGGTGATCTCCACCGCGGCCGCGTGGAGCCACAGAGCGCGGCGAGGGTAGCCCAGGTTTGCCCAGGCCCGCACCGCCTCGCCGGGCGGGACCGCCGCGAGGTCCCCCGGGGTCGGCCAGCGCTCGAGCCACTCCGCGAGGCGGGGAATCACCCGGTTCACCGGGGTCTGCTGCAGCATGAACTCGCTCACCAGCACGCCCCAGGCGCCGAAGCCGTGCCGGCGCCAGGGCAGGTCGCGAGCATTGCCCCGGAACCAGGCGTTGATGGCGAGGCTGAGGGCAGGGGAGCCGGCTGCAGGAGCAAGCGTGAGCGTGGCATTCACCGTTCTAACCTAGGCTCGAAAGATGAAGCTTGCCTCCACTCCCCGGATCGAGTTCCTGCGGGAACTCGCGACCGAAATCCTTGGCGTCTACGGTCTCGGTCGCACGGTCGTCGCCATCGACGGCACGGATGTCGCGGAGCGCGCCGCTTTCGCCGACGACCTGGCCGCCGTGTTCGATGAGCGGGAGCATCCGGTGTTCTCAGCCTCCCTGCGCGATTTCCGGCGGTCGCGCGCGGAGCAGGAGCGCTTCGGCCCGGAATCTCCCGAGCGGCTGCTGCGCCACCTGTACGACTTCTCGCTGCTGCGGCGCGTGCTGCTCGACCCGTTCCGGCTGGGTGGCAGCACCGGTTTCGTCACCCGAGCGTTCGACGCCGACCGGGATGCCTGGATCCAGCCCACCTGGCTGACCGGGCCGTCCGACGCCACGCTGATTCTCGACGGCGAGTACCTGAACCGCAAGGAGTTGCGCGACCTGTGGTCGTACAGCGTTCTGGTGGAGACCGAGGCGGACGCGGTGCGCTTCGGACCAGGCGGTGCCGAGGATACCGGCATGGTCACCGAGCACGAGGTCGCCGACCGGCTGTACCGCGGCGAGGTGCGTCCGCGCAGCCGGGCCACGGCCATCGTCGACGTGAGCAACCCGGCCGACCCGCGCCGTGTGTTCCTCGACAGCTGCTGATCGGGGTCTTGGGTCACGGGTCGTGACGGTCATCGGCGGAGCGCCGCGAACCGCTCGAGCACGTCGTACGGGGCCAGCGACACCCCGCGTGCCTCAACCTCGTGCACGAGAGTTGTCAGCAGCTCGTTCACGGGCGCCCGCACGCCGGCCAGGGCGGCTTCCCGCACCACCGCGCCGTTGAGAAAGTCGACCTCGGTGAGCTGCCCGCGCTTCAGGCTCTGCTGCGTCGAACCCAGGTTCGGCACGTCGCCCATGCGGGCCTTCAGCCTCAGCGGCAGCACCTGGCCGAGGGCCGGCGGCAGCCGCGAGAAGGCTCTCAACGGCCGGTCGCCGAGCCCCTGCAGGCTGCCGTAACGCACCCCGCGCTTCATCCCCACCTCCACGGTCTCGCGCATGCTCTCGGTCATCACGCGGCGCAGCCCGGCGTGGTCGATGACATTCTGAACGCTCATCCCGGTGATCGCGGGTAGTGCGTTGAGCATGTTGACGACGAGTTTGGTCCACTGGGCACCGACGAAGTTGTCGAGGGCGACGGTGGGCACGGCGCCGGCGAGCACGTCCCGCCAGGCGAGCGTGGCGGCATCCGCGGCGCCGGTTCCCCGGCCCAGATAGGTGGGCGCGGCGGTTGTGATCGTCACCTGGCCGGGTGCCGCGTAATTCGCCGCGATGATCGACAGGGCGCCGAAGCAGTCCGAGCGGGGCAGCAGAGAGCCCGCCGTGAGCACCCCGTCGAGGCCGTTCTGCACGACGATCACGGGGGAGCCGTCGAGCACCCGGGCGTTCTCGCCGATGGCCGCAGCCGCATCCTGGGCCTTGGTGCAGACGAGCGTCAGCTGCGGGGTCCGGGCCAGACGTTCGAGCGCGAGCGGATGCTGGCGTACGGTTCCGAAGGCCCCGGTCAGTGAAATCCCCTCGGCCCGGATGGCCGCCAGCGCCGGTCCGCGCGCCGTCACGGTCACCGTATGACCGGCCCGGGCGAGCAGGGTCGCGAACGTGCCGCCGAGGGCGCCGGCTCCGATCACCGCAATATTCATCCCCCCAGCCTAGGTCGCGCCCGATGGGTCAGCGCCGGACCGGGGCCGGATACCATGTCAAGAATGAACGAAGCATCCGGCGGGCCAGCCAGCGAACCGACAGTCGAACGGACGCCCGGGCAGCGGTCGATGAAGGTCGGCACCACCGTCAGCGGACTCCTCCTGGTCGACAAGCCCCAGGGCTGGACCAGCCACGACGCCGTCGCCCGCACCCGCCGCCTGGCCGGCACCCGCAAGGTCGGCCATGCCGGCACGCTGGACCCGATGGCCACCGGCCTGCTGATCCTCGGCATCAACAGTTCCACCCGCCTGCTGACGTACGTCGTCGGCCTCGACAAGGAATACCTGGCAACAATTCGACTGGGTACGTCGACGACGACCGACGACGCCGAGGGTGAAGAGCTGGCGCGGGCATCCGTCGACGCCGTGGCCGCCGTCACGCCGAAAGCCGTCGCGGCCGGAATCGGCGCCCTCACCGGCGCCATCGCGCAGCAGCCCAGCTCCGTCAGCGCCATCAAGATCGACGGCAAGCGCGCCTACGCCCGGGTGCGCGCCGGCGAGGAAGTGGACCTGCCGGCCCGCCCCGTCACCGTGAGCGCGTTCGAGCTGCTCTCCCTGACCCCGGGCGACGGCTTCCTCGACCTCGAGGTGCGGGTGGAGTGCTCCTCCGGCACGTACATCCGGGCGCTGGCCCGCGACCTCGGCGCCGCCCTCGATGTCGGCGGCCACCTCACCAGCTTGCGCCGAACCCGGATCGGCCCGTTCGGCATCGACATGGCCCAGCCGCTCGCCGAACTCGACGTCGCTGCCGGACTGATCGGCCCGACGGATGCCGCCACGCGCATCCTGGGACGCCTCGACCTGACAGAGCAGCAGGCCATCGACCTCGGACACGGCAAGCGCATCGCGGTGGACGGCGCAGTCGGCACCGACGCCGAAGCCGGCACGGCGGTTCCGGCCGGCCCGGTGGCCGCGGTCGCGCCGGACGGCCGGCTGGTCGGCCTGGTCGAGTACCGCGGCGACTACGCCAAGTCCCTGCTCAACTTCCCGCTTGATCAGGTCGCCGATGCCGCGCAAACCGTGGCAGCCCCGAAGGCCACCGCATGATCGAGTGGTTCATGTGGCTCCAGTTGGCCGTGGCCACCCTCGCCGGCCTACTCTGCATCGCCCTCGGCCTGGCCGGGCGCAAACCCAGCGACCTCACCATGGGTGCCACCGCGCTCGTGGAGCTACTGCTGATCGTGCAACTCGTCGTCGCGATCGTCGCCCCGCTCACGGGCAACACCGCGACCGGCAGCCTGCTCGAGTTCTACACCTACCTGATCAGCGCAATTCTCGTGCCCGTGGCCGCCGCAGCCTGGGCGCTGATCGAACGTAGCCGCTGGAGCACGGTCATCTTGGGCGTCGCCGGGCTGGCCGTCGCCGTGATGGTCTACCGCATGTGGCAGATCTGGACCGTCCAGGGCCTGTGAGATTCAGGGCCGAGAAGTCCGGCGCCCGTGAAATCAGATCCACGGATGCTGCGATAATTAGGAAGCCATGACCGCAGAGCAGAGCAACGCCGCAGGGACGCCCGCCGAGAGCGCTCGGTCGACCCCGGTGACCGGCATCGGGCGTGTGCTGATCGCCGTCTACGGCCTCCTCGCGCTCGCCGCCACGGGCCGCTCCTTCGTGCAGATCGCCTCCAAATTCGCCGAGGCACCGTTGTCCTACTCATTGTCCGCGCTGGCCGCGGTCGTCTACATCGTCGCCACGGTGGCCCTGATCAGGAGCGGCGGACGCTGGCGCCGCGTGGCCTGGATCACGATCGGCTTCGAGTTCGCCGGCGTGCTGGTGGTCGGCACCCTCAGCCTCGTCGACCCGGCCCTGTTTCCGCACGACTCGGTCTGGTCGTTGTACGGCCGCGGCTACCTCTTCATCCCGCTCGTGCTGCCGGTCCTGGGCATGTGGTGGCTGTCCCGGAGCGGTAAGGTGCGCGAGTGAAGGTGCTGCGCGGCGTCGCCGATATCCCGGCCGACTGGCCGGCCTCCGCGGTCAGCATCGGCAAGTTCGATGGCGTGCACGCGGGGCATCGCGCGGTCATCGCCGAGTTGCAGGCACTCGCCGACAGCGACGGACTGGCCTCCGTGGTGGTGACCTTCGACCGGCATCCGCTCGCCGTGCTTGCCCCCCAGGAGTGCCCACAGACCCTGATCAGCACCGAACAGAAGCTTGCCTTGCTCGCCGAGACCGGCGTGCGCGCCACCCTTCTGCTCGAGTTCACCGCGGCGTTGGCCGCTCTTTCGCCCGAGGATTTTATTGAGAGCATCGTGGTGCAGGGGCTTCACGCGCGCACCGTGCTGGTCGGCCGCGACTTCCGGTTCGGCGCTCGCGGCGCCGGCGATGTGCACCTATTGCAGGAGCTGGGGGACCGGTTCGGGTTCACCGTGCGCCTGATCGACGACGTGAAACCAGACCGGATGCGCCGGGTCTCGTCGACCTGGATCCGCGAGCTGCTCTCCCGCGGCGAGGTCGGCGCGGCCACTACCCTGCTCGGGCACAACCCGACCGTGCGCGGGGAGGTCGTGCACGGCGCGAAGCGAGGACGCGAACTCGGTTTTCCCACGGCCAACCTGTCACCGGCGTCCGAGGGGCTGATCCCCGCGGACGGGGTCTACGCGGGCTGGCTGACGGATGCCGGTATCCGCTACCCGGCGGCCATCTCGGTGGGCAACAACCCCACCTTCGACGGTGTGGCGCAGAAGCAGGTCGAGGCCTTTGTGCTCGACCAGGACATCGACCTGTACGACCATGTGGTGGAGGTGTCCTTCGTCGAACGTATCCGCGGCATGGTCGCGTTCACCGGAATCGAACCGTTGATCGTGCAGATGCACGATGACGTGGAAAAGGTCCGCGGCATCCTGGCCTGACGCGGGCATCCTGGCCGGACCGGGCATCTCGCTGTTGAGAGTCGGCTACTTGGTCGCGCCGCTGCTTGTCGGGCTGCTGCTTTTCGGGCTGCTGCACCAGCTGGCCGGCGGCTGGACCTGGCCGCTCGCCTTCCTGATCGGCGCCGCCCTGGCCGCTACGCTGGCCGGCGCCGTGCTGTCCTGCCCGCCCAGTGTCCTGCTGCCTGCCTAATGCCCTGCTGCCTGCCTAGCGCCCTGCTGCCCGCCCAGTGCCCCGTGCGGCCTCACGAATTCGACGGAGATTCTGGCAAAAAACCGGGTGAGACCGGTCTCAATGCCGGCTGAGAGCAAAATCTCCGTCGAATTGGTTCAGGGGCGGGCGCGCGGGCGGGCCAAGGGCGCGCGGGCGGGCCAAGGGCGCGCGGGCGGGCCAAGGGCGCGCGGGCGGGGGAGTGGGTGACTCAGGCGACCAGATCGGCGCGGTGGATGAGCGCCGCGGCGCCGATCAGTGGGCCGTCGCCGGAGAGAGCGGATGCGACGACGCGCACCCGGGTCGCGAAGGAGAACACCGTGCGCTCGGCGACGGCCGCTCGCACGTAGTCGAACAGGTCCGGCGTGACGTGTGAGAAGCCGCCGCCGATCGCCACCACGTCGAGGTCCACGAGGTTCGTCGCGGAGGCGATCGCCTGGCCGATGGCCTGGCCGCAGCGCTTGACCGCACTGATCGCGATCGGGTCTCCCGCGGCGTATGCGGCCGAGAGGTCTTCGCCGGTGAGGCCCGACCAGCCCTCGGCGCGCGCCCAGGCCACGGTGCGCGGTCCGGATGCGACGGCCTCGAGGCATCCGGTGCCGCCGCAGGCGCAGGCGTCGTCGAACCCGCCGACTTCGATGTGACCGATGTGCCCGGCGTTGCCGGTCGGCCCGGAAACGGTGGACCCACCCAGGATCAGGCCGCCGCCGATGCCGGTGGACACGACCATGCCCATCAGGCTGTCGGCGCCCCTCCCGGCGCCGAGCCAGTGCTCGGCGAGCGTGATGCAGAGGCCGTCCAGGCGCAGGCGCACGGGCGCCTCGGGCACGAGGGCCGCGACACAATCCCGTAAGGGGTAATCCCGCCAGGCCGGCAGATTCAACGGAGAGACTGTGCCCGTGTCCACGGTGATCGGTCCGGCGGTGCCGATGCCGACGCCGAGGAGGGCGTCTCCGACCGGCAGGCTCGCTCGGGCGCGGGTGACAACGGTCCGTACACTGTCCGCGAGTTCCTCGGCGGTTTTGACCGGGCCGGTGGGGGCGCGGTGCCGGCTGGCGGCGAGCACGACCCCCTGCTCGTCGACGAGTGCGGCTTCAACCTTGGTGCCGCCGAGGTCGACGGCGAGAGCGTAGCTGGTGGGCATGACATCAGCCTAGGGCGTGCAGAGTTGCAGGGTCGATGCTCGAATGCGCAGATGAGCAACATGACCAACAGGCGTTGATCGGGGGAGACCGGCGACTTAGGCTGGACCCGAACGGAACGGAGCACCATGACGGACACCGACGAACTCTTATCCATTCGCGCGGCCGAGCTCTACTATGAGGAAAACAAGACGCAGGACGAAATCGGCACCGTTCTCCGCCTCACCCGCTGGAAGGTGGGCCGGCTCCTCGCCCAGGCCAAGGCCAGTGGCTTCATCCGCATCGAAATCGTTCACCCGCGCGCCCGTCGTCTCTCCATCGAACGCCGGCTGCGCGAGACCACGCAGCTGACGGATGCCATCGTCGTCTCCTCTGCCGGCGTCTCCACTGACGAGGAACTCCAGTCCCGCACCGCCCAAGCTGCCGCCGACTACCTCACGGGCCTCCGCCCGGTGCCGCGAACGCTCGGCATCAGCTGGGGCCGCACCCTGCACGAGGTGTCGCTGCACCTGGCCCAGGGCTGGGCCAGCGGCGTCAACGTCGTGCAGATCAACGGCGGAGTCAGCCTCAACCGGCGCGCCGGCACCGCAGCCGCGACGGCCGTCACCATTGCTCACAAGGCCTCGGGGGCGGCGACGCTGCTGCCGAGCCCCGCCATCCTCGAGCGCCTCGACACCAAGACCGCGATCGAAGCCGACCGCTCCGTCGCCGCCGTGCTGAACCTCGGCGCCGCGGCATCCGCCTACCTGTTCAGCGCCGGCCAGGCCGACCAAAACTCGGCTCTCGTCGACAGCGGCTACCTCACCGCAGAACAGGTCGCCGAGCTCGTACGCAAGGGCGCGGTCGGCGACATCGTCGGCCGGTACATCGACAGCAACGGCAACATCGTCGACCCGGAACTCAACGGCCGGACCGTCGGCATCCAGCTCGAAGCGCTGCGTCACGCGAAGACCGCCATCGCCGTGATCACCGGCGGCTCCAAACACTCCATCGCCCGCGCCGTCGTCGGCAGCGGCCTGTGCACAGTGCTCGTCACCGACGAAGACACCGCACTCGCCATCCTCGGAGAAAACGCATGACCGCACCCCGACCGCAAGGACAATTCATGACTACCAGCCAAACGGCCATGGCCCAGCTGAACACCGGGGAACGCGCCCTGGCGCTCATCGGCGGCGAAGCCACGGATGCGAATCTGCGGCGTTACCTGCACGGCATCCCCGGCATCGACGCCGTCGGCTTGGAGCAGCGTGCCTCCGACCTCGGCACCCGCTCGATCAAGACCAGCTCGAAGAAGTGGGCGATCGACAAGATCATCAGCCTGATCGACCTCACCACCCTCGAGGGGGCCGATACCCCCGGCAAGGTGAAGTCCCTGGTCGGCAAGGCCCTCACGCCCGACGCCGGTGACCTCAGCTGCCCTCGCGTGGCCGCGGTCTGCGTCTACGGCGACATGGTGCCGCACGCCGTCGCCGCTCTCGGCTCCGCGCACTCCGCGGGCACGGATGCCGGCGTGAACGTCGCCGCCGTCGCGACCGCGTTCCCGAGTGGGCGCGCGTCCCTCGCGATCAAGCTGGCCGACGTGCACGACGCCGTCGCGGCCGGCGCCGACGAGATCGACATGGTCATCGACCGTGGTGCGTTCCTGTCCGGCAGGTTCGGCCAGGTCTACGACGAGATCGTGGCGGTCAAGCAGAGCTGCCGCCGCCCCGACGGCAGTTTCGCCCACCTCAAGGTGATCCTCGAGACCGGGGAGCTCAGTACCTACGACAACGTGCGCCGCGCGTCGTGGCTGGCCATCCTGGCCGGCGGCGACTTCATCAAGACCTCCACCGGCAAAGTGCCCGTCGCGGCCACCCTGCCCGTGACCCTCTCCATGCTCGAGGTCGTGCGCGACTGGCATCGCCTCACCGGGGCGAAGGTCGGTGTGAAGCCGGCCGGCGGCATTCGCACGTCTAAAGACGCCACCAAATACATCGTGACCGTCGCCGAAACCGTGGGCGAGGAATGGCTCACGCCGAGCCTGTTCCGGTTCGGGGCGTCGAGCCTGCTGAACGACGTGCTGATGCAGCGCCAGAAGATGACCTCCGGACACTACTCCGGCCTTGACTACGTGACGATCGATTGAATCTCGACAAGCTCGATCACCGACAACTCGATCAACCTTGATTGGAATAACCATGAGCTTTCTTGACTACGCTCCCGCCCCGGAGTCCCAGGCCGTGCTGAACCTTCGGGGGGACTACGGACTCTTCATCGACGGGGAGTTCGTCGCCGGTCGGGGTGAGCCGTTCCAGAGCATCAACCCGGCCACCGAGAAGCAGATCGCAATGATCGCCCACGCCGACGCGGCGGATGTCGACGCGGCGGTGGCCGCCGCCCGTCGCGCCTACGACAAGACCTGGTCGAAGCTCTCCGGCAGCGATCGCGGCAAGTACCTGTTCCGCATCGCCCGCCTTGTGCAGGAGCGGGCCCGTGAGCTTGCCGTCGCCGAGACCCTCGACAACGGCAAGCCGATCAAGGAGAGCCGCGACGTCGACGTGCCTCTGGTTGCCGCCTGGTTTTTCTACTACGCCGGCTGGGCCGACAAGCTCGACCACGCCGGGGTCGGCCCCACGCCGTCCGCGCGGGGCGTCGCCGCCCAGGTGATCCCGTGGAACTTCCCCCTGCTGATGCTGGCTTGGAAGATCGCCCCGGCCCTCGCCGCCGGCAACACGGTCGTGCTCAAGCCGGCTGAGACCACCTCCCTGACCGCGCTGTTGTTCGCCGAGATCCTGCAGCAGGCCGACCTGCCCGCCGGCGTTGTCAACATCGTCACGGGCGGCCGCGACACCGGCAAGGCCCTCGTCGGGCACCCCGGCGTCAACCTCGTCGCCTTCACCGGCTCCACCGGCGCCGGCCGGGCCATCGCCCGCTCGGTCGCCGGAACCGACAAGAAGGTCATCCTCGAGCTCGGCGGCAAGGCCGCGAACATCGTCTTCGACGACGCGCCCATAGACCAGGCGATCGAGGGCATCGTCAACGGCATCTTCTTCAACCAAGGCCACGTCTGCTGCGCGGGTAGCCGCCTGCTCGTGCAGGAGTCGATCCACGACGATGTCATCGACCGCCTCAAGGCGCGCCTGTCCACGCTGCGCCTCGGCGACCCGATGGACAAGAACACCGACATCGGCGCCATCAACAGCGCCGAGCAGCTGGCGCGCATCCGGGAACTCACCGACATCGGCGAGCAGGAAGGCGCCGAGCGCTGGAGTCCGGACTGCGTGCTGCCCGAGGCCGGCTTCTGGTTCAGGCCGACCATCTTCACCAACGTCTCCACCAGCCACCGCATCGCCCGTGACGAGGTATTCGGCCCGGTGCTCTCCGTGCTGACCTTCCGCACCCCGGCCGAGGCCATCGCCAAGGCGAACAACACGCCGTACGGACTGTCCGCCGGAATCTGGACCGAGAAGGGCAGCCGGATGCTGGCCGTCGCCGACAAGTTGCGTGCCGGCGTGATCTGGGCGAACACGTTCAACCGCTTCGACCCGGCCAGTCCATTCGGCGGCTACAAAGAGTCCGGCTACGGGCGCGAGGGCGGCCGCCACGGGCTCGCGGCATACCTCAAGCCCGCCGCCGGTCGCGCGGCCGCGCGCACCGTGACGGCCGCGCCCGCGGCATCCATCGCACCGGCCGTTGCTTCGCCGGCCGCGGAGAAGACTCCCGTTTCCCGAAAGAAGGCAGCCAAGTGACCCGCCTCGCCGTTCCCAAGACCTACAAGCTCTACCTCGGCGGCAAGTTCCCGCGCAGTGAGTCGGGCCGGGTCTACGAGATCCGTTCCCACGACGGGGAATTCCTCGCCAACGCCGCGAAGGCCAGCCGCAAGGATGCCCGGGACGCCGTCGTCGCCGCCCGCTCGGCCCTCGGCGGCTGGGCCGGCGCCACGGCCTACAACCGCGGCCAGGTGCTTTACCGCATCGCGGAGTTGCTCGAGGGGCGCCGGGCCCAGTTCGTCACCGAAATCGTGCAGTCGGAAGGCGTGAGCACCGCGGCAGCATTCGCCCAGGTCGACGAGGCCATCGACCGCTGGGTCTGGTACGCCGGCTGGGCCGACAAGTACCTGCAGGTGGCCGGCAACGCCAACCCGGTTTCGGGTCCCTACTTCAACCTCTCGGTGCCGGAGCCCACGGGCGTCGTCGCCATCATCGCGCCGCAGACCGGGGGTTCCCTCCTCGGTCTCGTCAGCGCGGTCGCCCCGGCGCTGGTCTCAGGCAACACCGTGGTCGTCGTCGCGAACGAGGTCATGCCGCTCTCGGCGATCAGCCTGGGCGAGGTGCTCGCCACTAGTGACGTGCCCGGCGGCGTAGTCAACATCCTCACCGGGTCTCCCGCCGAGATGGCGCCGTGGCTGGCCAGCCACGCCGACGTCAACGCCCTCGACCTGGTTGGCGCCGGCGATCTCGACTGGATCCACCTCGAGATCGACGCGGCCGAGACCCTCACCCGGGTGCTGCAGCCCGAGAACGGTCCGGATGCCGCGAGTCCCTCCCTGGCGCGCGTCCTGGCGTTTACCGAAACGAAGACGATCTGGCACACGAAGGGCCTGATCTAGCCCGCGCCCGCCTGACGAATTCGACGGAGATTTTGCCCAAAACGGCGCAAAACCGCCTTCCGGGCCTCAAAACCCCAAAATCTCCGTCGAATTCGTCAGGGCCAGCCGGGCTACGCCTCGTGCGGCCGCTCGGTGTCGTCGTCGCGCAACAAGTCTTCCAGGGCCTGGTCCACCTTGTCGAGGACCGGCTCAACCCCGGCTGCCGAGCTGGTCAGGCGGGCCACGAGGGCCTGTGGGTCGTCGAGGTCCGCTGACGAGGGCAGAAGGTCCGGGTGGGCCCACAGCTCGTCGCGCTTCTCGTTGCCCACGGCATCCGTCACGGCCTGCCACAGGGCGGCGGCCTCGCGCAGGCGCCGGGGGCGCAGCTCGAGCCCGACCAGGGTGGCGAACGCCGACTCGGCGGGCCCACCGGATGCCCGGCGCCGCTTCACCGTCTCGGCGATCGCGTCCGCGCGGGGCAGCCGGCTCGTGGCCTCGAGGGTGACGACATCGACCCAGCCCTCGATCAGGGCGAGCATCGTTTCGAGCCGGGAGAGCGCGGCCAGCTGGGCCTCGCTCTTCGGCGGGATCAGCGAGCCGTCGACCATGGCGGCGCGCAGTTCTTCCGGGTTGGCCGGGTCGAAGCCGTCGGCCAGCTGCTCGAGGCGGCTTGAGTCGATGTGGATGCCGCGGGCGAAGTCGGTGATCGAGCTGATCAGGTGCAGGCGCAGCCAGCGGGAGTGGCGGAAGAGGCGCGCGTGGGCGATTTCGCGCACCGCGAGGTAGATCTGCACCTGGTCGGCGGGAACGTCGAGGCCTTCCCCGAACGCGGCCACGTTCTGGGGGAGCAAAGCGGCCTGCTGGTCGCTGAGCAAAGGGATTCCGACGTCTCCACCGGAGACGACTTCGCTGGACAGCTGACCCACGACCTGGCCGAGCTGCATGGCGAACAGGGTGCCGCCGATGCTGCGCATCACCTGGCCGGCACCGGCCATCATGCCCTTGAGCTCTTCCGGGGCCTGATCGGTGAGCACCCGGGTCAGGGAGTCGGAGATGCTGGTCGCGACGGGCTCGGCGAGCTGGGTCCAGAGCGGCATGGTCGCGGAGACCCATTCCTTACGGGTCATCAGGCGCGGAGGGGTGGTGAGCTCGGCGACCGAGATCACCTCGTCCAGCCAGAGGGAGGCGATGTGGAATGCCTGGTCGAGGGCGGCGCGTTCGGCCGAGGTCACGTCGAGCTGACTCTGGGCCGCGCGCTCCTGGCCCTGGTTGAGGGCGGCATCCCAATTGATGGATCCGTCGCCGCCGCCGCGCAAAGCACCCTGCAACTGATTCATCAGCGCGGAAATGCTCGCCGGGTCGCTGGGAAGCCCCGCCGCGCCGGCCAGCTGGCTCGGGTCGATGGACGACTTCCCACTCAGGATGTCGCGCAGCATGTCCCGAAACTCATCTTCGGGATTGTGACCCTCGTCGGGTCGGGAGTCGTCGTCGGCCACTTCAGGCACCTCTCAGTCGCGTCCTTCTACGCTAGCCGGAGATCCCCGGCGCGGACTGGGAAATGACCTACGCTGGTAAACCGGTGTCCGCCTGCCGCGAACAGCCAGCACAATCCCTGGAAGGAGACCGGTGGCCCTCTTCACCGATCACCCAGTACAGCCGCCCGACCGATCCGCGCGCGCCGTCGGGACAGGCTGGGTGGTGCTCGGGATCGCGATGGTCATCGGCCTCATCCTCGCCGTGACGCCGTCACCGTATGTGATCGAGAAGCCAGGACCGGTCTACAACACCATCGGCACGGCCGAACAGGACGGCAAGCAGGTGCCGCTCATCTCCATCTCCGGCGAACCCGTTTACCCGACCGAGGGCAGCCTCGACCTGCTGACCGTGTCGCTGCTGGGCAACCCCGACAACCGGCCGAGCTGGCTGACGGTCGCCGCCGCCTGGCTCGACCCGAACCAGGCCGTGATCCCGATCGAGTCGGCGTTCCCGCCCGACGTGAGCACGAAGCAGCGCGAGGAGCAGAGCCAGGCGCAGATGGTGAATTCGCAGCAGGATGCGATCGCCGCCGCTCTGACCAGCCTCGACTATGACTACCCGACGATCCTCTCGGTCCTCTCCCTGCCGGGCGACTCGCCCGCCGAGGGAGCCATCGAAGCCGGCGACGAGGTGGTCTCGGTGAACGGTGAAGACGTCGCCGACATCACGGCCCTGCGGGACGCGCTGACGCGAAACGGTGTCGACGACGCCGCCTCCATTGGAATCATCCGGGACGGCGCCAGCGAGACGGTGCAGGTCACCCCGGTTGAATCGGGCGACGCCGTCGTGGTGGGCATCAATGTGACGAGCGACTATGACTTCCCCTTCGACGTCACGATCGAACTCGACTCGGTCGGCGGGCCCAGCGCGGGCATGATGTTCGCCCTCGGCATCATCGACACGCTCACCTCCGGCTTTATTCAGGGCGGTGAGGATGTCGCGGGCACCGGCACGGTAAACCAGGCCGGCGAGGTGGGTCAGATCGGCGGTATCCGACAGAAGCTGATCGGTGCCGACCGAAGCGGCGCCGATTGGTTCCTCGCGCCCGCCGACAACTGCGACGAGGTCACCGGTCACGTGCCCGACGGGATGACGGTCTTTTCCGTGGACACCCTCGACGACGCGCTGGCCGCGCTGGACGCCATCCGCACCGGTTCGGACACCGACGCACTGGAGCAGTGCGCACTCGGCTAACCCCGGGCCGCTGCCCAGCGAATGTGCGGCTTTCGTTCGCGGCGGCTGTCTAGAATGGGCGATGACCGCCGATTTCGAGATCAAGAGGCCAATTCGTGACGTCACAACAAGCCCGAAGCGCTCCCGCGCCACAGCGCAGCCGTGCTCCCCTTGCCATTACGGCAGCGATTATCGCGGGGCTGGTGATCATCTTCTTCGTTTTCGCCGGGCTATATGCCGACGTTCTCTGGTTCGACCAGTTGGGCTTCCTAGCCGTGCTGACCACGCAGTGGTTCGCCGGTGCCGTGCTGTTTCTGATCGGGTTCGTAGCGATGGCGGTCCCCGTCTGGGCGAGCATCCAGATCGCTTACCGCTTGCGGCCGGTATATGCGAAGCTCAACTCGCAGCTCGACCGCTACCAGCAGGTCATCGAGCCGCTGCGCCGCCTCGCCATGTACGGCATCCCGGCTCTGCTAGGTCTGTTCGCCGGCGTCGCCGCGGCTACCCGCTGGCAGGTCGTTCTGATGTGGCTGAACCGCACGGACACCGGCCGAGTTGATCCCCAGTTCAAACTGGACATCTCGTTCTATCTGTTCGATCTCCCCTTCCTGCACTCCGTGCTCGGCTTCGCGTCGGCCGTGGTGCTCATCTCGGCCCTCGTCGCCGCGGCTACGAGCTACCTGTATGGCTCGATCAGGGTGAGCGGGCGCGAGGTCATGGTTTCCAAGGCCGCCCGCATCCAGATTGCCAGCACGGCAGCCCTCTACCTGATGCTGCAGGCCGTGAGTATCTGGCTCGACCAGTACTCCACGCTGACCAACACCAACGACATCATCACCGGCGCCGGCTACACCGACGTGAACGCCACGATTCCGGGCCGCGCCATCCTGGCCGGAATCGCCGCCGTCGTCGCTATCCTGTTCCTCCTCACCGCCTTCATCGGCCGCTGGCGCCTGCCCATTGTCGGCACCGCGCTGTTGATCGTGAGCAGTCTCCTGCTCGGCTCGCTGTACCCGTGGGTCGTGCAGCGCTTCCAGGTGGTGCCGAGCGCCAAAACGCTCGAAGAACCCTATATTCAACGCAACATCGACCTCACCCGCGACGCCTACGACCTGGCGGATGTGGAAGAGATTCCGTACAACGCGATCACGACGGCCGCGCCCGGCGCCTTGCGCGCCGACGCTGAGACGACCGCCAACATTCGTATTCTCGACCCTGCTCTGGTCAGCGACGCGTTCTCCCAGCTCGAGCAGTTCAAGCAGTATTACCAATTTCCGCAAAACCTCGACGTCGACCGGTACCCGATTGACGGCAAGTCCCAGGACACAGTGGTCACCGTGCGCGACCTCAACCTGGCCGGTTTGAACGCCGGCAACACCTGGGTCAACTCGACCGTGGTCTACACGCACGGCTACGGCGTCGTGGCGGCCTACGGCAACCAGCGCTCGGCCGCCGGCCAGCCCGTGTTCCTCGAGTCCGGCATCCCGACCACCGGGTCGCTGCCCGAATACGAACCGCGGATTTACTTCGGCGAGACGTCGCCGCCGTACTCCATCGTGGGTGCGCCCAAGGACAGCAAGCCGGTCGAACTCGACTACCCGTCGGGCACGGATGGGGCGCAGCAGACCTACACGACATTCACGGGCGACGGTGGGCCGAAGCTCGACAACGCGTTCAACAAGCTGATCTACGCGCTCAAGTTCCAGTCGGAGCAGATCTTCCTGGCCAACGCCGTGAACGAGAAATCGCAGATCCTTTACGACCGTGACCCGGTCACCCGGGTGCAGAAGGTGGCTCCGTACCTGACCCTCGACTCCGACGCTTACCCGTCGATCGTCGACGGTAAGCTCAAGTGGATCGTCGATGGCTACACCACCTCGGCCGACTACCCGTACTCCACTTCCGTGGGCCTGAGCGACGCGATCGCCGACACGGAAACGCCCCCGCAGCCATTCGCGCTCGACAACATCAACTACATGCGCAACTCGGTCAAGGCCACGGTCGACGCCTACGACGGCGAGGTCACCCTCTACGCCTGGGACGACGAGGATCCGCTGCTCAAGACCTGGCAGAAGATCTTCCCGTCGACGATCAAGCCGATGTCCGAGATGAGCGGCGATCTGATGAGCCACGTTCGCTACCCGGCGGACATGTTCAAGGTGCAGCGCCGGGTTCTGGGTAAGTACCACGTCACCGACCCGGGTTCCTTTTACTCGGTTGACGACGCCTGGACGACGCCGAACGACCCGGTGTCGCCGTCGACGAACACGACCCTACAGCCGCCCTACTACCTGACCATGCAGGTTCCAGGCCAGGAGAAGCCATCCTTCTCGCTGTACACCACGTTCATCCCGGACGCGAGCGGCGCGACGAGCCGGAACGTTCTGACCGGCTACCTCGCGGTCGACGCGGATGCCGGTTCGACCGACGGGGTGCGGGCGGAAGGCTACGGGAAGCTCCGCCTGCTCAACCTGCCGGAGGACGTGACCGTGCCTGGCCCCGGCCAGGTGCAGGCCAAGTTCAACGCGGACCCGACCGTCTCACAACAGTTGAACCTGCTGAAGCAGGGCCAGTCGAAGGTGCTCAACGGAAACCTGCTCACCGTGCCTGTGGGTGGCGGCCTGCTCTACGTGCAGCCGGTTTACGTGCAGTCCACGGGTGAGACCAGCTACCCGTTGCTGCAGAAGGTGCTCGTCGCCTTCGGAGATCAGATCGCGTTCGAGGACACGCTGGACAAGGCGCTTGACGTGCTCTTCGGAGGCGACTCCGGCGCCAGCGCCGGAGACACCGATGTGCCGCCGTCCGAGACGCCCGTGGAGGGGGAGGCCCCTGCCGAGGGCGAAACCACCCCATCGACGTCGACCGGTGACCCGGCGACGGATGCTCAACTGAAGTCGCTCCTCGCCGTGGCCAAGCTGGCCGTCACCGAGAAGCAGGCGGCCCTGACGACCGGTGACTTCACCGCCTATGGGGTAGCCGACAAGAAGCTGAGCGATGCGATCGCCGAAATGCTGGTGCTGCTCGACCAGTAGCGAGTCGTTCGCCGCTTCATCCGCTGCGCGGGTGCTGCGCCGTTTAGCCGGGGGCACGCCTCCCGCGGAACGGCGCGGCATCCGCGTTCCGCGGGCCGGGACGGCCGGTTCCGCAGCCCGTGTGGTCGGACCGCGCCGGAGGCTGTGGTAAATTTATCGTTGTAGCGCGGGGTGGAGCAGTTCGGTAGCTCGCTGGGCTCATAACCCAGAGGTCGTAGGTTCAAATCCTGCCCCCGCAACCAAGGGCGTTTCAGGCAATGCCACGGTGATTTTCATCACATACACAGAAGGGCCGGTTCAGCAGAAAGGCTGCACCGGTCTTTCTGCTTTAACTCACAGGAGCCAGTGAATGTCCGGACTTTTCAGAGAAAGTGTCGGGGAGGCCATCGCCCTGACTCCACATTCATCACGGCCGTAGTCCGACTACCCGATCCGGATCGTCTGGGCGACGCTCGGCACCCCGTTAACGTCCATGGCGAACAGGAGATAATGCCCGGGGACCACGACTCCCGGATCGGACGGAATCGTCAGGGATGCGGTATTACCGGTTACGCCGGTGGGCGTGAGTGGGATGCGACGCTGGTCAGTGTTGATCGAGTGGGTGACCGTGCTCATGCGGATGAGGGGGAACGCTGGTGTGGGCCCGGACGTCGTTACCTGGATGGTGGAACCCCGCACCGCAGCGGTAGGCGCCGTGGTGATCGATGGACGAGGGCGGGCGGTGCCGTCGGCGTTGAACAGGTAGGGCGGGGTGAATATCTGCCCGTCCGGGTGATTGGTCGTGCAGGTGCCGCAGAGGCCGCCACCGCCGACGAAGACCCGGGCATCAGGCAGCAGTAGCCCCACGCTGTGATATGTGCGCGGCGCAGTCATCGGCGCGAGCGCGGTGAACTTGCCTGTCACCGGGTTCCAAACCTCAGGCTCCATGGCGGCCGTTGCGTCCGAGAACGGCTTCGCGTACGCCTGACCGCCCAAGGCCAGAACCTGTCCGTCGGGCAGCACGACGGAGTTCAAGAAAACCCGTCGCGCCGCCATGTCGCCGGTTCGCGTCACCTTGACACCATTGTTGATGTCGATTGCATAGGCCCGCGCGGTCGCGTCACTGTCCTGGTACGCGGGCGAGCCACCGAGGGTGAGTATCTTGCCGACGTCGTACATGACCGCATTGCCGTTCATCGCGTCGCCACTGTCGGCCCGGAGACCAAGATCCTGAACAGCGCTGGCTCTGCTGGTCGTGTACATGTTCATCCGACGGCTCGGGCCGGCATTGAACACCTTCCCGTCGGCCACCGCGAACAGCCACGCGTGGTTGTCGGATCGGAACACCCCTTGCGGGTCGTTCGTCAGGATCGGTGCGACAGGCACGTTGGCCAGCCCGCGCCACCCGGCGCAAGTCGACCAGATTTCACCGTTCTTACCGCCCTGGCCGCCCGCCCAGGAACCGCCGAGAAGGAACACCTGCCCATTGCAGAGCGTGACGTTCGACTGATAGGCGCGTGGGATGTTCATGGGTGTGGCGGCTGACCACATGTTGTTCGCCGGGTCGTAGATCGTCGACGAGGCGGCGTTGCTCGCCCCTCTGATCAGGATCCTGCCGTCCGGGAGGATCGACACTCCGGGGCAGAACATGTCGTGCCCCGTATTAGCGACAGTAAGCGGGGTGACCATGCCGGTGTTCAGAGCGAGGATGGCGCCGTTCCGGGACGTGCCGGACCTCGGGGTGTAGGTGAAGCCGGAGACCTCGTTGATCGCCCGCATGTCGAGAACAATGCTGTGCGGAAACGGGATCAACGTGGGGGAGTACTGGGAGTGCCAGATCGTGGTGAGGTTGCCGTCGAGCATGTTCGCGGCGCCGCCGCTTTCGCGGGTTGTCTCTTGGTCGCTCGCCGTCACTATCCAGCCGGTCCGGGTGAGCGCCGTCGGCGCTGGCGCGGGTGGGGGCGGCGGGGTGGTGCCTGTTTCTGCGATCAGATGGAGTTCGGCGGCGCTGGTCCAGGGCCGCCGTGACCTGCCTCCGTGATCGCGGTCAGCCGGATGAAACGGGTCGCCACAGGGGTGAATCCCGTCGTCTTCTCCAACGCGTTGTCGGCCCAGGTTCCTGTTGCGACGGCGGCACCCCAGTTCGTGCCATCCGGGCTGGCATGGATCTCGAAACGGCCGATTCGTCCATTCGAACTGCTTGTGCGCGGCAGGTACTTCAGGGCTGCGACGGTGTCGGTTTTGTGCATGTCGATGGTGATCGAATGGGGCAGCGGCACCGCGGTTCCGCTCCACTCACTGTGCCAGTGGGTCGAGGCGTTGCCGTCGAGCACGTTGGCGGCTGCGCCGTTCTCACCTGTGGTTTCCTGGTCACTCGCGGTCACGGTCCACCCTGTGCGCGGCAGCGGAGTGGACGAGAAGCCGGGCAGCAGTCGGGTTGCGGCGCATGCGGAATACTCGTTGGGTACTGGGGGAAGGTGCAGGCACTGTCGATAGAACCCCAGATCCACCGTCAATGGAAGGGTGTGGGGAGAGCAATTCGACGAACGTCGACATCCCCGGCACAGCGTCGCGCGCGGCCGCCCAGGACGTCCGGAATCAGTTTCCGGACTTGTCGCCGAAGCCGTCGGCATAAACGGCGGTGTCGGACAGGACTTCTGTGAGAACGGTCACGGGTGCATCTCTCTCTATCGAAAGCGGTTTCAGGAGTACCCGGAGCGTGGCCATCACCTCTGAGGTCTGACCATGCGTTTCACAACCCGAGGCTGTGGTAAGTTTGTATTTGCAACGCGGGGTGGAGCAGTTCGGTAGCTCGCTGGGCTCATAACCCAGAGGTCGTAGGTTCAAATCCTGCCCCCGCAACCATCAGCCCCCGGAACCACACGGTTCCGGGGGCTTTTTTGTGTCAGGCACACGTGGCTGTGCGCCGAACGAATCGTCACGAAGGAGTCACTCATGCCACTGGTTCGAATCGATCTGAATCGAGCGGGCCCCCAGTCCAGTAAGTTCGATATGCATCAGGTCACCGGCGAACCCTCGCTGTTTCAGGCCGCCGCACGACAGTCGGGAACAGTTCAGATATGAAGCTCAAGATCAGCCTGCTGGCCGTTTTCGGTGTCGCGTCGCTGGCGCTGACGGGGTGCACCGCCACGGGAACGGATGCTGACGGGGGAGCGGCAGGGGAGCCGGTCACCATCGCCGTGGTCACTCACGGCACCGCGGGCGATTCCTTCTGGGACGTCGTCAAGAGCGGCGCCGAGCAGGCAGGCACCGACCTCGGAGCCACGGTCACGTATCAGGGCGACGGCGACCCGGTCAAGCAGAGCCAGCTGATCGAAGCGGCCATCGCGGCCCAGCCCGACGGGCTCATCATCTCGATGGCGAACCCCGACGGCGTGAAGAGCGCCGTCGAGAAAGCCGTTGCCGCCGGCATCCCAGTGATCACCATCAACTCGGGCCTGGAGAAATCCGTTGAATTCGGCGCCCAGACCCACGTCGGCCAGAGCGAGTTCATCGCGGGCCAGGGAGCCGGCGAACAGCTGGCCGCCGCCGACGTGACCAACGTGATCTGCATCATCCACGAGGCCGGCAACTCGGGGCTCGAAGAACGCTGCACGGGTGCCGCCGACACGGTCGGCGCGGACGTCAGCAACGTGCAGGTCGACGTCGCCAACCTCGCGGATGCCCAGAACACCATCAAGAGCAAACTCCTGGCCGACCCGTCCATCGACGCCGTCCTCACCCTGCAGACCGGGGTCGCCGTGGCCGCGAGCCAGGCCATCGACGAGGCGAAAAGCCCAGCCACGCTGGCCACGTTCGACGTGTCCGCCGACGTGACCCGGCTCATCCAGGGCGGCAAGATACTGTTCGCGGTCGACCAGCAGCCGTACTCCCAGGGCTACTTGCCCGTGACCTTCCTCACCCTGCAGAAGCGCAACGGCGACGTCGTCGGCGGCGGGCTGCCGGTCTATTCAGGCCCGGGCTTCGTGACGAAGGACAACGCGGCCCAGGTCGCGAAGTTCGCGGAGAACGGCACGAGATGACCGTCGCTGTGGGCGCGGGGATCGATGAACGGCCGACGAGGGCGCATCCGCTGCCCACCCTGCTGCGCAGGCCTGAGGTCGGCGCACTCGTGGCGACCCTGGCGATCTTCCTCTTCTTCTCGCTCTCCACGCAGGCGTTCCTGACTCCCGCGGGCATCTCCACCTGGCTCTACTCGGCCTCCCTGTTCGGCATCATGGCCGTGGCCGTCGCCCTGCTCATGATCGGCGGGGAGTTCGACCTCTCGGCGGGCGCGATGACGGGCACCACGGGGCTCATCGTCGGCGTGGTCACCACTCAGTGGGAGCTGAACATCTGGTTCGCTCTCGTGCTGGCCCTCGCGGTGGCCCTCCTGATCGGCGTCGGCAACGCCTGGGTCGTCATGAAGACCGGCCTGCCGAGCTTCATCGTGACCCTCGCGGCCTTCTTCATCCTGCAGGGCTGCAACCTGGCGTTGACGAAACTCTTCACGGGCAGCGTCGCCATTCAGGGGATGGGGGCGGTGCCCGGGTTCGACCAGGTCAAGGTCTTCTTCGGCTCCTCGTTCCCGTTCCTGGGCATGGACGTCAAGATCTCGATCGTCTGGTGGATCGCGTTCACCGCGCTGGCCACCTGGGTGCTGCTGCGCACCCGGCCCGGCAACTGGATCTTCGCCGTCGGCGGCCAGGTCACGAGCTCCCGGCAGGTCGGCGTTCCCGTGTTCAAGGTCAAGCTCGGGCTGTTCATGACCACGGCCAGTGCCGGCTGGCTCGTCGGCATGCTTCAGCTCTTCGACGTGTCGACCGTGCAGGCCACGACCGGGGTCGGTCAGGAATTCATCTACATCATCTGTGCCGTCGTGGGCGGATGCCTGCTCACCGGCGGTTACGGATCGGCGATTGGCGCGGCCCTCGGAGCCCTGATCTACGGGATGACCCTGCAGGGCATCGTGTTCGCCCAGTGGGACAACAATTGGCTCAAGGCATTTCTCGGCGGGATGCTGCTGCTCGCCGTGCTGGTAAACCTGCTCGTTCGCCGCCAGTCCGGGGTGCGCGCATGACGCCGGCCCCGATCCGTCCGGAGCCGATTCTCGAGGTGCATGACATCGGGAAGTCCTACGGTTCGGTGCGGGCGTTGGCGGGCGTGTCGGCATCCGTCGGCGCCGGGGAAGTGCTCTGCGTGCTGGGCGACAACGGCGCGGGCAAGTCAACGTTCATCAAGATCCTCTCCGGTGCCCACCAGCACTCGGAGGGCAGCCTGCGCGTCTTCGGGGTGGAGCGCCGATTCGCGCATCCGCGGGAGGCGCTCTCCCTCGGCATCGCCACCGCCTACCAGGACCTGGCCGTGGTGCCGTTGATGCCGGTGTGGCGCAACTTCTTCCTCGGTTCCGAGCTCACCCGAGGCCGAGGCCCGCTGCGGCGCCTCGATGTCACCGGCATGCGGGCCACGACCAAAAACGAGCTCGCCCGGATGGGCATCAACCTACGCGACGTGGACCAGCCGATCGGAACGCTTTCCGGCGGGGAACGGCAATCCGTCGCCATCGCACGCGCCGTGCATTTCGGGGCGAAGGTCGTCATTCTCGACGAACCCACGTCGGCCCTGGGGGTCAAGCAGGCCGGGGTGGTGCTCTCGTACATCGCCCGGGCCAGGGACCGCGGGCTCGGCGTCGTCTTTATCACGCACAATCCGCACCACGCCTATCCGGTCGGCGACCGTTTCCTGCTGCTGCAGCGCGGCACCAGTATGGGTGATTTCGCCAAGAGTGAGATCACGATCGAAGAGATGACCGCGCTGATGGCGGGAGGGGCCGAACTTGAGGCGCTGGCCCACGAACTGGAGCGTGCGTAGGGCCTGAGATGGCCGCCCCGTCGCCGCGCGGGCGGTGGAAAGGCGCTGATTCATTCGTATACATCTACTAAACTAGTTTGCGTTATTGGTGAGCCACTCTGAATTTCAGGTTCTAGTCAGGGTAAAATTATCCCGTGACCAACCTCCTGGAACAGCCCGAAGCGGATGCCGCGCACGGCCTGTCCGCGGCGGCTCGGGCGGTCGCGGGGCTGCCGCACCGCCGAAGAACTACTCGAGCGTCTGACGCTCGTCTCCGGGCCGACCGCGGGGCGACGGACGCGGTTGGGCACGCAGCTGCGCACCGGCCGCTCCCCGGGGTGGCGAACCGCTGCCGCCCACCTTCCCCGCCACGGCCATCGGCCTGGCCGCCGGGGCGATCGGCGTCGACACGGCCGACGCGATCCTCACCGCGTTGACGCCGACGCTGCGGTACACCGACCTGGACTCGGTGCAGGCAGCCGAGAGCGAGCTGGTCGCCTCGGCCACCGGCACCATTTCTGAGACCCCGGTGCCGGCGTCGGTGCCGGCGTCGGCGGATGAGATCCGGTTGCAGGGTGCGGTCTGGAGGGCCGTGCTCGCGCCCGACGGGTCCCGACCAGCGGCGCCACGACGTGCTCGCCGTGATCCTCGAGGTCGTCTCCCGGGCCGGGGAGGCCCCGACCATCGGCGGCGCCCCGGCCATGGTTCTGGTCAGTGTGCGGGAACAGGACCTGAACGCGGACTTCGGTCAGGGCCGCGGCGTCGGCTGGATCGACGGCGTCGAAACCCCGATCTCGATCAGCGCCGTCACGGACCTGATCAGCAACGGCGGTCAGCAGAAAGTCGTCATCACCGACGAGGGACGCATCATCGCCCTCGGCTCACCCGAACGCTGCTTCACCGCCGCGCAACGCCGGGCGATTCAGCTCCGCGACGGCACCTGCGTCATCCCGGGCTGCAAAATCCCGGCCGGGATGACCGAGATCCACCACGTGATCCCGCACTCCGAGGGCGGACCGACGCACACCGACAACGGCGTCTGTTTGTGCTGGTGGCATCACCGCTACCTCGCCGCCTCCGGCTGGGCAATCCGGATGGTCCCCGGCGCCGTGCAGATCATGGCACCACCCTGGCTGGAGACCGGGGCCCTCAAATGGCGGAATGAGACCAAGTCCCGCCCCCGGATGACGGACGCGGTCGAACGGGGAAACGGATAGGGGGTCCCTGGTCACGGTCTCGGTCTCGACAGGCTCGACCATCGTCGAGGGAACGTTGGGGAGGGTGGGTCGCCGGGTAGCGTGGGGACCATACGCGTTGACTCGAGAAAGGGGCCCCATGAGCGCACCCCACGATCCGTTTGAGCTTTCTGCACGCCGGTTGACGCTGGACCTCGCCCGGCGGGGCACGGAATTCTTCGGTCGCGAACTGCAGGGGCTCACAGACGATGAACTCGACGGGGACTCCCTGCTGCCGGGCTGGACCCGGCGCCAGGTCGTCGCGCACGTCGCGTCCAACACCCGTGCGATCGGACGGCTGGCACAGTGGGCCGACACCGGAGCCGAGACGGTGATGTTTGCCTCGATGGAGGCGCGGAATGCGGAGATCGTCGCGGGCAGCATCCTCAGTTCCGATGCGGTCCGTGAATCCTGGGCGGACTCGGCCGCCGACCTGGACCGACGCTGGCTGGCGCTGGCGGACGACCGCTGGGTCGTTCCGGTCAGGAACGGGCAGGGTGCCATGGTGCCGCTGCGGGACACGATCTGGATGCGCACCCGCGAACTCTGGATCCACGCCGTCGACCTCAACCACGGTGCCGGCTTCCGGGACCTGCCGGAGGAGGCATTCGACCGGCTTCTCGGCGAGATCGTCGGTGCCTGGGCCTCCCGGGGGGACGCGGGCCGCCGGCTCACCGCGACGGATTCGACGCACACAGGCTACGGCGATCCGGATGCCGCCGACCAGGTCACGGGGTCGCTCGCCGACCTGGCCGCCTGGGCCGCCGGCCGTGCCCGATCGGGCGTTACTTCCGATGCGGGGGAGACCCCCGTGGCAGCGCGCTGGCTCTGAACCGACTGTGACCAGGCTCGCTCCTGCCACAGGGTGGGCCGTACACGAGAACGGCCCCGCACCAACAGGTGCGGGGCCGTTCCCCAGTCAATCAGGCGGTGACGGCTACTTGCCTGCCTTGCGGGCCGACTTCTTTTCTTCGGCCGGTGCCACTGCTTCGACGGCCGCGCGAGCGGCGCGGACCTCGTTGAAAGAGGTGCCGTAGTACGCGGCCTCCATGATGGTGTGCATGTCGTCGAGCATCGGCATGCGCGGGTTGGCCGGTGCGCACTGGTCACCGTAAGCACCCATGGCCAGGCTGTCGAGGCGGCTGATGAAGTCCTCTTCCGGCACACCCTGCGCCTGGAAGGACGGCTTGATGCCGGCCAGGTCGCGCAGCTTCTCCACGGCCAGGGCGTAGGACTCGACGCCCTCCGCCGGGGTCGACGCCGGGAGGCCGAGGTGCTTCGCGATCTGCTGGAAGCGCTCCGGGGCGATGTAGCTCTCGTACTTGGGCCAGCTGGTGAGCTTGGTGGGGATGAGGCCGTTGTAACGGATCACGTGCGGCAGGTAGGTCGCGTTGACCCGGCCGTGGATCAGGTGGAGCTGCGCGCCGGTGACGTGAGCCATCGCGTGACAAATACCCAGGAACGCGTTGCCGAACGCCATCCCGGCGATCGACGAGGCGTTGTGCATCTTCTCGCGGGCCTTGATGACCTCACCGTCGGTGCTGGCGGTGGTGCCGTTGACGCTGGTCACGATGTTCTCGAAGATCAGCTTGATCGCGTGCAGGCAGAGGCCGTCGGTGAAGTCGTTCGCGTAGACGGACACGTAGGCCTCGGTGGCGTGTGTGAGAGCGTCGAAACCCGAGTCAGCAACCAGGAACGACGGCATCATGGCCGTGAGCACGGGGTCGATGATCGCGACGGTCGGCAGGAGGGCGTAGTCCGCGAGCGGGTACTTGACTCCGGTGACTTCGTCGGTGATCACGGCGAACGGGGTCATTTCCGAACCGGTGCCCGAAGTGGTGGGGATGCAGACGAGCTTGGCCAGTTCGCCGAGGTCGGGGAACTTGAACGCGCGCTTGCGCACGTCGAAGAACTTTTCCTTCATGTCGGAGAATTCGATTTCGGGGTGTTCGTACAGCAGCCACATGACCTTCGCGGCGTCCATCGGCGAGCCGCCGCCGAGGGCGATGATGGTGTCAGGCTTGAAGGCCCGCATTTCGGCGGCACCCTTTTCGACCGCTGAGACGGTCGGTTCGGGCAGCACGTTGTCGATGATCTGCAGTGCGACGCGGCCCTCGCGCCGGTTCAGGATGTCGAGGATCTTGTCGACGAAACCGAGGCGGGTCATGGTCGAGTCGGTCACGATCGTGACACGTTCGACGTTGCGCATGTCCGCCAGGTAACGGATGGCGTTCGGCTCGAAGTACGTCTTGGCGGGGACCTTGAACCACTGCAAGTTGTTGTTCCTTCTGCCGATGCGCTTGACGTTGATGAGGTTGATCGCGGAGACGTTGTTCGAGACGGAGTTGTGTCCGTACGAGCCACAGCCGAGTGTCAATGACGGGATGAACGCGTTGTAGATGTCACCGATACCACCGAGCGAGCTGGGAGCGTTGGTGATGATCCGGACCGCCTTGACGCGGGTTCCGAACTCTTCGATGATGGCCGGGTTTTCGCTGTGGATGGAGCCCGAGTGGCCGAGGCCGTCGAATTCAACCATCTGCTCGGAGAGCGAAATGCCCTCTTCAGCGTCCTTGGCATGCAGCACGGCGAGAACGGGTGCCAGCTTTTCGCGGGTCATCGGCTCGTTCGGTCCCACTCCGGCGACCTCGACCAGGATGATCGATGTGTCGGCCGGGATGGTGAATCCGGCCTGCTGGGCGATCCAGACCGGCGACTTGCCGACGACGGCGGCGTTGAGCTTGGCCTCGCCACAGTTGGTCGAGTTGGCCTGGACTCCGAAGATGTAGTCCTCGAGGAGAAGCTTCTCGGCCGGGGTGACCAGGTAGGTGTGCAGGATCTTGAACTCGGCCATGGCTTCTGCGTAGAGCGGCTCTTCGATGATGACGGCCTGCTCCGACGCGCAGATCATGCCGTAGTCGAAAGACTTGGAGAGCACGACGTCGTTGATGGCACGCTTGAGCTTGGCGCTTTTCTCGATGAAGGCGGGAACGTTGCCCGCTCCGACGCCGAGGGCGGGCTTGCCGCAGGAGTACGCGGCCCGGACCATGGCGTTGCCACCGGTGGCGAGGATGGTTGCGACGCCCGGGTGGTTCATCAGCAGGCTGGTGGCCTCGAGGGACGGCGTTTCAACCCACTGGATGCAGTTTGCCGGTGCACCGGCGAGGATGGCGGCGTCGCGCACGACGCGCGCTGCGGCCACAGAGGACTGCTGGGCGCCCGGGTGGAAACCGAAAACAATCGGGTTGCGGGTCTTCAGTGCGATGAGCGACTTGAAGATCGCGGTCGAGGTGGGGTTCGTAACGGGGGTCACACCGCAAATCACGCCGACCGGCTCAGCGATCTCAGTAATGCCGGTAATGTCGTCTCGGCTGATAACGCCGACGGTCTTAAGGTTTTGCATCGAGTTCGTAACGTGTTCGCATGCGAAAAGATTTTTAACGGCCTTATCTTCGAATACGCCACGGCCGGTTTCGGCTACGGCGTGAACGGCAAGCTCGGCGTGTTTGCTGAGAGCAGCCACCGAGGCTTTCTTAACGATGTGGTCGATTTGTTCCTGCGTGAAGTTCGCGTAATCCAGAAGCGCGACCTGAGCGGCTTTAACCAGAGAGTCAATTTGAGTGGCAAGTGACTCGGTGACTGGTTTGTCGATTATTGTCATTGTGTCCCTTTTTGGCGGCCCACCTTGGGCTTATCGCCTCTTACTTATAACCTTAGGGCGCTGGCCAGACGGCCGCACGTCGAGGGACGTGCAGTCAGCGGTCCAGGGTCGGTCACCGTCAGCAGATTAGCTGATCGGGGGCATCTTCGCCGCGAGGAACGAAACCTTCGGAAATTGTCTGACAACTCGCAGTAAGTTCGGTTTCAGGCGCGCGCGTGCACGCGCGCGTCACGCGCGCGAAGCCGGGCCTGAAGCGCCGGCAGGTCAGCCTCGGCCGAGACTGCGGACGGTGCCCACGGCGGCCTGAACGGATGCGGCCGCTTCAGACGCATCCGCTGCTGTGGTCGTCGATGCCAGCGTGAACCGCACGGCGGTCTGGGCGACCTCAGCCGGGATGCCCAGAGCGGTCAGCACGTGGGACGGTTCGTCACTGTCGGCCGCGCAGGCCGACCCGCTCGAGCAGACGATGCCGCGCTGTTCCAGCTCGAGCAACACCGCCTCGCCGCTCGTGCCCGGGAAGACGAACGAGGCGGTGCCCGGCAGACGCTCCGTCGGGTGGCCGGTGAGCCGGGCCGACGGTGTGCCGCTCAGAACCGTGGT
Source organism: Cryobacterium sp. TMT2-17-1 (assembly GCF_004402765.1). NCBI lineage: Bacteria > Bacillati > Actinomycetota > Actinomycetes > Micrococcales > Microbacteriaceae > Cryobacterium > Cryobacterium sp. TMT2-17-1. The sequence goes on from NZ_SOGC01000027.1 coordinate 59,373, forward strand.
GATGAAGGCATCCCGCAGCGCGGTGATGCGGGGCGCTGCCTCCGTGCGTTCCGCCTCGGCGAGGCGCAGTGCGGTCGCCAGCGCCAGCGCCCCGGGCACGTTCTCCGTTCCGCTGCGGCGCCCGCGCTCCTGACCGCCGCCGTGCAGCACCGGTTCGACCGCGATGCGGCGGCGCAGGAAAAGCACCCCGATGCCGGGAGGTGCGCCGAGTTTGTGGCCCGACAGGCTCAGGGCATCGACGCCGAGAGCCCCCACGTCGACCGAAAGCCAGCCGGCCGCCTGCACGGCGTCGGTGTGGAGCGGCACGCGGGCGCCCTGGGCGATGGCTGACAGTTCCGCGAGCCGCTGAACGGTGCCGACCTCGTTGTTGGCGTATTGCACCGAGACGAGGGTGGTATCCGGGCGGATCACGGCGCGGAGCTGTTCCGGATCCACCCGGCCGGAGGCATCCGGGTCCAGGAGCGTCACCTCGAAGCCGTGCAGGCGGCGCAGATAGTCGCAGGATTCGAGTACCGCCTCGTGCTCGATCGGCGTCGTGATGAGGTGACGGCCGCGTGGAGCGCCCAGGGCGATGCCCTTGATCGCGAGGTTGTTGGACTCGGTGCCGCCGGTCGTGAACACAACGTCGGCCGACCGACACCCGAGCACGCCCGCGACCATGGCCCGCGCCTCGGCCAGCGCGGCGGCCGCGGCCTCACCCACTCGGTGGTGGCTCGACGGGTTGCCGAACCGGCCCGCGAGCTGCTGCCAGAGCACCTCGAGAACTTCCCGTCGCACCGGGGTGGTCGCGGCGTTGTCGAGATAGATCATGGCCGGACCGGTCAGCCCTCGGTGAGGATGACGACGTCGAGGCCGAGGTCGAGGGAGCGCACGCTGTGCGTGATAGCCCCGACCGAGATGATGTCGACGCCGGTCTCGGCGATGCCGCGCACGGTCAGCAGAGAGACGCCGCCGCTGGCCTCCACGCGTGCTCGGCCGCCCGTGAGGCGTACGCCCTCGCGCAGGTCGTCGGGGCTGAAGTTGTCGAGCATGATCGTGTCGACGCCGGCGGCAAGCACAAGCTCGATTTGGTCGATCCGGTCCACCTCCACCTCGAGGTGCGTGGTGTGGGAGATGCGGTCGCGCACCTGCCGGAGCGCCTCGGTGAGGTTCAGGCCGCCCGCGGTTAGCACGGCCAGGTGGTTATCCTTGGCCATGATCGCGTCGGAGAGGCTGAAGCGGTGGTTGTGGCCGCCGCCGTCGCGCACCGCGGCACGTTCCAGCACACGCAGGCCCGGGGTGGTCTTGCGGGTGTCGACGATGCGGGCGCGGGTGCCGGCCGTCTCGGCCACGTAGAGCGCTGTCAGTGTGGCGATCCCGCTCATGCGCTGCACGAAGTTCAAGCCGATGCGCTCCGCCTGCAGAATGCCGCGGGCGGACCCCGACACTTCCGCCAGGGTGTCACCGGCGTCGAAGACGGTGCCGTCGGCCACGAGCATCCGAACGACGATGCGCGCGTCGGTCAGTCGGAAGGCCGCCGCGAACACGGCACCACCGCTGAAGACGCCGGATTCCCGGGCGACCAGCTGCGCGGTCGCGGCGGCGTCGGCGGGGATCAGCACCTGTGAGGTGAGGTCACCCCAGGGGGCGTCCTCCTCGAGCGCGGCGCGCACGACGGTGTCGATGGCGTTCATGGTCAGCATGCAATGGCCTCCTCGGCCTCAGTGGGGTGGTCCAGATTCAGGGTGCTCCGCATGCCGTCGGCTGTGTCCGGGGCTGTGCCGCGGGTCCAGGCGACGGTGCGGGCGAACTCGGGCCGGCCGTCGGGGTAGTCGGAGCGGTGATGTGCGCCGCGCGATTCCTCCCGGGCCAGGGCGGAAGCCACGGTGACCCGCGCCAGGTCGAGCAGGTTGGTGTCTTCATATGCCCGAACCCGCATATTAGGTGCAGTGGTTTCGTCCGGGCCCGTCGGGCGGGTGGCCCAGTCGGCCAGGGTGACGGATGCCTCGGCGAGTTTCTCCCCACTCCGCAGCACTCCCGCGCACTCCCACATCAGCTGCTGTACCGCGTCACGGTCGACGCCGGCAGGCAACCCCCCGGTGGTCGAGCCGGTCACGACCGAGACCCCCGCCGACACCCGAACCGGCAGGCGCAGCGCGCGCACGGACCGGTCGGCGAACACGGCCGCCTCGAGCAGAGAGTTGGAGGCCAACCGGTTGGCGCCGTGGGCGCCGGTGCGGGCCACTTCCCCCACGGCGAACAGGCCGGGCAGGCTGGTGCGGCCCCAGATATCCGTGAGCACCCCGCCCATCCAGTAGTGCGCCGCCGGGGCGACCGGGATCGATTCGACGGCCCAGTCCAGGTCGGCAGCACGGCAGGCCGCGGTGATGGTCGGGAAGCGTCGCTCGAGAAGTTCGCGGCCGAGACCGGTGGCGTCCAGTCGCACCGGTTCGCCGCCCTGGCTGGTCATTTCTCGGGCGATGCCTCTGGCCACGATGTCGCGCGGGGCGAGTTCCGCATCGGGGTGCAGGTCGAGCATGAAGCGGTGGCCCGACGCATTTCGCAGCACGGCGCCTTCCCCGCGCACCGCCTCGGAGACCAGCGGGGTACCGGGAACGGCGAGTGCGGTCGGGTGGAACTGGTAGAACTCGAGGTCGGCGACGGATGCCCCCGCGCGCCACGCAGCGGCCACGCCGTCGCCCGTCGCCAGAGCCGGGTTCGTGGTGTGCGGGAAGAGCTCGCCGGCACCGCCGGTCGCCAGGATCACCGTGTCGGCCAGGATCGTGCGGAGTGCTTCGTCGGGCCCGAGGAGGACAGCCCCGGTCACGCGACCGTCCTGCACGGTCAGATCAACCAGCATTGTGTGTTCCTGCACGCGCAGGCGGGCGCCCACGCCCCGCAGCGAGCGGGCGGCCCGTTCACGCACCGTCGCCACGAGGGCAGCCTCGATGGCTGCGCCCGTGGCGTCCCCGCCGGCGTGCAGCACCCGCGAGCGGGAGTGGGCAGCCTCCAGTCCGCGGGTCACCCCGGACTCGTCGCGGTCGAAGTCCACACCGAACCGGATCAGGTCCCGCACCCGAGCCGGTCCCTCGGAACAGAGCACGTGCACTGCGACCGGGTCGCAGAGTCCGGCCCCGGCTCGCAGGGTGTCCTGTACGTGTGACTCGACCGAGTCGTCGGGGAACATGGCCGCGGCGATCCCGCCCTGGGCCCAGCGGGTGTTGCTGTCGGGCAGGGCCGCTTTCGTGACGAGGGTGACCTGGTGGCCGGCATCCGTCGCACGCACCGCGGCGATGAGTCCGGCCAGCCCACTGCCGACGACGAGCACGCGGGTCACGGTCAGGCCTCGATGGAGACGGGCGGCTTGGCGGAAAGCATCCGTTCGAGGGCGACGCGGGCGTTGCCGGCAACCTCGCCCGATACCTGGATGCGATTGAGCACCTCGGGCGCGCGGTCCGCGGTGCCGACCAGCGCTTCGAGCACCCAGGCCAGGTAGCCCGAGTGGATGCGGTACATGGTGGAGCAGGGGCAGACCACCGGGTCGAGGCAGAAGATGGTGTGCTCGGGGTGCTGTGCGGCGAGCCGCTGCACCAGGTTGATCTCGGTGCCGATGGCGAACGTGGACCCGGCCGGGGCTGCCTCGATGGCCTTCTTGATGAAGTCGGTCGAGCCGTAGGAATCGGCGGCGTCGACGACGCCCATCGGGCACTCCGGGTGCACGACCACGCGCACGTCCGGGTGCGACTGGCGGGCCGCGGTGATCTGGTCCACCGTGAAGCGCTTATGCACGCTGCAGAACCCGTGCCAGAGCACGACCTGGGCGGCCTCGAGCTCCTCGGCCGTGTTGCCGCCGAGGGCCTTGCGCGGGTTCCACATCGGCATCCGCTCGAGGGGCACCCCCATCGCCTTGGCGGTGTTGCGGCCGAGGTGCTGGTCGGGGAAGAAGAGAACGCGGCTGCCGCGGGCGAAGGCCCACTCGAGCACGGTCTCGGCGTTGGAGGAGGTGCAGACGATGCCGCCGTGCTCGCCGCAGAACGCCTTCAGCGCGGCCGAGGAATTCATGTAGGTGACCGGGATCACGGGCACGCGGCCGTCGACGCCCTGCTCGCTGCCGTAGAGGTCCTCCAGCTGTTCCCAGCAATCGGTGACGGAGTCGATATCGGCCATATCGGCCATCGAGCAGCCGGCGGCGAGGTTGGGTAGTATGACCGCCTGCTCCGGCGTGGAAAGCAAGTCGGCGGTTTCGGCCATGAAGTGCACTCCGCAGAAGACGATCGCCTCGGCATCCGGACGGCTCTTCGTGGCCTGCGCCAGCTGGAAGGAGTCGCCCACGAAGTCCGCGTGCGCCAACACCTCCTCGCGCTGGTAAAAGTGCCCGAGGACCACGACCCGGTCGCCGAGCGTGGCCTTGGCAGTACGGATGCGGTCGCCGAGTTCCTCCGTCGACGCGCGACGGTAGACCTCGGGCAGCTCACCCTGCCGCGGTGACCCGGTGGGGATGACATCGCCCATCGACGACCCCGGGCCATAGCCCGGCGTGCCGGAATCAAACTCCCACGGAGCGGTGAGCAGGTCGGGGCTGCACGTGCTGCCGGTGGCAGCTCCCGTGCTGATGAGTCGAATGGTCTGGTCGACCGATGCGATGGTCATGCGGTTACTCCTTGATATTCATACAAAGCGACAGTCGGACAAGCGGTGGCCAGCAGGAGGGTGCTGGGAGGAAGAGTCAGGCTCAGCCGATGGCCGGCTCGAGCGCACCCGGAGTGGTGGCATGAACGGAATCGTTGTAGCGGTAGAGGCGGGGCGGCCGATGCGGTACGCCGGCTACGCGCTGGCCGGTGTCGACCACGGTGCCTGACCCCTCGATCGTGCGGCGGAAGTTGGCCGGGTCGAGGGCCTTCTGCAGCACGGCCTCATGCACCTCGCGCAGCTGCGCGAGCGTGAAGGTCTCGCCGAGGAACGCGTGCGCGATGCGGGAGTACTCCACCTTGGTGCGCAGGCGCCAGAGGGCGTATTCCACGATGAGGTTGTGGTCGAAGGCGAGCGGCGACAGGTGGTCGGCCGGAAACCACCGCACGTTCTCGTCCTCGACGGCCAGCGCCGCCTCACCGGACTCGACGAGCGCCCAGTAGACGACCGAGACGACCCGGCCGCCGGGGGAACGCCCCGGATCCCCGAAGGTGTAGAGCTGCTCGAGGTACTTGGGGGTCAGGCCCGTGGTCTCGCGCAGGGCGCGCGCGGCCGCGCCGGCCAGGCGCTCATCGGCCCGCAGGCCGCCGCCGGGCAACGCCCACTGACCGAGGTAGGGTTCCCGGGTGCGGCGTACAAGCGGCAGCCACAGGGTCGAGTGGCCGGATTCCGGATCCGGCCGCAGGGCGAAAATGACTGTCGACACGGCGAGGGCCGCCTCAAGCTGGGTGTTTATTCGCGCATCCACTGTTATTCACCAAGTAAAGGTCATTGTGACTCTAACTGAATGGATTCATCTTATAGTCACTCTGACCAGAAGTCACGCCCTATGGGGCGGCCTGCGGGTCCGGTCAGCGGGCACGCGGCAGGGATGTCGGTGCAGACGCGGCAACGCGGCGAGCGTTCCTGCCGGTGAGACCCCAGATCGTGACACGGGCCATCGCCTCGGCCACGATCGCGGCACTCATCTTCGAGGAACCGACGGTGCGCTCCACGAACGTGATCGGCTTCTCGACAACGCTGAGCCCGGCCCGAACCGCATGCAGCAGCATGTCGATCTGGAAGCAGTAGCCCAGGCTCTCGACGCCGGAGAGGTCCATTCGCCGGAGGGCATGCGCCGTGAAGACGCGGTAACCGCCGGTGACGTCTCGCTGGGGCAGCCGGAGCAGCACGCGCGAGTAGACCGATCCGCCCCGCGACAGCAGACGCCGGTGCCACGGCCAGTTCCGCACCATTCCGCCCGGGACCCAGCGGGAGCCCAACACCACATCCGCCGTCTCCGCGGCCTCGAGCAGGGTCGGCAGTTGCTCTGGCAGGTGCGATCCGTCAGCGTCGAGCTGCACCAGTCGGTCGAAGCCGCGGGAGAGCCCCCAGGCGAAGGCCTCGAGATAGGCGGCTCCGAGGCCGCTCTTCCGGGAGCGGTGCAGGGCGTGCACCTGGGAATCGGTGGCGGCCAGCGCGTCAGCCAACTGCCCCGTGCCGTCCGGGGAGGAATCATCGACGACCAGAACGTCGGCCGCCGGCACGCTCGCGCGCACCCGGGACACGATCGACGCGACGTTGCCCTGCTCGTTGTAGGTCGGGATGATGATCAGAGTCCGAGCCATGGGGCTACCTTGTCATTTCGATGATCTGCGTGCGGTTCAGCATGGTCGACTCGGCGACCGTGAACCCGAGTTGTTGCAGGATGCGGATGTTGTCCCCCCGCCTATTCTCACCGCTGGCCTGGTTCAGCAGCACCCAGACCCGGTTCGTGCCGGAAAGTCGGTCGGTCACCTGCTCCAGCGGCACAGCCACGTCCCACAAGTCGTTGGTGGCGTCGAACGGTACCGCGAGGGTGACGTCCCGCAGGCCCTCGAACGCGGCCGGGTAGAGCCGCAGGGCGAGACGGGGCTTGCGGGAGGGCCGCACGCTCTCGTCGAAAACGACCGCGTCTCCGGGCTGCGCGCCGGCCCGCACGACCTCGGACGCCTGGCGCAGGTCACTGCCGTAGTTCTTGCCGAACTCGCCGCGCTGGTCGAGATAGGTGGGCAGCATGAGAGCCGTGATCAGGCCCAGCGCGGCGGCCTGCGGCCAGAGCGGCCGGAGGCAGGCGATCCCCATGGCGATCGCGATCGCCGCCGCCGGCGTACCCACCGACAGGTACCGCAGCGAGTACATCGGCGTGACGAGGTGCGTGCCGATCAGGAGCGCTGCGCTCGGCACGATCAGCCAAGCCAGCATGACCGCCAGGGCCGCCCTGTTTGCTGTTGGTGCGGCCCGCCGCCCGCGCACGGCGAAGACCATCACCACCGCCAGCAGGATCAGACCCCACGCCAGAACGGCCAGCGGTACGTTGCCGAACCACTGGTGCACTGCGGCGGTGAGCACGGCGATCGGCGGGCGCCGCCCGATGAAGGCGATCTGATCGCGCTGCTGAAGGCTGGCCGCCATCACGGGGGCAGCCAGGGCGAGCCCGGAGGCCGTGGCCAGGGTCCAGGCGCGAATGCCCGCCCACCTGTCGCCCTCCGGCGGTATCAGCAGCACGGCGAGGCCGAGCACCGGGATCAGCAGCAGCACGAAGAGGAAGAAGTAGATTCCCAGGGCCAGGAGCGCGGTGTAAGCCGCCCAGAGCGCGAAGCGGGTGGCGCGATCCTGATAGCGGCTCCGCAGCAGGTGCACCAGCAGAACGGTCAGCCACACCACAACGGCCGTGGCGACGGCGGCCGAACGGGCTTCGGCGCCCATGTAGGTGACCCGGGGGAGCAGCGCGAAGACGATGGCCGCGAGCACGCCGACCCGGTGGGAGATCAGGGTGCGTGCCAGCACGAAGGTGCCGGCCGTCGCGAAGCCGACGAAGAGGGCGCTCAGCCCGCGAGTCGCCAGCTCCGAAGAGCCGAAGAGGCCGATCCAGACGTGCAGCAGCAGATAATAGGCGCCGTGCACCGCGTCGACGTTGTCCAGAAGTCGGAAGAGCCCCGGCAGGGAACGTTCCGCCGACATCACGCTGGCCGCCTCGTCGCCCCAATACGAGGGCCGCCACGATCCTGCCGCCGAGACGAGGAGGCCGAGCAGCCCGAGGATCGCTGCCAGTCCTTCGGTTCGGCGCAGGGGCAGGGTCAGCGCCTCGGGGCGAACCAGGCGGGAGACCAGCGGAGGGGGAGACACGCATATACGTTAGGCCACCCCGCTGAACCCTGGAACCCAGGACCGGTACGGACCGAGGGCTACGGATGCCGCGACCCCGGCCGACGCGTTGCCGGCGGCTAGGCTGACGCCATGATCGATCCCCTCGAGACGCGCGATCCTGCTCCCGCTGCAGCTGCAGCTGCCGGCGCTGGCTCCTGCCCTGTGGCTGCCCTGGGGGTTGCGGTGGCCCAGTTCGCCCCCGGCCGCGAGCCGGCCGTGAATCTCGCCGCCATGCGTGCCCTCGCCGAGACGGCCGTCGGCCGCGGAGCCCGGCTGGTCGTCTTCCCCGAGTACTCCTCTTTCTTCGAACCGGTCCTGGGGCCCTCTTTCGCCGCCGCGGCCGAACCTGTGGACGGCCCCTTCGTGGCCGCCCTCGCCGCGCTCGCGGTAGAACTCGGCGTGCATGTCGTGGCCGGCATGCTGGAGGCCACGGATGACCCGAGCCGCTTCTTCAACACCCTCGTCGCGGTGGATCCGGCCGGCGAACTCGTCGCGAAGTACCGCAAGCTGCACCTCTACGACGCTTTCGGCGACCGTGAATCGGACTGGGTGCGGCCTGGCGCCGTGGAGGAACCCGAGACGTTCGAGGTGGCGGGACTGCGGGTGGGACTGCAGACCTGCTACGACATCCGTTTCCCGGAGGTGACGCGCCGCCTGGTCGACGCGGGGGCCGAACTGGTGCTGGTGCCCGCCGAGTGGGTGCGGGGACCGTTGAAGGAACAGCACTGGCGCACGCTGCTGACAGCGCGCGCCCTGGAGAACACGGTCTACGTGGCGGCCGCCGACCACGCCCCGCCAGTGGGCGTCGGCAACAGCATGGTGGTCGACCCGATGGGCGTGGAACTGGTCACCATCGGCGAGACAACGGATGTCGCCGTCGCCTGGGTGCTGTCGGAGCGCCTCACAGCCGTGCGCGCCCGCAATCCATCGCTGGCCCTGCGTCGCTTCGCGGTCGTGCCCCGCTGAGCGTGCAGCCAGCTCAGAGTTCGGTGGCGATGGTGTCCTGCGAGGCGGGCGCCGCGCGCACCGTGAACTTCTGATCCGGGCGATGACCGCGGTCGGTGCGCTCCGGATGTTCGGGTTCACCCATCGCCCGCTCCTCGCCGGTGGCCACCAGACCCTGGGAACTGTTAGCGGAACGGGTGAGCTGGGCGAGCCATAGCGGGTTGATGCTCGGCGGCTGACCGCCGGAGAACTTGAAATACAGGGGAATGGCCGGGTGCAGCCACGCGGAACTGCGACCGTTTCCGGCTTCGGCGGCGTTTCGCCAGGAGAGCAGGAAGCTTTCGCCCCGGCGGAGTTTCTGTACGATCACGATCTGGAGATGCGCCAATATCCGGTCGTCGAATTCGACCGTGACCCTGTCATACGTCAACGAACCCATGGGGAGCCGCTTTCAATCGGTGGGGCTGTTCAGAGGCCGGCCGCACAGGGTGACCAGATCTCAGGACTGCTCCTCAGTTTGGTCGCTATGAACTCGCTTGACAAGGGAAACAGCCGTGCCGCGGGATCGTCCAGGACACAGCGACTACTACTGCGGGAACACGCCTGACCGGGGCAGGCATCCGTTCGGCAACAGGTGAAGCAGCGTCTCATACGGTTTCTCCACGTGCGCGAAATGCCCGGTGCCCGGCACCGTGACCAGATCGAAGCCGCGGATGACCGCGCGGAGCCTGGCCGCATCCGTCGCCGCCACGAAAATGTCGGCGTCACCCTGGGTTGCGTGCACGGCGCACTCGATCCGGGCCCAGCGGTTGGCGTCGTAGGTTCCGGCGAGGTCGGATGCCACGGCGAACGCCTGCGGGCGCAGCTCGGTCGCAAGGGCCCCGATGACGCTCTCGTGCAGCAGCTCCGGTCGGCGGAACAACGGCGCCGCCAGCGTGCGCAGCAGCCCGGTGCGGTGGAGCAGGCGGATCAGACCGTGGCCGGCGCGCCCGGCCCGGGCGACGGCCCGCAGTACCGGCAGCAGGGCGCTGTACCCCGGCAGCGCGGCGAACCGGGCGACCGGGTGCCGCACGGTGTCGATCACCGAGAACGTCGTGGCCGAGACGAGGCCGACGAACGCGGTCGACCGGGTCTCGCTTGCGGCAAGTTCGAGTGCCACGAAGCCGCCGAGGGAGTGGCCGATCACGGTCCAGGAGCGGTAGCCGAGCGCCCAGGCGATCTCGGCCACCACCGCAGCGGTTGCCTCGATGGAACGAGAGGGTCCCGCCGCCGGAAGCGGCGAGTCCCCCCAGCCGGGCAGGTCGGGGATGATCAGGTCGGTCAGGCCGAGACCGGAGGCTTCGGCCGCGGCCAGCAGCGGCGTCCAGGTCGTCCAGGATCCCGCGGCGCCGTGCAGCAGGATGGTCGCGGTTTCGCTCCCGGTACGGCGGCCGTGCCGCACCGAAACCGTTGCCTGGCGCAGCCGCATGGAGCTCGTGGTCAGTCCGAAGGCCCGGGCGTCGGACGACAGAGGGAACGGGCAGTATCCGGTGCGGTCCGGGTCCTCCCGGGTCGGTGCATCCGGGGTCGGTGCATCCGGGGTCGGGAAGCTCCGTGGCGACGTCGTCGGCCGGGTCTCGGCGATGGTGCTCATAATGCTGGTTCGGTGCGTCGGCTCCTGTGGATTGCCCGACCGTGACGGGTGAGGGGAATGCGCGGGAGAGCAGGGCCGTTGGCCCCAGGGGGAAGCTGCTTCCCCTGTCCGAGACGGCGCACGCTCCGTCCGGCGACACCCTGACCCACAGAAAGAGCTATTCGTGAATCTTTTCTCCCCGTTGTCCCTCGGTGACCTGGAACTGCCCAACCGGCTCGTCATGGCGCCGCTGACCCGGGTTCGGTCCGGAATCGAGGGCGTTCCCGGCCCCCTCGTCGTCGAGCATTATAAGCAGCGTGCTTCGCTCGGCTTGATCGTGACCGAGGGCACCTACCCCAGCCACGCCGGTCAGGGCTTTCCCGGCCAGCCGGGGCTGGTCACCCCCGAGCAGATCGCCGGCTGGACCAACGTCGCCGACGCCGTGCACTCCGCCGGCGGGCGCCTGGTCGCCCAGGTAATGCACGCGGGCCGCGTCACCCACGAGGGCACCAACGGCGGCCGCGAGGTCGTGGCTCCCAGCGCCATCGCCATCCAGGGCGATACCCGCACCTACGCGGGAAAGGCTGCCTACCCGGTACCGCACGCCCTCACACTCGACGAACTCCCCGGCGTGATCGCGGACTTCGTGCAGGCCTCCCGTAACGCCATCGCCGCGGGACTCGACGGCGTCGAGATTCACTCCGCGAACGGTTACCTCCTGCACGAGTTCCTCTCGCCGGCCTCCAACCAGCGCGACGACATCTACGGCGGCTCCCCGCAGAACCGGGCCCGTTTCGTCGTCGAGGTCGTCACCGCGGTGGCCGAGGCGATCGGCGCCGGCCGCGTCGGCATCCGGGTCTCGCCGGAGCACAACATCCAGGATGCCCTCGAAACAGATGCCGCCGACCTTATGGCCACCTATGGCGCGCTCGCCGACGCACTCGCTCCGCTGGGCCTTGCGTACCTGAGCATCCTGCACCGCGAGCCGGCCGGCGAACTGGTGCAGCAGCTGCGTGCCCGTTTCGCTGGGCCGCTCCTGGTGAACAGTGGCTTCGGCGAGGTCACCGACCGGGACGAGGCGATGGCCATCATCGCCGACGAACTGGCGGATGCGGTCGTCGTGGGCCGTGCCGTGATCGCCAACCCCGACCTCGTGTCGCGCTGGCTCAAGGACCTGCCGCTGAACACTCCCGACCCTCTTACCTTCTACGGTGCCGGAGCCGAGGGCTACACGGACTACCCGGCACTGGCGCACTAGAACCCCTGTCGGCACCTCCAAAGCGGCGGCTGCCGGGCTGCTAACGGGCGATGATGCCGGCCAGCTGGGCGGCGGCGCGCTCAAGCACGTCCACCTTTTTACAGTAGGCGAATCGCACCAGCGAGGCATACTCGGACCGGTGCCGGGCGGAGCAGAACGCGCCGATCGGAACCGCGACCACCCCGGCGAGATCGGGCAGCACCCGGCAAAACTCGGCGCCGTCAGGGTAGCCGAGCGGCGCGGCATCCGCCACGATGAAATACGACCCCTGAGGTCGACTGACCGTGAACCCCGCTTCGATCAGGCCGCTCTCGAGAACATCACGCTTGGCCTGCAGGTCGGCGGCGACACCAGCGTAGAAGGTGTCCGGCAGGTCGAGGCCCCGCGCGATCGCCGGCTGGAACGGCGCGCCGTTCACATAGGTGAGGAACTGCTTCACGGCCAGGATTGCGGTGACAAGAGCGGATGGGGCGGTAAGCCAGCCGATCTTCCAGCCGGTGGTGTTGAATGTCTTCCCACCGGAGGAGATCGTGATGGTGCGCTCGCTCGCGCCCGGAATCGTCGCGACGGGCACGTGGGCGACACCGAAGGTGAGGTGCTCGTAGACCTCGTCGGTCACGATGAGCGCGTCGTGACGGTGTGCGAGGGACACGATGAGTTCCAGGGTCTCGCGCGGCAGCACGGCCCCAGTGGGGTTGTGCGGATTGTTCACGATAATCAGTCGGGTGCGGTCCGTGATGGCGGCGCGCAGTTCGTCGGGGTCCGGCTGGAAATCGGGCGCCCGCAGGCGCACCGTGCGATGGATGCCCCCGCCCAGCGCGATCAGGCCCCCGTAGGCGTCGTAGAACGGCTCCAGCGTGACAACCTCGTCGCCGGGGTCGAGCAGTGCGAGAACGGTTGCCGCCAGCGCCTCGGTGGCACCCGCCGTCACCAGGACCTCGGTATCCGGATCGACGGACAGGCCGTAGAACCGGTGCTGATGCCGAGCGATGGCGCCTCGCAGCACGCGCAAGCCGCGCCCCGGCGGGTACTGGTTCGCACCGTCGGAGATCGCCTGGCGTGCGGCTTCGAGAACCTCGGCAGGGCCGTCCTCGTCGGGGAATCCCTGGCCGAGGTTGATGGCGCCGGTGCGCAGGGCGAGGGCACTCATCTCCGCGAAAATGCTCGCGGCGACGGTGCCGTCCGCGGCGAGCAGGCCGGCCCCACGGGCCGCGCGTCGCCAGGCCCCGGAGATTGTCATGATGTCACCTGCATGGCTCCAAACTACGACATGTGGAAAGTTCGAGCGGGGCTGCGCCGGATGCCCTAGGTTGGCCGCATGCGGACCGTGCAGCGCGACCTCCTCGTTCTGGGCCCGCTGCTGCTGCTCGGCACACTCGCGCTGACCGGTTGCACGCCCGAACCGGTGCCCCAAGCGCCCCAGGCGTCCGAGACGACCGCGCCGACGGATGCCCCCGTCTTCGCGTCCGATGAGGAAGCTCTGGCTGCGGCCACCGAAGCCTATGCGGCGTATCTGGCAATGTCAGACCAGATCCTCGCGGAGGGTGGGGAAAACCCAGACCGAATTCGTGCGTTTTCCACTGAAACGCTAGCCGAGATAGAGATGGAAGGTTACGCCCAGGTCCGGTCCAACAAACTCAGAAGCGTCGGCGAAAGTCGGTTTTCGGACTTAATCCTTCAGGATTTGAGCCTAACTGAAAAAGCCGGCCGAGGGATAGTTACCACCTACTTGTGCTCGGACATCTCGGAAGTGGACGTGGTGAACGTGAATGGTGACTCCGTCGTGAAGGATGCGAGACCAGATTTCACTCCCTTCATCGTGTCGTTTGATCTCGTCTCGCGAGAGCCGGTCAAGCTCCTTGTGTCGAGCGCTGATGTCTGGGACGGGGCCGGAATATGCAAGTAATGCGGACGAACGTCGCCATCATGATTTGCTTCCTGACCGCCGTGATAGTCCTCACGATCCCCGAACCGACTCTTGCCGCCGATGGTTCCTGCAGTCGTGCTGACCTTCAGATTGGGGGCTGCCCGGAGGCTAACGGTGCCATCAACAACGGCGGGGTGGACCTTTCTGCGGGGTACGAGACCGGCGGGGGACAGGGGGCCGGGAACGAAGCCGGTGGCGGAGCGGGATCCGGGGCGGGCGGGTCCGGTTCCGGCAGCGGCAGCGGCAACGCCGGTGGCGGCCAAGTCGGTGCAGCACCCGTCGTCGATCCGCTGGCGTTCGTGCGCGACGACTTCACGGTCAACTGCATTCCGGGGTCGCCGTGCGACCCGAACCTCGTGGTGAGGGTTAGTGATCTGGTCAACTTCCAGCCCGCGGCGCCGTCCCAGACGATGGAACCGCGCGGCTGGAGCGTGGCGGGTTTGCCCGCGAACTTCATCGCGTCGGCATCCGAGCACTCCCGTACCGGCGCCTTGCTGGGATATCCGGCGGAGGTTCATTTCACCCCGGTCGGCTACCGCTGGTCCTACGGCGACGGTGCCCAGGCAAGCACGAACTCGGGCGGCGCGACCTGGGCGGCACTGGGCCTCCCGGAATTCTCCGACACCGCCACCAGCCACGCGTTCGCCAGTCCGGGAAGCTATGCCGTGGTCGTCGCGGTGGTGTACTCGGCCGAGTATCGCTTCGCGGGCCTTGCCTGGCGGCCGGTGCAGGGTACGCTATCGACCTCGGCCAGCCCGCTCGGCGTGATCGTGGGGAATGCCCAGACGGTGCTCGTCAACCGCGAGTGCACGACAAACCCGGCTGGTCCGGGTTGCTAACTGTGTTGATCGACCCGGCACCGCGCAAGTCACGGCGTCGTCATTGAATGCTCCCAGGCTGCACAGATCATTCGTTCAGGTTCAGGAGTCAAGGTGGAAATGCTTGGAAGGAGCACACCATGACCGACAATCCGCAGGCACCCGGCACCACTCCCGATCCCGACGACGCAGTCCCATTCGAAGTCAATGCGGCCGGCGAGGCTTCCGCCACGGCCCAGCCCTCTGCGGATCACTCCTCCGGCGGCACCCCCGGCGACGAGAAGCCGACCGAGGTCATCCCCGACACAGTTTCCGCCTCTGAGCAGTCGCCGGCCCAGCCCGCCGCAGCCCAGCCCACCTCCGCCTCGGCTGCGCCCGCGCGCGCGTACGCCACGGATTCCTTCGGTCGCCCGGTCGCGGAAAGCACCACCTCGAATCCCTACGCGCCGAATACCCAGCCGCAGTCCTACGCCCGTCAGAACGGGTACGCCGCCGACCAGCCCGGCGGCCCGCGCACGCAGCCCCGCCGCTCGGGTAATATCGCCCTGATCGCGGCCCTCGCCATCGGCGCTCTCGTGGGAGGGGCATCCGGCGCCGGCGTCACGGCCTTCGTGGTCACCAACCAGACCGTCGGAATCCCGACCAGCCAGGCCGACGGCCCCAGCACGGTCGTGGTCAACAACACCGACAGCGTCAACCAGATCACGGCGGTCGCCGCCAAGGCCACGCCCAGTGTCGTCACCATCGCCGCCTCCGACGGCAGCTCCGGCGGAACCGGTTCCGGCGTCATCCTGTCCGAAGACGGCTACATTCTCACGAACACGCACGTCGTCACCCTCGACGGCGCCGCCGCCGACGCCAGCATTCAGGTCACCGCCAGTGACGGCAAGCTCTACGCCGCCACCATTGTCGGCACCGACCCGGTTTCCGACCTCGCCGTGATCAAGCTGGACGGTGCGAGCGGCCTGACGCCGATCAAATGGGCCGATTCCGGCAAGCTCAACGTCGGCGACAGCGCCATCGCGATCGGCGCACCGCTCGGCCTCTCCGGCAGCGTCACCGACGGCATCGTCAGTGCACTGAACCGCAGCATCTCCATCGCCTCCTCGGCTGCCCCGTCGACACCCGAGAACTCCGCACCCGACGAAGAGCAGAGCCCGTTCTTTTTCGACCTTCCCGACCAGAACGGCGGCGCGGCCCAGGCTCCCTCCACCGGCAGCATCTCACTCTCGGTCATCCAGACGGATGCCGCGATCAACCCCGGCAACTCCGGCGGAGCCCTGCTCAACGCCAAGGGCGAGCTGATCGGCATCAACGTCGCCATCGCCAGCGCGGGCGGCGACTCGGCGGCCGCCGGCAGCATCGGCGTGGGCTTCTCCATCCCGTCGAACCTGGCCAAGCGTATCTCCGACGAACTGATCGCCACCGGCACGGCCAGCCACGGTCTGCTCGGCGCCAGTGTCACCAGCGCCGCCGGCAGCCCGGAGAGCGCCACCGTCGGCGCCCTGATCAGCGAGGTCTCGGCGGGCGGTGCAGCGGAGAAGGCCGGACTGCGAAAGGGCGACATCGTCACCAACCTTAACGATCTACCCATCACTGACGCGAACGACCTCACCGCCCAGGTGCGCGCTCTCGCGGCCGGCGAGACGGCCGACCTCACCTTTGTGCGCGATGGAAAGTCGGCCACGGTATCCGTCACGGTCGGCGCACTCTCCAGCTGACCACTCGCTCCTTCCAGAGAACAACAGCTGCGCCGCCGGTGATCCACCGGCGGCGCAGCTGTCGTTTGTGGCCCCGATGCAGGCAGGAAACACCCGGCTGGTAGGCTCTTACCTCCCGCCAGAAGAATGGAACTATGACCAGCCAGGATCCCTCTTCCGGAGCCGCATCCCTGCTCGGGGTTTCCTATGTGATGCCGGTGCTGAATGACGTCACTCATGTGCGCGCCGCCGTGACCAGTCTGCTCCGCCAGGATTACTCGGGGCCTTTCGAGGTCACCCTGGCCCTCGGCCCGAGCATCGACGGCACAACCGAACTGGTTGAGGAGATGGCCGCGGTTGATCCGCGCATCCGCATCGTGGCGAACGAGATCGGCTCCACTCCGGCAGGCCTCAACACGGCTATCCGTGCCTCGCAGTACGCGTTCGTCATTCGCGTCGACGCCCATTCGGTGCTGCCGCCGGACTACGCCCGCATCGCCGTGGAGACCCTTGAGCGCACCGGCGCCGACAATGTCGGCGGCGTCATGGACGCCCAGGGGGAAAGCCCGTTCCAGAAAGCCGTCGCGCGCGCTTACGGCACGAAGATCGGCCTCGGCGGCACTCCCCTGCACATCGGCGGCCCGGAGGGCCCCGCGGAAACCGTCTACCTGGGCTGTTTTCGGATGGACAGCATCGTGCGCGTCGGCCTCTTCGACGAGGGCATCAAGCGCGGCCAGGACTGGGAACTCAACCGCCGTCTGCGCGACCAGGGCGGCATCGTCTGGTTCACACCTCGGCTCCGGGTCGTCTATCGGCCCCGGCCGAGTCTGGCCCGGCTGGCCCGGCAGATGGTGTCCACCGGCCTCTGGCGAGGGGAACTCGCCCGCCGATATCCCGAGGACAACGGCATCCGTTACTTCGCCCCGCCCGTCATGGTCCTGGGTGTCACTGTCGGCACTCTGGCCGGGCTGGCCGGCCTGGTTCAGCTCCTCACCGGGGCGAACCCGTGGTTGCTGCTCGGTTTTCTGATTCCCGCCGCCTACCTGGGGCTCGTCGCCGTGGCCACGGCCCTGGTGACCCGGCCGGACGGGTTTCGTGCCGGGCTGTGGTTTCTCGTAGTCTTGCCCTGCATTCACTTCTGCTGGGGGATCGGCTTCCTGCTCGGGTTTCTGAAATTCACCACCAACATCACGGCCCATACCGGAAGGCACCAATGACGTCAGCGAATCCCGCGGCGACTCGACCCTCCTCAATCGCCGAGCTGCGCCACGTGGCCCAGCCGCCGGAAGTTCGGCTGCGGGCGAACGCCGAGCACTGGACGGCGTCGCTCTACCTGCGCGACATCTCCCCGTATCTGACCTGGATACTTCTGAAGACCTCAATCTCGGCGAACGGCGTCACCGGCCTGATGATCCTGGTCGGCTGGTCCACGGCGGCCGCGCTGCTCATTCCCGGCATCTGGGGCGCGATGCTCGCCCTCCTGCTCGGGCAGCTGCAGATGTTGGTCGACTGCTCCGACGGCGAGGTCGCCCGCTGGCGCCGGCAGTCCTCCCCGGCCGGCGTGTTCCTCGACAAGGTTGGGCACTACACGACAGAGGCCCTCATCCCGATCGCGTTCGGGATCCGGTGCGCCTTCTACCCGTTCGAGGCCCCCGCCGACTTCCTGTGGACCACGCTCGCACTGCTGCTCGCCCTCGTCATCGTGCTGAACAAGGCCCTCAACGACATGGTGCACGTGGCCCGCGCGAACGCCGGCCTGACCAAACTCGCCGATCGCAAGCACGAGCAGACCCCGACGTCGAGCTTCATCGCCCGCGCCCGCCGCCTGGCCCGGTTCCTCCCGTTCCACCGGCTGTACCACTCGGTCGAACTGACCATGCTGATCTTCGTCGCCGCGGTCGTCGGCAGCTTCCTCGGCGAGCCGGCGGTCGACCGGTTCGTGCTGATCGTGCTCGTCCCGCTGGCCTTCCTCTCACTGGTGGGCCACTTCGTGGCCATCATGGCGTCTAAGCGTGTCCGGTCCTAGCGCTTCACCGGTCGGGCCCGCCCTGCCGACAGTGGGGGTCGTGCTGCTCACCCAGGGCACCCGTCCCGACGACCTTGCCCGCGGCATCCGCAGTCTGCTGGCCCAGCAGGGAGTTCTCCTGGACATCGTGTGCGTGGGCAATGGCTGGCAGCCGACCGGGCTGCCGGACCAGGTGAAGACGCTCGGCCTGCCCGAGAACCTGGGCATTCCGGCCGGCCGCAACCGCGGGGTCTCCCGCGTCGCGGGCGAGTTTCTCTTCTTCCTCGACGACGACGCCAGCATCCCGGACCCGCACTTTCTGCGAGATGCCATCGGCGTGCTGCGGGCGGATTCGACCATCGGCCTCCTGCAGCCCCGAGTGGTCGACCCGGCCGGGATCGTGTCGCCGAGACGCTGGATTCCGCGCATCCGCAAGGGCGAAGCCACCCACTCCAGCAACGTCTTCTCGGTCTGGGAGGGTGCCGTACTGCTACCCCGGGCCGCCTTCGACGCCACCGGGGGCTGGGCCGAGCCGTTCTTCTACGCCCATGAGGGCATCGAGCTGGCCTGGCGTGTCTGGGACCTGGGCCTGCGCGCCTGGTACGCCGGCGAGCTGGAAGCGAATCATCCCGTGATCGCGCCCACCCGGCACGCCGACTACTACCGATTGAACGCCCGCAACCGGGTCTGGCTGGCCCGCCGTAACCTTCCGGTCCTGCTCGTGCCCGTCTACGCCGGGTCCTGGCTTCTGATCCAGGTACTGCGCTGGGCTCGAAATCCGGGCGCGCTGCGCGCCTGGCTCACCGGTTTCCGCGAGGGGTGGACCACCGACCCGGGGGAGCGGCGTCCCCTCAGGGCGCGCACGGTGTGGCGGATGACGCTGGCCGGACGGCCGCCCATCGTCTAACGATTCCGTCGTCACGTCCCCTTCGGGGGGCCAGAGGCGCTCGGTCGAGTGGCATCGTCGGTACTCTTGACGGGTGGGTATTCAACGAGACGTCAGGCTTGGGCTCAAGCTGGTCAGGGACGTCACGGCGTCCCGCAAGGCACAGCGGCTGCTGAACGGGCGGCTGTCCACGCGTGAGCCGCTGCCCCGGAATCACTTCAAGATCGCGGTCTACTTCGCCGACGGCGACGTCAATCTGTACCAGATGCGGCAGTGGTACAAGCCGCTCGCGAAGCTCGCCGAGACCTGGCCCGTCCTGGTGCTGAGCCGCAATGGGGCAGGTGCCCTGCCGCTGATCGATGAGTCCCCGCTCCCGGTTGCCTACGTTCGCCGGGTCGTCGACCTCGAGCAGGTGCTGGCCCAGCAGGACATCCGGATCGTGTTCTACGTGAACCAGAACACCCGCAACTTCCAAATGATGCGCTACGGGGGCCGCTGGCACGTTTTCATCAACCACGGTGAGAGCGACAAAATGTACATGGTCACGAACCAGATCAAGGCCTACGACTACGCCTTCGTCGCCGGCGATGCCGCGATCGCCCGTCTCGACAAGGTGCTTTGGGACTACGACTTCGACAAGCGCGCCCTGAAGATCGGCCGCCCCCAGGCCGACTTCTACTCCGGCGCGACGCCGTTCGCCCCGGACGAGCGCCAGGTCATCCTCTACGCTCCGACCTGGGAAGGCGACCGGCCAGCCGCCGCCTACGGCTCGATCGCGTCCCACGGCGTTGCCCTGGTGACGTCACTGCTGGCCTCGGGCCGGCACCGCGTGATCTACCGCCCGCACCCCCGCAGCGGCGTGGTGAGCAGCGAGTACGGCGCGGCGAACAAGACCATCATCGCGGCCATCGCGACGGCGAATGCGCGCGATGCCTCGGCCCGGCACATCTACGACGCGAGCCCCGACCTGGGCTGGCAGTTGTCGGCAGCGGATGTCGCCATCGTCGACATCTCGGCGATGGTCTACGACCGTCTGGCCTCAGGCAAGGCCCTGATGGTGACCCGCCCGGTCGACCCGGCCGCTCAGATCGACTCAGGAGGCTATCTCTCCGACTGCGAGTGGCTGAACGTCGACGATGCGGGAAGTATCCTCGGCGTGCTCGACGATCTCACCCATGACAGCGAGGCCCATGACCGGCTCAAGATCTGGGTCGAGCGTTACTTCGGCGACACCGGTCCCGGAGTCGCCACGGAGCGTTTCCACGCCGCTGTGGCGCACCTGATGGACGAGTGGGAGCGCTTCGACACATCCCACCCGCAGGCCGTGAGCCTGGAAGTGGTCGAACCAGCCATCGACGCTCCGACGGACGAGGTCAGCGACGTCGAGAAGCTCTAGTCTGCACGGGGCGGTGTCGGCGTTGTCGGGTGCGGTGCTCCGGGCATCCGTCGCCGGGGGGACAGCCGGCCGGACAGGCCGGTCAGGGACAGCCGGGTGATCCCCGGGATGCGGCGGGCCGGCGATTCCCGAACGACGATCCGCACCCGGGGGTCCAGTTCCTCGCGGAAACCGACCGGCGGCTGGCCGAACGCGAGCCGCGACGAGTGAACGACCCGCGAGCCCAGGATGTGGTTGCCCGCACCCCCGATGATGGCGCCCACACCGAACGGCAGGGCCTTGCCGATGAAGCTGGCGCCGCCCCTGGCGGCGAACTGCCGGATGAAGCTGCTCTTCAGCCGATCGGTCAGCGGTCCCATGATGGCCCGGGGAATGCTGGTCGTGATGAGTTCGCCCCAGTAAGCGGCGCGCGGGACGCCGGAGCCGGAGACCTGGCCGGCCAGCTGGCGCACCAGGTCTGAGCCTTCGCGGCCTAGCATCATCGTCATCACCAGAGCGCGTGCCCGCTCGGGGTCCTCGACCGTGATGCCGTGCACCTCGCTCACCGACTGCGTGAACAGGGCGGTGGCCTCGAGGAACCCGGCCGTCTCCACGCCGGAGATGGCCAGGGTGACGGCGGTGCCGACCCCCGGGATGACCGCCGTCGCGCCGACCGCGGCACCCCCGGTGGTGACGGCGGCGAGGTAGCGCCGCTCCAGGATCCGGATGATCTCCACGGGCGACGCTTGTGGGGAACGGCGGCGCACGGAACGGATGTGCGCGAGCACGGCAGGACGGTGAATCGCCATCACGCGGTCGAAGCCCGTGACGATCCCGGTGGGGAGCTGGCCGCCTTTCGGCAGGCCACCCGTCTCGGAAATAATCGGCTTGGTTTTTTTGGCCATCAGAGTGCCCTCCGTCAGTGTCCCGATGAGTTTACGTGCCCCGGCTGGGTGCCACTGGCGGAAAACTCGGTGCGCGCCTATACAAGGAGAATGCCTGAGCCGAAGTCAGAAGCATCCCGAATCCTCGGTGTTCGCCTGCGTCGTCGGCGGCGCCAGCTGTCCCTCAATCAGGAGGCCGTCGCCCACCTGGCCGGCCTCAACGTGTCCAACTACGCGCGGATCGACCGGGGACTTGGCAACCCCACTTTCCATACCCTGATCCGGCTTGCCACAGTGCTCGGCATTGAGCCGGGCGATCTGATGACCGGGTTCAATTCCGCTCAACTGCCGCCCTCCCGGGACGGCCTGGAAGATCCGGATGCCGTGATGGCCTCGGCCCGTTAGGCCGGCTTGATCCCGTATTGCGAGTTGTAGAGCGCCAGCACCTCGGTGATGGGGGCATCCAGAACCAGCGCACCCTTGTCAAGGTAGAGGCCTCGGGTGCAGAAGCGCTTGAGGTCCCGCTCGTTGTGGGACACGAAGAACAGAGTTCGCCCACCGGCGAGCAGTTCCTCGATCCGCCGGTAGCACTTCTCCCGGAACGCCTTGTCGCCGACGGCGAGCACCTCGTCCACGAGCAGGATGGGCTCCTCGAGCCGGGAAATCACGGCGAACGCGATGCGCACCTTCATACCACTGGACAGGTGCTTGTAGGGCGTGTCGACGAAGTCGGCGATCTCCGCGAAGGCGATGATCTCGTCGAAGCGCGCCGCGATCTGCTTCTTCGTCATTCCGTGCAGGCCCGCGGTCAGGTAGACGTTCTCGCGCACAGTGAGGTCGTCCACGAAGCCACCCGTGATCTCGATCAGCGGGGCCACACCCTCGGTCACGCGCACCGAGCCCTCGTCGGGCAGCACGACGCCGGTGACCAGCTTCAACAGGGTCGACTTGCCCTGCCCGTTGCGACCGACCACGCCGATCGCCTCGCCGCGCTGCACCGTGAACGCAACGTTCCGCAGCGCCCAGAATTCGTTCGGGCGGATGCGCCGCCTCCGGGCGGCGAACAGGTCCTTGAACGAGCGCCGACCGCGTCGATTGCGGCGGAAACGGATGCCGACACCCGTGAGGGTGATCACCGGTGCCGACACTAGATCTCCTTCAGGACGGCGCGCTCGGTGCGCGTGAAGACAACCAGGCCGGCGACAAGAAAGAGGACCGACATCAGCGCGCTGATCAGCACGAGATTCCAATCGAGCTGCTCGGGGAAGAACGCGGCCCGGTACAGGCTGAACAGGCCGCTGAGCGGATTGAAGCCGGCCCAGAACTGCAGTTCCGTGGGCAGGTCCGCGGTGCCATAGATGATCGGCGATGCGTAGAACAGGAAGCGGAGGATGAGCTTCACGGCCCGCTCAAGGTCGCGGAAGAAGACCACGAGGGGAGCGACGATCAGCCCGATCCCTGCGGTCAGGATCGTCTGAAGCAGGATCGCGAGGGCGAAGAGGGCCGCACCCGCGCTGAGTTCAGCCCCGGAGATGAGTGCGAACAGCAGAAGCACCGGGATGGACGCCACAAACTCGATGCCCTTGGACAGCACGAGCCGGTTCACCCAGATCGTGCGGGGTATTCGGGTGGACCGAATCAGCTTCGCTTCGCGCAGGAACGCGCGTGTGCAGTCGGACACGGTGCCGTTGAACCACATCCACGGCAGCAGCGCCGACAGCAGGAAGACGATATACGGTTCGTTGCCCACCGTGCGCTGGAAAACCTGGGTGAAGACGAACCAGTAGATACCGGCCATGACCAGAGGGTCGAGAATCGACCAGAAGTAACCGAGCAGCGACGTCGAGTAGCGCACCCGCAGATCCCGCTGCGTGAGCAACCAGAGGGAATGACGGTACCTGGCGAAAGACGTGCGCTGCTCAGGGCGCACTTCCGCATATCTACTCACGCGCTCTATCGTAGGGGCGCGGCGCGCGCCCCCGCGAAAGGCGCCGCTAGACGAAGAGGTTCGCCCGTTCGAGATCCTCGGCGAAGTCGACCTCGACCGCGTAGAAATCGGAGATGTCGAGAGGCTCGACCAACAGGTTGTTCTTCTCGATCGCGAGTTCGATGCCGCGCTCGAAGTAGTCCTGGTCGGCGACCTTCGTCAGGTGGTGGACCAGTACAGCCTTGTACGCGCTGGAAATGTAGTTGATGCCCACTGCCTCGCCCAACCCGCCCTTGACAGTCTTGGAGAGTTCTTTGATGTAGCCCTCGGCGCTGGTCGTGTACTTGACCTCCTCGTCGGACACCTTGGAGGTGTTGACGGTGACGAAGGACTGGTCGCGAGCGACCATCGCGGCAGCGCGGTCGAGAATGGCCGGGTCGAAGACGACGTCACCGTTCATCCAGAGCACACCGCCGGTGGTGGACGCCTGGAGAGCGCGCAGAAGGCTCTTCGAGGTGTTGGTCTGGTCATACTCTTCGTTGTAAACGAAGGATGCCTGCGGGAAGGCCTCGATGATGTGCTCGAGCTTGTAACCGACCACGATGGTAACTTTCGCCTTCTTGCCGAAGGCGTGCGCGATGTTGTCGAACTGCTGCTGCATGATTGTTCGACCGTCGTTGAGTTCGGTGAGCGGCTTCGGAAGCGAACGTCCGAGTCTGCTGCCCATACCTGCTGCCAAAATGACTACCTGGGTGGTCACGATTGTCTCCTCAAAAAAGAATTCGAGTGACCGAGACTCCCTCAGATTCAGATCGAGTTTGTCTAGGGTTCACTTGTACGTTCACGTATAGACACACCGTTATGCCAACTCGAGAGTACCCTACGCCCTCGGTTGGGGGGAAGAGCGGACTCCTTTCCGTGTTGCTTTCGTGACCCGGGCGCCCGTGGCTGGGCAGCGCCTGACTGTGTTTCCGGGTGACCCCCGAAGCCTGCGATGTCAGACGGTCCTTGGTAGGTTAGCGAGGTGACTCCAGCGCCCCCGACATCCGAGCCCGACGAGCAGAAGGTGCCCTCTTCTGCGCTAGATTCTGCTGAAACACAGGCCACGACGCCGGCTGTTGTGCGCACCGTCCCGGTGCGCAAGGCCCCTGTCCCCAAGGCGCCGCCGCGCACGAAGGCTACCCCCCGTGTGGCCGCCGGGCGACCGAGTACGGCCCGCGCAAAAGCGGCTGCAGAAGCGAGGGAGGGCACCCCCGGGGCGCCCCTTCCGAAGAAACCCGCGGCCAGGGCCAGCCCAAAGCCCGCACCGAGACCGGGCCCGAAAAGGCCCGTCGCAGCGCCGGAGTCTGACTCTGAAGGCACGTCGCCGACGGCCGACGCCCCGACACTCGCCTCTCCTCCCATCACCGCGGCTCGCACGACGTCGGCTCGCACGACGTCAGTACGGGCCACGGCCGCGCGCACGGCGGCGGCGAAATCTGAGTCCGTCGCGAAAACCGGCGCGGCCCGGTCCAGTGCGGCCAAGGCCAGCGCAGCGCGGGCTGCGGCCATCCGGGCGGCGACCTTGGCTGCGGCCGCGGCCGCGGCCGCCGTCGCCGAACCTGACGCGAGGTCAGTCGAACCTGTCTCTGAGCCTCTCACCACTGACTCTGAGAGTGTCGAACCTGACGCGGAGCCCGCCACGCAGGTTCTGCCGGAGTTCATCCCGTCGCCGGGCGAGGAGGCCGAGCCGGTCCTGGTCACCGCGCTGTCCGTGCCCCAGCCATTCGCTGCCGACGCATCCGCTGCCGACGCATCCGGTGCCGACGCATCCGTGTCGGCAGGCATCGAACTGGTGCCCGTACCGGTGCAGCTGCCTGGGTCCGCCGAAACGGAGCTGCTGCCTGCCGCCGCCCCCGCTGCCGCGGAACCGCCCGTCGTGAAACGGGCCTCCCGCAAGCGCGCCCCGGTGATTGCGCAGACTGCGCTCGATCTCGCCCCGCCGGTTGTGCTCGCGGTCAGCGGTCTGCACAAGAGCTTCGGCCGGACCGTGGCGGTATCGGGCATAGACCTCGAGGTTCGCGCGGGGTCGTTCTTCGGGATCGTCGGGCCCAACGGCGCCGGCAAGACCACGACGCTCTCCATGGTCACCGGGCTGCTCCGGCCGGATGCGGGCACCGTCACGGTGAACGGCATCGACGTCTGGGGGAGCCCGATGGCCGCCAAGCGCATCATCGGCGTTCTGCCTGATCGACTGCGCCTGTTCGACCGCCTGACCGGAGCCCAGCTGCTCTATTATTCCGGGGTGCTCCGGGGTCTCGACGACGTCACCGTGCGGCAGCGCGCGGCCGACCTGGCAACCGCCTTCGGCCTCGAAGACGCGCTTAATCGCCTCGTCGCCGACTACTCGGCCGGCATGACGAAAAAGATCGCACTCGCCTGCGCGATGATCCATTCGCCGCGACTGCTCGTGCTCGATGAGCCGTTCGAGTCCGTCGACCCGGTCTCCGCCGTCAACGTCACGGAGATCCTGCAGAAATACGTCGCCAGCGGTGGAACGGTCGTGCTGTCGAGCCACGGAATGGATCTGATCCAGCGCGTCTGCGATCGTGTCGCCATCATCGTGGAGGGTGCGGTGCTGGCCTCCGGCACCATCGACGAGGTTCGCGGCGAGAAAACGCTCGAGGAACGGTTCATCGAGCTGGCCGGTGGACGCAAGGTGGCGGAGGGCATGGAGTGGTTGCACAGTTTCTCGGACTGAAAGTCCGCCTGCTCGCCAATCTGTTCCGGCGCAGCCCCTGGCAGGTCGCCGGCATCGTGATCGGCCTGCTCTACGGCCTCGCCCTGGCCGTCGGCCTCTTTGTAGTGCTCGTCGGGCTGCGCTTCACGGGAGATCCCGTCGCCATTCGCGACGGCCTGGTCGTCGCTGGATCACTCGTCGTGCTCGGCTTCCTGCTGTTCCCGCTGGTCTTCGGGATCGACGACACCATGGACCCGCGCAAATTCGCGACCATGGGCATCCCTAGCCGGAGGCTTTCGTTCGGTCTGGCGCTGTCCTCTCTGGTCGGGGTGCCCGCGTTCGTGCTCTCGGTCGTGCTGCTCGGCACGGTCGTGACCTGGTCCCGCGGCCTCTTAGTGACGGTGCTCGCCCTCGCCTCCGCCACCCTGCTGCTGGCCACCTGCATGCTCGTGTCCCGGGTGAGCACGTCGCTGGGGGCGTTCCTGCTGGCAACGCGTCGATCCCGGGAA
Source organism: Cryobacterium sp. TMT2-17-1 (assembly GCF_004402765.1). NCBI lineage: Bacteria > Bacillati > Actinomycetota > Actinomycetes > Micrococcales > Microbacteriaceae > Cryobacterium > Cryobacterium sp. TMT2-17-1. The sequence continues at coordinate 85,774 of NZ_SOGC01000027.1, forward strand.
TTCACCGGAATCATCGGGGTGCTTCTTCTGGTGATGATCGCCCCCGTCGTGCTTCTGGCGCTCAACTTCGATTGGGGTCGCTACGGCCTCGACCTGATCGGCGGGCTGGCGGGCATCCTCGGCTGGACGCCCCTCGGTGCGGCCTGGGCCGTTCCCGGGGATGCCTCCACCGGGCTCTGGGGTGCGGCCGTGCTCAAGCTCTCGATGGCCGCATCAACGACGTACCTGCTGTGGCTGGCCTGGCAGGGACTGGTGGCACGGATGCTCGTCACGCCCGGCCGCGAGGCTCAGGCCCGCCAGTACGGCGGGCTCGGGTGGTTCGACAGCATGCCGCACACTCCGATGGGTGCGATTGCGGCCCGTAGCCTCACCTACTGGCGCCGCGACTCCCGGTACTGGATGTCGGTGATCGTCATCCCGGTCATTCCACTGATCGTCATCTTGCCGCTGTCGTTCGCGGGGTTGCCGATCTCCTACCTCGCTCTTCTGGCGGTGCCGTTGATGAGTGTGTTCCTGGGCTGGACCCTGCACAACGACGTCGCCCTGGACCACACCGCGGTCTGGCTGCACGTGGCCTCCGGCACCCGCGGATTCGAGGACCGGATGGGCCGGTTGGTTCCCGCACTCTTCGTGGGGATCCCGATGATCGCGGCGGGGTCGGCGATCAGCGTGTCGGTCTACGGCGACTGGGCGGTGATGCCGTCCATCCTGGGGGTGAGCACCAGCATCCTGCTGACCGGGCTCGGGCTCTCGAGTTATTCATCGGCGCGCTTCCCCTATCCGGCGACCAAGCCGGGAGACAGCCCTTTCGCTCAGCCTCAGGCGTCGGACACGGCGGCCGCGCTGATCCAGTCGTTCACCTTTGCGGGGTCGATCCTGCTTTCGCTCCCGGCTCTCGCCTGCGCGCTGCTCGGCGTCTTCGTCGACCCGGTCTGGAACATTCCGGCGCTCGTGCTGGGCGTCGCCAGCGGACTGATCACGCTCGTGGGCGGGGTCTTTCTGGGTTCGCTCGCGTTCGAACGGCGCGGGCCGGAGATGATCGCCTCCGCCGTGCGGGCCTAGGCGTCCTGACGTTCGCGTGGCGCGCGTGCTGCGCCGCTGCGCCGCTGCGCCGCCGGCACGCCACGCGCGGAGGGGCGCAGCTCCCGCGCGACTCGCTCGCGGTATCCTCCGGGCTCCGGCTCGCGGGCAGGATCGGCAGGCCTGCCGGTGTGCCCGCGGGTTGTTTAGACTGAGTGCATGACTGATCACTTTCGCGCGAGCATCGCAGAACCCGGAAACCCCGGCAGCGGCGGCGGCACCTCGACGCTCGACCGTGAGCTCGAGCAACTCCTCAACCAGGAGCACATCGAGCCGGGCGACCACGAGCGTTTTTCGCATTACGTGCCCAAAGACAAGATTCTCGAATCGGCTATTTCCGGCAAGCCGGTGCGCGCCCTCTGCGGCAAGAAGTGGCTGCCCGGACGCGACCCGGAGAAGTTCCCGGTCTGCCCGGCCTGCAAGGCCATCTACGAGAAGATGAAGGCCTGACCTGCCGGTTGAGCGCTACCGGTACAGGGTCGGGATGACGGGGTCGCCGCGCCCGAGGCGGAAGGCCTCGATCGGCAATTCCTGCATGACGGCTGCGTGGTGCGCGCGGGCGCGGGTCGTGCCGGCCGCCCCGAGGTAACTTTCGTCGATCACGCCGTCGGTGATCAGAGGCACCAGCAGCACGCGGTCCCGGCCCGAAGGCTCTGCGGGCGGAGTGGAGTCGGCCGGATCCTCGCCGATCAGGACGACCTCGGCGCGCGCGATCCCGGCGGAGTCGAGCCGGCGCACGGCCCGCTTTCGGCCGCCGACCGAGCTCTTCGCGGGTGAGGTCTTGGCGACGGGCACCCAGTCTCCGGCGTCGTCGCGGTGCGCGACGAGTTTGTAGACCATCCCGGCGGCGGGGGAGCCCGAACCGGTCACCACCGATGTGCCCACGCCGAAGGCGTCCACGGGCGACGCGGACAGGGCGGCGATGGAGAACTCGTCGAGGTCGCTGGTGACGGTGATGTGCGTGTTGACGGCACCGAGCGAGTCCAGTTGGCTGCGGGCCTCCGCCACCCTGGTCGGCAGGTCGCCGGAGTCGATCCGGATCGACCCGAGCGCCGGTCCGGCCACCCTGACGGCCAGTTCGATGCCCGCGGCGACGTCGAAGGTGTCCACGAGCAGAGTGGTGGCCGGTCCGAAGGCCGCGATCTGGGCACGGAAGGCGTCTTCCTCGCTGTCGTGCAGGAGAGTGAAGGAGTGGGCGGCGGTGCCCATGGTGGGCACGCCCCAGCTGCGGCCGGCCTCCAGGTTGCTGGTCGAGGCGAAACCGGCTATGTAGGCGGCCCGGGCGGCGGCGACCCCGGAGTACTCGCCAGTGCGGCGCGAACCCATTTCGGCGAGGGGGCGGCCCAGGCTGACCGAGACCATCCGTGCGGCCGCGCTGGCGACGGAGCTGTCGTAGTTGAGCACGCTGAGAATCAGGGTTTCGAGGATGACGCATTCGGCGAAGGTGCCGTCCACCGTGATCAGGGGCGAGCCCGGGAAGTAGGCCTCGCCTTCCCGGTAGCCCCAGATGGTGCCGCGGAAGGCGTAGTCGGCGAGCCAGGCGATGGTGGACTCGCGCACCACACGGTTGTCTCTCAGCCAGGTGAGTTCGGCATCCGTGAACCGGAAGGCCCGGATGAGATCGAGCAGCCGCCCGGTGCCGGCCACGATGCCGTAGCGGCGGCCGGAGGGGAGGTGCCGGGCGAAGGCCTCGAACTGGCACTCTCGTGCGGCGGTTCCACTTTGGATCGCGGCGTCCACCATGGTGAGTTCGTACCGGTCGGTGCGGAATGCTGAGGTTTCGGTCACCCGGAAAGCTTATCCGCCCGGCCCGATACGTGTTCTTGTCGGAGCAGAAGGCCTACAGCGCCCCGAAGGCGACGATGCAGTTCTGCCCGCCGAAGCCGAACGCATTCGCCAGGGCGAACTTCACCGGCTTCTCCCGGGCGACCCGCGGCACGTAGTCGAGCGTGCAATCCGGGTCCGGGGTCGTGTAGTTGATGGTGGGCGGGATGATGCCGGTTCGGACCGACAGGGCGCAGAGCAGGCCGGAGAGGGCACCCGCGGCGCCGATCATGTGGCCGGTCATCGACTTGGGGGCGGTGACGGCGATGGAATCGGCAGCGTGCCCGAGTGCCTGGCGTATCGCCGAGGTCTCGGCCCGGTCGTTGGCTTGGGTGGACGTGCCGTGGGCGCAGATCATGTCGATGTCGCTCGGGTTCAACTTCGACTTGATGAGTGCGCGGGTCATGGCCAGGCTCGCGAACTTGCCGGTGGGTTCGGGCGCGACGATGCTGTGGCCGTCGCTGGTGAGGGCGCCGCCCAGCACCTCCGCGTAGATCTGGGCGCCGCGGGCTCGGGCGTGGGAGAGCAGCTCCATCACGAAGATGACCGCTCCCTCACCGAAGACGAGTCCGTTGCGGTCGGCGTCGAACGGCCGAGAGGCCTCGGCCGGGGAATCGTTGTTCTTGGAGGCCGCGTGCATGGCGTTCAGGCCCGCGAACATGACGGGCGTGATCGCAGCCTCGACCCCGCCGGCGATGACGACGTCGGCGTCACCCATGACGAGCATGGTGCGTGCCTCGAGGAGTGCGTAGGCTCCGCTGGCGCAGGCAAGGGCACTCGCGTTGACCGGTCCGTGGACGCCGAGGTCGATCGCGATCTCGCAGGCGGCCATGTTCAACAGGGCGGAGGGCACGAAGCGCGGCGGGATGCGCCGGGAGTCGCCGGAGTTGACGAGCTCGGTGGCTTCCTGGATCTCCGCGAAGCCGCTCACGGCGCTGTTGACGACGACCGCCGTGTCGATGCCTTCCATGGAGGCGCCGAAACCGGCGTCAGCCACCGCCTCGCGGGCTGCGGCGATCGCGAGCTGCGAGGCTCGGGATGCGCGCTTGACCTGCTTCACGGTCATCCGCTCGGCCGGAATGAAGTTCTTCACCTCGCCGGCGATCTGCGTCGGCAGACCGGCGGGATCGAATTGGGTGATCCGGGCTACGCCGCTGCGGCCGCCGGTGAGACCCGACCACGTGTCGCGCCAATTGTTGCCCAGGGGCGTCAAGGCGCCCAGCCCGGTGATTACGACTCGATCATTCACGGCGATCATCTCCTCAAACAACGAATGTGACGTCATTCTGTTGCGGCGTCCGTCGGTTGGCGGGAGCCATATTCCGAGTGTAGTTACGGCCATATTCCCCGAATGGAACGTGCTGACGCTACCGGGGCGAGACTGGGAACATGCCGTCAATCTTCCTGTCCGAGAGGTGATCTCCGGCCGCGCCGGACCGGGTGCCGCGCGTGCACGGGTGGGGGTCAGGGATTCCGACTAGGCTCGACTGTCGTGACGGATGCACCGATTGGAATCTTTGATTCCGGAGTGGGCGGCCTGACTGTCGCCCGGGCAATCAAGGATCAACTGCCGAATGAATCGATCCTCTATATCGGAGACACTGCGCATTCTCCGTATGGCCCGAAGAGGATCGCGGATGTGCGCGGTTTCGCCCTTGACGTTCTCGACGACCTGATTGCCCAAGATGTGAAGATGCTGGTCATCGCCTGCAACACCGCTTCGGCCGCGATGCTCCGGGATGCCCGTGAGCGCTACAGCGTTCCCGTGGTCGAGGTCATCCAACCGGCCGTGCGCCGTGCCGTGCGCACCACCCGCAACAACCGGGTCGGCGTGATCGGAACACTGGGCACAGTCAAATCGCGCGCCTACGACGACGCGTTCGCCGCGGCCACCGACATCCAGCTCCTGACGCAGGCCTGCCCACGGTTCGTCGAATTCGTCGAGGCGGGAATCACCACGGGCGACGAACTCCTGTCGGTCGCCGAAGGCTATCTCGCCCCGCTGCGTGCCGCGGAAGTCGACACGCTCGTTCTCGGATGCACGCACTACCCCTTCCTGCGCGGTGCCATCTCCTACGTGATGGGGGACACCGTGACCCTCGTCTCCAGCGACACCGAGACGGCCAACGACGTGTACCGGCTGCTGGTGAGCCAGGGCCTGGAACGCACCGAGCAGGCGCCACCCAGCTACCGGTACGAGGCCACCGGCGACAGCGCCGACGATTTTCTGCACCTGGCTCACCGGCTGATCGGGCCGGAAATCGGTCGTGTCGATCTGGTCGAGACCGGGTCCTTCAGTTTGAGCGAGCTTGCCGAGTTCGCCGCATCGCATCCCAACCCCAAGGAGACCCCGTGACCGACACCGTGCGCGTAGACGGACGAACGAACGACCAGCTGCGCCCCGTCACGATCGAGCGCGGTTGGAGCGACCAGGCCGAAGGGTCGGCCCTGATCTCGTTCGGGCGCACCAAGGTGCTCTGCACGGCCTCGTTCACCAACGGCGTACCTCGCTGGATGGCCGGCAAGGGCAAGGGCTGGGTCACGGCCGAGTACTCCATGCTGCCGCGCTCCACCGACTCTCGGATGGACCGCGAATCGGTCAGGGGCCGCATCGGCGGGCGCACCCACGAGATCAGCCGCCTGGTCGGACGCAGCCTGCGCGCCGTGGTCGACATGAAAGCACTCGGCGAGAACACCATTGTGCTGGACTGCGACGTGCTCCAGGCCGATGGCGGCACCCGCACCGCGGCTATCACGGGAGCCTACGTGGCCCTGGCCGACGCCCTCGAGTGGGGCAGGGAGAAGAAGTTCCTCAGCCAGAAGGCCCAGCCTCTGATCGACAGCGTCGCGGCCATCTCCGTGGGCATCGTGGGCGGTGAGTCCATGCTCGACCTTGCCTACACCGAAGACTCCCGGGCCGAGACCGACATGAACGTGGTCGTAACCGGCCGCGGCCTTTTCGTGGAGGTGCAGGGCACGGCCGAGGCCGCGCCGTTCGACCGCACCGAACTCAATTCTCTGCTCGACCTGGCGCTGGCCGGGACGATCTCCCTGACCGAGTTCCAGACGACGGCGCTGGGGCGCTAGGGCCATGCAGGTCGTTCTCGCCACCCACAACCAGCACAAGGTCGAGGAGCTGCGGCGCATCCTCGCCCCCCGGCTCCCCGACCTCGACGTGCTGGCCTACGACGGCCCCGAGCCGGTCGAAGACGGCGTCACCTTCGCCGAGAACGCTCTGATCAAGGCGCGCGCCGCCGCCGCGCACACCGGTCTGCCGGCCATCGCCGACGACTCCGGCATCTGCGTGAACGTCCTCGGCGGTTCGCCCGGCATCTTCTCGGCCCGCTGGGCCGGGCCCGCCCGGGACTCCGACCAGAACCTGCAGCTGCTGCTCTGGCAGTTGGGCGATGTGGCCGCCGAGCACCGCGGCGGACACTTCACCTGCGTCGCCGCGCTGGCCATGCCCGACGGCACGGAGTGGCACGTGACCGGGGAATGGCTCGGGCAGATCCTGACCGAGCCGAGCGGCGCCGGCGGCTTCGGCTACGACCCGATCTTCCTGCCCGACGGCTATGCGATCTCCGCCGCCGAGCTGACCCCGAACGTGAAGAACGAGCACAGCCACCGGGCGAGGGCCTTCGGCAAGCTGATTCCGGTGCTGGAGACGCTGCTGGAAGCCTGACCGGCGCATCCGTCTCGACTGCTGAGAACGGCACTCATTCCCAACTGACGGCTGAACTGGCGGCCGGGTGCCCGCGGCCCTAGCGTGGAGGCATGGGCCATGATCACGCGCACACCTCGCAGACGAACCGTGCGCGTCTGTCGGTGGCGATCGGGATTGTCGCCGCGGTGCTCGTGGTGGAGGTCGTCGGCGCCTGGCTGACCGGTTCCCTGGCCCTGCTGGCGGATGCCGGCCACATGTTCTCCGACCTCGCGGGTCTGATCATCGCTCTGACGGCCACCGTGGTGGCCGCGCGGCCGGCTACCGACCGGCAGACGTTCGGTTACCAACGGGCCGAGGTGTTCGGCGCCCTGCTGAACGGGCTCATCCTGGTGGGGGTTGCCATCGCCGTCGTGATCGGCGCCGTCGGCCGACTGGTCGACGCCGGCGGCAGCGAGGTGCGGGCAACTCCCATGCTGGTCGTGGCCGTGATCGGCCTCTTGGCCAACGTTGCGGCCCTGCTCCTGCTGCGCCCGGCGGCCGAGTCGTCGATCAATATGCGCGGCGCTTACCTCGAGGTGCTCGGGGACACCCTGGGCTCAGTGGCGGTCATCGCCGCGGCCGGGGTCATCCTGGTGACGGGCTTTGTACAGGCCGATGCGATCGCGTCGCTGGTCATCGCCGGCATGATCGCGCCCCGAGCCCTCGTGCTGCTGCGCGACGTGGTGCGGGTGCTGAGCGAATCGGTGCCGGCCGCAACGGATGTCGCAGAGATCCGACGGCACCTGCTGGAAACGAACGGCGTGGTGGCGGTGCACGATGTGCACGTGTGGATGATCACCTCCGGAGCCCACGTCTTCAGTGCCCACGTCGTGGTCGAACCTGTGGTGCTCGGCTCGGGTGGCTCCGGCGCACTTCTCGATGAGCTTTCCGCGTGTCTGGCCGACCATTTCGATGTGGACCACTCGACGTTCCAGCTCGAGCCGGCCGAGCACGCGGCGCACGAGGAGAACCCGCACCGGTAGCGTGACCCGCCGGGAGCAGCCCGGACTGTGTTGAGCCCGGACTGTGTTGAGTCCGACTGCGTTGAGCTCAGAGGTCGTGCTTGTGCTCGTCGTGCGTGTGCTTGTGGATGTCCTCGAAGGCGTCGGCGTCGAGGACGAGGCTTCCGGTTTGGATGGTCCGTCCGGTGCGTGCGTCCCGGCGGGCTCTGGACGCGGACTGTAGGTAGTGGAAGACGGTGGGGATGAGCGTGATGAAGACCGCGGCCAGCAAGATGATGTCGATGTAGTTCTGAACGAAATCTGCGACTGGCGGGATGTAGCCCAGGAAGAAGCCGAAGTAGGTGAGGCCGGTGCCCCAGAGGAGGGCGCCGATCAGGTTGTACAGCGAGTATTTGCGGTAGTCCATGTGGCCGACGCCGGCCGCGACCGGGGCGAAGGTGCGCACGATCGGCACGAAGCGGGCCACGATGACGGCCACGCCGCCGAAGCGAACGAAGAACGCGTTCGTGCGCTCGACGTTCTTGATGCTGAACAAACCGGATTCTTTGCGCTCGAAGACCCTGGGCCCGAACTTGTGCCCGATCAGATAGCCGACTTCTCCGCCGAAAAAGGCCGAGAATCCGATGGCCAGGGCCACCCACCAGATGTCGATCTGGATGACCCCGGCAAAGGTCAGCAGGCCGGTGATGACCAGCAGGGTGTCGCCGGGAAGCAAAAACCCCACCAGCAGGCCGGTCTCGGCGAAGACGATCGCGCAGACGCCCAGGAGGGCCCAGGGTCCGAACCCGTTGATCAGGACTTCCGGGTCGAGCCAGGGGATGACTGCCGTGGGAAGCAGGGCTGTATGAATCACTAAGAAACTCCTGTGGGCGTCGGTCAGATCGGCCGGGCGGCGGGATCACTGTGTGCTCTGTTATAGGCTAACGCGGTTTTCCGACAGTGCGCCGTGGGCTCGCAGTGGGTCAGGGAGCCTGGACCACTGTCGGGTCGTCGGGGAGCGCGCTGCGGGCATCCAGCCGGTTCTGGGCGCGATCCATCAGCAGGGTGCGCATGCCGAAGACGATTGAGGCGGTGATGAAGACCCCGGCGATGACATAGGCGGTGCTCTTCACGCCAGGGATGGCGGCCGCGTAGTAGCCGGTCAGAGTAAGACCCACGCCCCAGGCCAGGGCTCCGACCAGATTGCTGGTCAGGAACGTGTAGTAGTTCATGCGTCCGACGCCGGCGATCACGGGCACGAAGACGCGGCCCCATGGCATGAACCGGGCGACGACCACTGACCACCAGCCGTACTTGCGGTAGAAGGTCTCCGTCTTGGCGATGGCCGTGCGGGTGTGGCGGCCGCCGTGGCGGTCCAGGTAGGAGCGGCCGAAGTGGCGCCCGAGCAGGAAACCGACCTGGTCACCCAGGAACGCGGCGATGCCGGTTCCGACGGCCAGAACGGCGATGCTCAGGCTCGGCGTGGATGCAGCCACCAGGCCGGAGCCGAAAAGCAGGGAGTCGCCGGTGATGAACGGGATGAAGACCCCAAGGAACACCGCCGTTCCGGCGAAGACCAGGGCCCAAACGATCAGGTAGAACAGAACGACGCTGGTACTCTCCAGCAGTTCGTTCAATTGGCCGTCCAGGGCCGAGATGTGACTCATGTGCGGGAGAGGGGACTTGAACCCCCACGCTCGAAAGCACAGGAACCTAAATCCTGCGTGTCTGCCAATTTCACCACTCCCGCGAAGTGCGCTTCCAGTGTACTTCGAGGGAGAGCCCCGCCCGTGAGCGTTGGCCACCTCTCTGGACCGGGCACCGGGGCCACCGCACTGTCGCATCGCCGCACGGGTCGGCCAGATCTGCACGTCTCCGGGCGCGTGGCTGTGGATAAGTCGGGCGTGGTCGGCGAGGGATGGGCGATCATGCAGGAATGAGCGAAGCCGTGCGCATCATCACCGAGCAGGTTCGCACTCGGGTGCGTCGCGACGGCGTCGACCTGGCGTCGAACTCCGGGCTCGCCGAGCAGTACGTGCGCGACGAGGTGCAGCGCTACGCCGAGCGGGCGCTCGGCAACTCCCTGCCGCTGATCGCCGACGAGCGCCAGGCGGCGCGCGAGGTCGTGGCCTCACTGACCGGGTTCGGGGCGCTGCAACCGTTCCTCGACGATCCCGGCATCGAGGAAATCTGGATCAACGCGCCCAGCCGGGTGTTCGTGGCCCGCGACGGGGTGCCCGAGCTGACCACCATGGTGCTCACCGCGCGGGAGGTGCGCGACCTGGTCGAGCGGATGCTGCAGGCCTCCGGCCGCCGCGTCGACCTCTCCTCCCCGTTCGTCGATGCCTCTCTGCCCGACGGGTCGCGGTTACACGTGGTCATCCCGGATATCACGCGCCAGCACTGGGCGGTCAATATTCGCAAGTTCACCCGGCGCATCCGCGACCTGAACCAGCTGGTCGGGCTCGGGTCGCTCACGCAGCAATCGTCCGAGTTTCTGCGCATGTGCGTGCTGGCCGGGCAGAATATCCTCGTCTCCGGTGCCACCCAGACCGGCAAGACCACCATGCTCAACGCCCTGCTCTCGGCCACGCGCAAGAACGAGCGCATCGTGACGGTGGAGGAGACGTTCGAACTCGACCTGGCCGCGCGCGACGTCGTGGCGATGCAGTGCCGCCAGCCGAGCCTCGAGGGAACCGGGGAGATCACCCTGCGCCGCCTGATCAAGGAGTCGCTGCGGATGCGCCCCGACCGGCTGATCGTCGGCGAGGTGCGCGAAGCCGAGAGTCTCGACCTGCTCATCGCCCTGAATAGCGGGCTGCCGGGCATGTGTTCGATCCATGCCAACAGTGCCCGTGATGCGCTCGGCAAACTGTCCACGCTGCCGCTTCTGGCGGGCCGCAACATCGACTCCTCGTTCGTGCTGCCGACCGTGGCCGGCTGCATCGACATCGTCGTGCACTGCGAGATCGACCGGCACGGACGGCGCCGGGTGACGGAGATCCTTGCGCCGAGCGGCCAACTGTCAGGGGCGATGATCGAGGCCAGCCCGATCTTCCTGGCCCAGCGGGGCGCCCTTGAGCCGACCGGGGGGTATCCGACGAAGCTGGCCAAGTTCCACGCGGCCGGACTCGACCCGGCCATCGTGCTGCGGGCCGGGGCCGTATGACGCTCGCACTCGGGGCTCTGCTCGGCACTGGGCTGCTCCTGGTCGCCGCGCCGTTCCTCTGGCCGCGCACCAGGGGCAAGGCCCGGTCCCGCACGCCGGGACGGCTGCGGGCGAACCTCGCCCAGGCCGGACTCGGCAGCCTGCCGCTGCCGGCCTTCGTCGCCCTCTCGGTGGTGCTGGGGCTGGCGGTGTCGGCGCTGAGCCAGGCCCTCCTGGGCATCGCTGCCCTGTCGATCGTCACCGCGCTCGCCGGGCTGTCGCTGCCGACGCTGATGGTCGTCTGGCGGGTGCGCGCCCGGCGGCGGGCGAACCGCGCCGTCTGGCCCGACGTCGTTGACCACCTGGTGTCAGCGGTGCGGTCGGGCCTGGCACTGCCGGACAGCGTCGGCAGCCTGGCAGGGGCTGGCCCGCTGTCGACGCGGCCCGCCTTCGCCGAGTTCGCCCGGGAATATCAAGCGACCGGCAACTTCGGTTCCGCCGTCGACGGGCTCAAGGTCTCCCTGGGTGACCCGGTGGCCGACCGCATCCTGGAGACGCTGCGCATGGCCCGGGAGGTAGGCGGCAGCGACCTCACGGTCGTGCTGCGCAGCCTCGCGGCCTGGCTCCGGCAGGATGCCGCCATCCGCTCGGAGGTCGAGGCGCGCCAGTCCTGGATCGTCAACGCGGCGCGGCTGGGCGTGGCCGCGCCCTGGATCGTGCTGCTGCTCCTGGCCTCCCGGCCGGAGGCGGCGGTTGCGTACAACACCTCCGCCGGTGTCGTCGTGATCGTCGGCGGCCTCGGCGTCTCCGTGGTTGCCTACCGCCTGATGGTGGCGCTGGGACGGCTGCCCGAGGAACGCCGGTGGTTCAAATGAGCGCCGCGCAGGCCTGGGCGCTGTTCTGCGGCACCGCGTTGGGCGTGGGGCTCTGGTCGCTCGCCAGCTTGGTGCCTCGGCTGAGTCGGCCGCGCCTCGCGCAGAGGCTGGCGCCGTACATCCTCGACGTGTCGGCGGAGGCGCGGCTATTCGTGGGGCGCACGACGGTGCATCCGTTGCCGGTGCTCGGCACCCTGTTCACGCCCGTGTTCGGCGCCCTCAAACGAGCGTTTGGCGCCGTTCTCGGCGGCACGGAGACGATCGCCCGACGGCTCCGGCAGTCGGGGTCGGTCCGTGGCACCGACGAGTATCGATCGGAGCAGGTGGTGTGGGCGCTCGCTGGACTCTTCGTCGGGGCAGGTGCGGTGGTTGCCCTGCCGGCGTTTCGGTCGATGCCGGTGCTGGTGCAGGTCGTTCTGCCGGTGGTCGCCGCGGCGGGCGGCGCGCTGGCCCGCGATTGGATGCTCGGCCGCACCGCCACCGCCCGCCTCGCGCGCATGCAGAGCGAGTTTCCGACCGTCCTCGAGTTCATGACGCTGTCTCTGTCGGCGGGGGAGGGCATCCTGGATGCGCTCGCCCGGGTCTCGCGCACGAGCACGGGCGAATTGTCGCGGGAGCTGGCGGGGGTGGTGGCGGATGTGCGCACCGGGGTGCCGCTCGCCACCGCCCTGCACGCGTTGTCACGTCGGATCGCGCTGCCTGCGGTGACCCGGCTGGTCGATCAGGTCACGGGTGCGCTCGACCGGGGAACCCCGCTCGCGGAGGTGCTGCGCGCCCAGGCGCAGGATGCCCGCGACGAGGCCAAACGCGAACTGATCGAGGTGGCCGGCAAGAAAGAGGTGGCCATGCTCGTGCCGCTCGTTTTCCTGATTCTGCCCATGACGATCCTGTTCGCGATCTTCCCCGGCCTGTTCATCCTGCAGAGCGGATTCTGAACCACTGAACCACTGAACCACTGCCGCACGAGAGAACCACTGTCCCCACGAGAGAAAGTGAGTCAATCATGAAGACACTGCAGCGACGTGTGCGCGACCGGTGGAGCGATGCCGGGGGCGATGAACGAGGCGACGTTCCGGGATGGGTGCTCATCACCCTGATGACGGCCGGGCTGGTCATGATCATCTGGGGTCTGGCCGGTCCGGCGTTGAGCGGCGTGTTCCAACAGGCGATCGACCGGGTCAGCGGAATGTGACCGGCCGTGACGCGCACGCGGGGGAACCGAACCCGATCGCTCGGTGGTGAGGAGGGGTCGGCGGCCGCCGAATTCGTGATGGTCGGCGCACTGCTGACCGCGCTGACGCTCGGCGTCATGCAGCTGGGGCTGACCCTGCTCGTGCGCAACACCGTGCTTGACGCCGCCGCCGAGGGAGCCCGGTACGCCGCGCTCGCCGACAGCGGGCTGGGTGAGGGTGCGGCACGCACCCGCGAGCTGATCACGACGTCGATCGGGCCCGCGTATGCAACCGATGTGGAGGCCAGCTATGGGGACTATGGCGGGTTCCCGAGCGTGCAGGTGCGCGTCGTGGCGCCGCTGCCACTGCTGGCCCTGTTCGGCGTCGATCGCGGGCTGGAGGTGGTCGGACATGCGGCGGTCGAGACCCTGCGGTAGTGGGGGCCGAGTCAGCCGTTGGCGTGTGTGGTCGGCGAACGGAGAGCAGGGTTCGGCCTCGCTGGAGTTCATCACGGCCGGCCTGATCCTGCTGGCGCCGCTCGTCTACCTGGTGTTGGCGATGGCGGTGCTGCAGGGCGGCGCCCTCGCCGTGGAGGGAGCAGCCCGCCAGGCCGCACGCGTCTACGTCCAGGCGCCCGATGAGGCCGCGGCGAACGCCCGCGCCGAGCGGGCCGTGCAGTTCGGGCTCACGGACTACGGCATCGACCCTGCGGGTGCCGAGGTAAACGTGGCCTGCGAGGCCGGTGTGAACGGATGCCTGACCCGGCAGAGCACAGTCACGGTCACCGTGCGCATCCGGGTGGCCTTGCCGCTGCTGCCGGACCTCCTCTCACTGCGCGACTCGGCCAGTGTTCCCCTGGAGGCCCAGGCCACGCAGACGGTGTCCCGCTTCTGGCGGGCCGGATGAGCGGCGGCGGAGGCTCGGCGGTCGCCTGCGCGGCCGCGCTCGCGGGCACGCCATCGGGATCGCGGGCGGCGCGGTGGCGGCGCCGGCTGCCGATCCGGCCCGGAGGCGAGAAGGGATCGACGCTCATCCTCACGATCTTCTACGGCTTCCTCGCCCTGCTGCTGATCCTCGTCGTCGTGGCCGCGACCTCTCTGTACCTGGAGCGCAAACGCCTGCTGACCCTCGCGGACGGCGCTGCGCTCGCCGGGGCCGAGGCGTTCGACCTGGGCGCGATGGCCGTCACGGTCGACGGCTCGGGCGCGGAGTTGCGACCCTCCCTGTCGTCTGCTGGAGTGCGGACGGCCGTGGAAGAGTTTCTCGCAGCCACCCCGGATGGCCGGATGGAGGGACTGAGGGTGAGCGGTGCGGCATCCGTCGACGGGCAAAGCGCCACGGTTTCACTGAGTGCCTATTGGCGTCCGCCGGTGCTGGCCGTGCTGCTGCCGGCCGGGGTGCCGCTGGAGGTCACGGCGGTGGCGCGCTCGGTGTTCCGCTAGCGTTAGCGAAACGCGCCTGACCCGGCGCAGGGGAGGAGAACCGTGACGGCCGAGCGCGACCGCCTGACCGGTGCCGGCGCCCAGGTCGTGACCGAGGTGAGCATCAACTTCGGGTCGTCCCTCGCCGGTCTGGCCATTCCGCTTGTCGGCTCGCCCGTCGTCGTCGCAGTGCGGCAGCTGGTGATGGCCGCCACGGTGCTGCCCTTTTACCGGCCAAAACTGGCCGGCCTCAGCTGGCGTCGGCTGTGGCCGGCGCTGGCGCTCGGTGTCGTGCTCGCGGTGATGAACCTCACCTTCTACGAGGCTGTCGACCTGCTCGGGCTCGGCATCGCGGCCACGATCGAGTTCCTCGGTCCGTTTGCTCTGGCGCTGGCCTCGTCGCGCCGCCTGCTCGACTTCGTCTACGCCACCGCGGCGGCCGGTGGGGTGTTCCTGCTCACCTGGTCTGACGGGGCACTCAATCTGCTCGGCATCCTCTTCGCCCTGACCGCGGCGGCGTCATGGGCGGCCTACATTCTGCTGACCCGCAAGGTGGCCGTGACCTTCCCCGGGCTTGAGGGCATTTCCGTGGCCAGCGTCGTCAGCCTGACTTTGCTGGTGCCGTTCGCGCTGCTCACGGTCGACTGGCCGAGCCTCAATTGGGGCGTGATCGGGCTGCTGCTCGCCATCGGCGTGCTTTCGTCGGCGTTCCCGTACACGCTGGACACCTTCATCTTGCGCCGCATCACCCCGCGCCTCTACGCGATCATCACCAGCTTCGGCCCCGTGATCGCGGCGCTGTTCGGCGCGCTGGTACTGGGGGAGACCTTCCTGGTGCAGCAGCAGATCGCCATCCTTGTGGTGTGCGTGGCGGCCGGCGCGGCCATCGCCAGCCAGCGCGAAACGCCGAAATCCGAACTCGAGATCATCGCGGGCGCGATTCCCTGATCGGGCGCGATTCTCCGATCGGGCGCGTGCGGGCATCCGTCGCCGGCTGCCCGGCGTTGAACCAATTCGACGGAGATATTGTCTCAAAGGCCTGTTTTCAGCGGGTCTGGGGCTGATTTTGGCAAAATCTCCGTCGAATTCGTTGGGGACAGGCTATCTGCGCAGCGCCCGCGGCTCGGGGACTGACTCGGCTAGGTGACGATGATGCCGAGGTGTGCGGCGAAAACGGGCGCAAGCAGGCTGAGCTGGGCGTCATCGATGGTGGCGCTGCGCAGCCCCTCAAGCCCGTGGATGGCACTGAAGTCGCTCGAGCGTAGGTCGGCGTCCTTGAGGGTGGCACGGGTCACATCGAGGGTGCCGACGCGGCAGTCGCGCATCTCGAAGCGCTGCACGGTGGCGCCGCCGAGGTCGAGCTCCTCGATGATGCAGTTGGAGAGCAGCACATCGATCAGCGTCGCCCCGCGCAGGTTCACGAAGTCGAGCTTGGACTCGTCGATGTGCACCGAGCGCAGGGTGGCCTCGTAGAGCTCGAGCGACCCGAGCCGGGAGTGCTCCACCCTGACGTCCCGCCAGCTCGAGCGGGGCGCGCAGAAGACGGCCGCGTGCAGCTCGCGGGCCACGCAGTCGGCGACGGATGCCCCGCGCAGCTGCGTGTCGCTGAGGGAGACTCCGCGCAGCTCGCACTCCTGGAGGCCGATGCCGGTCAGGTCCCGGCCGGACAGGTCGCATGCGCTGAAGCGCTCGGCCTCCCGGCTGTCACCGGCGCGGAGGTCGCTGCCGTCGGAGTCGGTCAGGCCGGCCAACACGATTCGGTCGATTCGGGGACCGCGGGTATTCGCGCGTGCCACCGTCAGGAGACGGGAGCAGCCGCGGCGGCAGTAGTAGTGGCGGGAGCGCCGGCAGCGGGAGCGGCGGGGGGAACCGCTTCCAGCACGAACACCGGGATGACCCGGTCGGTCTTTTTTTCGTAGTCGGCGTAGTCGGGGAACGCGGCCACGGCCCGCTCCCACCACGCAGCGCGTTCGGTGCCGGTGACCTCGCGGGCCAGCATGTCCTGACGGCTGGGGCCATCCTGCAGCTCGATGAGAGGGTGGGCCACCACATTGCCGTACCAGACGGGGTTCTTCGGGCTGCCGCCGAGGGAGGCGATGGCGGCGTAGGCACCCTCGTGCTCCACGCGCATCAGCGGGGTCTTGCGCAGCTTGCCCGACTTGGCCCCGAGGGTGGTGAGCACGATGACGGGCATCCCGCGCAGGGTGGTGCCTTCCGTGCCTCCGGAGCTTTCGTACAGGTCGACCTGGTCGCGCACCCACTGCTGGGTGCCGGGCTCGTATTCTCCGATGAGGGGCATACGACCATTAAACGCCCTCGGTCGGACTCCCATTCCCCCGGGTTCAGCGCGTTGGGGCCGAGGCAGCGTCAGGGACGCATGCGCGGCCGGCGAGGCGCGTAGCGGGGGATGTAGCGGCCCAGAATCACGGCGCCGAACAGTCCGAACACTCCCATCACGACGCTGGCAATCGAGATGGTGGCGACCGCGGTCAGGCCGGCCACGGCCAGGGGGGCGACGGCCCCGCCCAGGTCGGCGGTGAAGCGCCATGCGCCCAGGAACGGTGCCGGGCTGTTGTTCTTCGGGGCCAGGTCGGCGCCGAGCGTCATCAGGAGGCCACTGCCGATGCCGTTGGCGAGCGACAGGATCATGGCCACGGCGACGAACCACTCCACGTTGCCGGGCAAGTCGTGTGTGAACGCGAGAATGAGGTGCCCGGCACCTAGGCCGATCATCGACGGGATGGCGGTCCACAGGCGGCCGAAACGGTCCATGATCTGGCCACTGACGTAGAAGAGGGCGAAGTCGACCGCGCCGGCGATGCCGATGATCAGGGCGATGTCGGGGACGCTGATGCCGATGCTGACCGCCCAGAGCGGGAGCAGCACCGTGCGGGAGGCGCGCATCGCCCCGATCAGGCCCGCGCCCGTGCCAAGGCGCAGGAGCACAGCTCGGTGGCCCCAGATGGTGCGGAACAGCCCCTGGGATTCCTCGGCCGCGAGCTCCCGCCCGGCCGGCATGACAGATCCGTCGGGCGCCTTCACCAGTTGCGGGCCACCGAAAGTGCTCTCGGGATCGGGCAGCAGGAGCAGCATCGCGGCCGCGCCGAGGCAACAGACCACGAACACCCAGAACACCGACTCGGTGCTGTCGGTGAGGCTGAGCAGGGCGGCGGCGATGAACGGGCCGATGAACCAGCCGGCGCGGAAGATGCCGCCGAGGGTCGACAGCGCCCGGGCCCGGTAGGCCAGAGGCACGTAGCTGGTCATGAACGCGTGGCGGGCCAGGGCGAACACGGCGGTGGCCAGGCCGATCAGGAAGATGCCGATGCCCAGCACGAGCGGGTTGGGAGCGACGATGCAGATCAGGACGGCGATGATCGTGAGCAAGGATGCCCAGATCATGGCGTTGCGCTCCCCGATGAGGGAGACCACCCAGCCGCTGGGGATGTCCCCGGCCAGTTCACCCACCATGATCATGGCGGCGATGAACCCTGCGATCGCGAGTGTGGCACCCAGGTCGTTGGCCACGATCGGGATCAGCGGGATGATCGCGCCCTCGCCGATCGAGAACAGGAGGGTCGGTAGGAACGCGGCGAGTGCGACGGAACGCATCTGGAAGGGGCGGTCGGCGTTACTCATGGCTTGTCGATGTTATCCCCGGGCGGGTGTTGGTGTTTCGAGTCCGCACCCTTACGGCAGCTTCGACCCGAACGAATTCGACGGAGATTCTGCCTGAATCAGCCCTGAGCGGGCCGAAAGAGCGCTTTCACACGAGAATCTCCGTCGAATTGGTTGACGCCGGGCAGGGCATTCCGCCGTGCACGAACCGCGGCCACACGGAATGGTCAGCATGGACCTTTCCAGGGTCCGGACCAGCCGCATCCGGCGCTGAAAGCGGACTCCACGAGCGGATGCCGTGACCGGGTAGCCCGGTAGGCTGGGGTTCGACATGATTGAGCTGGAATTCTCGGAGCAGATCGCCGCACTGCGGGCCACGTTCGACGACATCCGGTCGGTGATCGATATCGATCGACTCCGCACCGATATCGCCGACCTGAATGAACAGGCCGGTGCGCCCGATCTGTGGGACGACTCCGACCACGCGCAGAAGGTGACCAGCCAGCTGAGCCATCGCCAGTCGGAGCTGGCCCGCATCGTGAGCATCGAGTCCCGCCTCGACGACCTTGAGGTGCTGGTGGAACTCGCCAACGCCGAGGGTGACCAGGAATCGGCTGACGAGGCCACTGCGGAACTCGCGAGCATCACGAAGGTGCTCGGCGACCTCGAGGTGCACACGCTGCTCAACGGCGAATTCGACGTGCGTCCGGCGGTCATCACCATCCGTTCCGGCGCCGGCGGCGTCGACGCGGCCGACTTCGCCGAGATGCTGCTGCGCATGTACCTGCGCTGGGCCGAGCAGCACAACTACCCCGTGCAGGTGCTCGACGTGGGCTACGCCGAAGAGGCCGGCATCAAGAGCGCGACCATCCAGGTGGATGCGCCCTACGCCTTCGGCACGCTGAGCGTCGAGGCCGGCACGCACCGCCTCGTGCGGATGAGCCCGTTCAACTCCGCCGGTAAACGCCAGACCTCCTTCGCCGCTGTGGAGGTGGTTCCGCTGATCGAGCAGACCGAGTCGATCGAGGTGCCCGAGAACGACATCCGGGTCGACGTCTTCCGCTCCAGCGGACCCGGCGGCCAGTCCGTGAATACGACCGACTCCGCCGTGCGCATTACCCACCTGCCCACGGGCACAGTGGTGAGCTGCCAGAACGAGAAGAGCCAGATCCAGAACCGGGCCGCCGCCATGCGCGTGCTGCAGTCCCGGCTGCTATTGCTGCAGCGCGAGCAGGAAGCCGCCACCAAGAAGGAGCTGGCCGGGGTGATCACGGCCAGCTGGGGCGACCAGATGCGCAGCTACGTGCTCGCGCCGTACCAAATGGTCAAGGACCTGCGCACCAACTACGAGGTCAACAATCCCGGCCAGGTGTTCGACGGCGACCTTGACGGTTTCATCGCCGCCGGCATCCGTTGGCGCAAGCAGGCGCCGCAGGGTTAGAGCCTTGATCTGCGGGTCTGTCACCGGTTAGGTATGTCGGAGTAGGAATTATCAAGATGCCTGCCTAGGCTCAAGGGGCCATGATTCGTTTTGACACCATCACCAAGAAGTATCCGGGAACGAACCGACCGGCACTGGACGCCATCAGCGTCGAGGTGCTGCGCGGAGAGTTCGTCTTTCTCGTCGGTGCTTCCGGCTCGGGGAAATCGACTTGCCTCCGCCTTGTGCTGAAGGAAGACCGGCCCACCAGCGGCAGCATTCACGTGCTCGGACAGGACTTGCGGTCGATCTCCAACCGCAAGGTGCCCTATTTCCGCCGCAACATGGGCGTCGTCTTCCAAGACTTCCGCCTGCTGCCGAATAAGAGCGTTTTCGACAACGTGGCCTTCAGTCTGCAGGTGATCGGCAAGTCGCGCGGGTTCATCCAGGAAGCCGTACCCGACACCCTCGAGATGGTCGGACTGGCCGAAAAGGCGCTGCGCCTGCCCCACGAACTCTCCGGTGGTGAGCAGCAGCGTGTTGCCATCGCCCGCGCCATCGTGAACAAGCCGCAGATCCTGCTGGCCGACGAGCCCACCGGAAACCTCGACCCCACCACCAGCGCCGGCATCATGGCCCTGCTCGAACGTATCAACGCCGCCGGCACGACCGTGATCATGGCCACCCACGAGGCCGGAATCGTCGACCAGATGCAGCGCCGTGTGATCGAACTCGTCGGCGGACGCATCGTGCGCGACGAGCGCCAGGGTGGCTACGCCACCGCGGCCATCCCCACCACCACCGCCGGCACCGGGCGCCGTTCCGCCCGAGAGGTTCCCAGTGGCTCGTCGGGTGTGGCACCTGCGGCTGCGGCACCGTCATCCATTTTCGCGCCGGCCGCCGCCGCCCCTACCGCCGTGCCCACTGACGAGGTTCTGCCTGCGTCGCACCCTCCCCTCACCTTTCCACCGGTTCCCGTGCCGGCGCCGGTCGCCGAGCCTGCCGCGGCCCCGTTCTCAGCCGCGAAGGGTCCGGCCGATCCGGCACCCCTCGACGACGGATCGTCCGAGGACGCAGAAGTGGAAGTGGAAGCAGAAGCAGAAGCAGAAGCAGAAACGGACGCAGAAGCAGAAGCGGATTCCGCCGCCGATGCTTCGATGACCGACCTGAGCCGGGCCATGACCCGGCCGGTTCTTCCGATCACCCAGCACGACGTACCGGAGCAGTTGACCCTGGCCGAGAAGCTCGGGCTGCGCGCGCCGGGCGAAAAACCGGACCAGACCGGCGAACAGAATGTAGGGCCCACCCGATGAGACTCGGACTCGTGCTCTCCGAAGCAGCCAACGGCCTGCGCCGCAACGCCTCCATGGTCGTCTCCGTGGTGCTCGTGACCTTCATCTCGCTAACCTTCGTCGGCGCCGCGATCCTGATGCAGATGCAGATCGGCCAGATGAAGAACTTTTGGTACGACCGCGCCCAGGTGGGCATCTACATGTGCACCGCCATTTCGTCGGGTGAGACGTGCACGGCCGGGGAGGCCACGCCCGAACAGATTGACACGGTCAAGGCGCAGCTCGAGACCCCTACCCTGTCACCGTTCATCGACAAGTACTACTTCGAGACTCACGACCAGGCCTTCGAGAACTTCAAGAAGCAGTTCGCCGACAACCCGGTGGTCGACTACGTCACCGCTGACCAGTTGAACGAAACCTTCTGGGTCAACCTCGGCGATCCCTCGCAATCGGATGTGCTCGTAGAGGCTCTGTCCGGCGTCGCCGGGGTGGAGAACGTCGCGGACCAACGAAAGTACCTGGACCAGATCTTCTCCGTGCTGAACGTTGCCAGTTACACCGCGATCGGCATCGCCGCGCTGATGCTTGTGGCGGCGGCCCTGCTGATCGCCACCACCATCCGTCTCTCCGCGTTCTCCAGGCGGCGCGAGCTGGGCATCATGAGGCTGGTCGGGGCATCCAATCGGTTCATTCAAACGCCCTTCATCCTGGAGGGTGTTTTCGCGGCTCTGCTGGGATCGCTGCTGGCGGGAGGCGCCGTTCTCGGTCTCGTGTACTGGTTCGTGCAGGGCTATCTGGGCGAACGTCTGACCAACTTCTCCCTCGTCGGCATGCAAGACGCCCTCGTGGTGGTTCCGATCCTGTTGGTGGTCGGCGCGGTGCTGGCGGCCTTCTCCGCTCAATTCGCCATCACGCGCTATCTGAAGGTCTGACCTACTCCGCTCGGCCCGCCCCCAGAGCGCTAGACTGGTGGGCTGGTCGGCATCGCGTCCGAACACACCCACCGAGTCGAGGAGTATGCCGTGCCCAGGGAAATAGGCGAGAAGGTCGTCTCGACCAATCGCAAGGCACGCCACGATTACCTCATTGAGGAGACCTACGAGGCCGGAATGGTACTCAGCGGCACCGAGGTCAAGTCTCTCAGGGCCGGTCGGGCTTCGCTCGTCGACGGCTACGCTTTCATCGAGAACGGCGAGATCTGGCTGGACGCCGTGCACATCCAGGAGTACGTCGCCGGCACGTGGACCAACCACCCGCCGCGGCGCAAGCGCAAACTCCTGATGCACAAGCAGGAGATCATCAAAATCAGCCACAAAACCAAAGAGGGCGGCTACACGCTCGTCCCGCTGCGGCTCTACTTCAAGAACGGCAAGGCCAAGGTGGAGATCGCGGTCGCCAAGGGCAAGAAAGAGTACGACAAGCGCCAGACACTGCGCGAGCGCCAGGACAAGCGCGAGTCCGACCGGGCCATCTCCGCCCGAAAAAACCTCGGCGACTAGCCTTCCACCTCGTCGTATTGTAAGCTAAAGGGCTGCACGATCCATTCGGGCCGTGAGGATTGACACTCAGCAGATTGAAAACTCAACAGCGTGTGACAGTGACCCACTTGAATGCCGCCATGGTGGCAGTGAGTGCACATGGGGATGATCGGTTTCGACATTGCCTGCGCAATTATGAGAAGCGGGTCGAGGATGCAGGGTTATCTCGTAAACGATCTCTGCAAAACAATAAGTGCCAAATCAAACCGCACTGACTTCGCCCTCGCTGCCTAAGCGAGCGCACTAAGAAGTCCGCCAGGCCGGGAATGCTCTCTACCCGGACCCTGACGTCATTTAGAGAGATTGCTCCTACTCTGAGCCGCGGGGTGTAGGGGGACTTAAACGAGGGCTGGGCTCGTCGGATTAGATGCCAGCGGCAAATTCCGGAGCCGAGTAGAACGATTTCACTGGATACACCCGTAGAAGGCATATGACCACAGCAGTGGACGGGGGTTCAATTCCCCCCATCTCCACCACCGGTTGCTGTCACACGTTGTTGAGCCGGAAGGCCCGCAATCCACGTGATTGCGGGCCTTTCGTCACCCGTCGTCAGTTTCGTGGCCGCCCTCTTCTCGCTCCGCGAGTGGGCGGGGTCAGTCCCGGCGCGAGGGAGAGGCCGTGCTCGACCGGAGCACCAGGTGCGCCGGCACAAGGGTGGCGCCGGGGTGTGGCCGGTTTGACTCGATGAGTTCGAGCAGCTTCACCATGCAAAGGCGGCCGACCTCGCCGAAGTCCTGATGCACGGTGGTCAGAGGTGGGTAGAAGGAATCGGCGTCGGGCATGTCGTCGAAGCCGATCACGCTGACCGACTGCGGCACGGCGCGCCCGGACTCGTGCAGAGCCCGCAGGATGCCGAGGGCCATCTGGTCGTTCGCGGCGAAGATCGCCGTGACATCCTTGCGCGCGGCCAATGTCAGTCCGTGCTGGTAGCCCGATTTGCCGCTCCAGTCGCCCACCAGGGGCGGCGGCACCGGCGTGCCTGCCTCCTCGAGGGTCGCTCGCCAGGAGGCTGCCCGGCGACGGGCGGAGAACGCCGCGTCGGGCCCGGCCACATGCCAGACGGTGGTGTGGCCCAGGTCGAGCAGGTGCTGCGTGGCCTGGCGGGCACCGTCGACCTGGTCGGTGTCGACGACCGTGAATTGGCTTCCGGCATCGGAGTCGACGATCACCACGGGAACCCCAGTCGGGAGGGTGATCGACGCCCGGTCGAGAACCTGGGCCTCCATGATGATGACGATGCCGTCGACCGCCTGCTCGGCGAGCCGGGTGACGGCGCTGGCCACGCCGTTCTCAGTGTCGAGGGCGACCGGCAGGAGAGTGACCGAGTAGCCGGCGAGGGTGGAGGATGCGGTGACCGCATCGAGGGTGCGCATATTGCCGAACGTCGAGAGGGTGTAGAGCACGACTCCGATGGAACGGAATTGGCCGGACTTCAGTGAGCGGGCGGCGCTGTTGGGCCGGTAGCCGGCCTCGTCCATGGCGGCCAGAACTCGTTCCCGGGTGTCGTCGTCCACGTTGGTGCGACCGTTGACCACCCGCGACACGGTCTGGGAGGAAACCTTCGCCAGGGCGGCCACATCGGCCATCGATGGAAGTCGGGATGTCGCCGTGCGTCGTTGCGGGGGGTTGGTCATGCTTTCCATTTCCATATGTTTACGTAAACATGCTACCGTCCTGATACATCATGTTTACGTAAACATGACCGCGATCGGCAAACCGCAACCATGATGAGTTGAGAAGGCAAGCATGACAACGTTGTCACATCACCCCGCAGCCGGGTCGGCGACCCGCACGCAGCGCAGGCAGAAAAGAGACTGGACGGGCTGGCAATTCGTCGGCCCGTTCATGGTCGTCTTCGCCGTCGTGCTGATCGCTCCCGTGATCTACTCGGTCTACCTGAGCCTCTACAAGGACCAGTTGGTCGGCGGCAACTCGTTCGTCGGGTTCGCAAACTACGCCCAAGCCCTGTCGGATCCCAAGCTGTGGGAGTCCCTGGGTCGGGTCACCCTGTTCCTCGCCGTGCAGGTTCCGATCATGCTCGCCCTCGCACTCTTCGCCGCACTGGCCATCGACAGCGCCCGACTGCACCTGTCCCCGCTGTTCCGCATCGCGATCTTCCTGCCCTATGCCGTGCCGGCCGTGGTCGCAACGCTGATGTGGGGCTTCATGTACGGCACCCAGTTCGGCCTCGTCGGCAACCTGAACGACTTCTTCGGGATCACCATCCCCTCGCCACTATCCGGCACCTGGGTGCTCGCGTCGATCGGCAACATCGTCACCTGGGAATTCGTCGGCTACAACATGATCTTGTTCTACGCGGCGCTGCGGGTCATCCCCGCGGACCTGTACGAGGCGGCAGAGCTCGACGGTGCGGGAACCTTCCGGATCATCCGCAGCATCAAGTTCCCCGCTTTGCGGCCCGCCATGGTGATCGGAGCGATCTTCTCGATCATCGGAAGCTTCCAGCTCTTCAACGAGCCGAGCATCCTGCGCTCACTTGCCCCGAACGCCATCAGCACCTTCTTCTCCCCGAACATGTACGCCTACAACCTCTCCTTCTCGGGGCAGCAGTACAACTACTCGGCGACCATCGCCATTATCGTCGGTCTGCTCACCGCATCCATCGCCTACATCGTGCAGATCACCGGCACCCGAAAGGAGGTCTGAGATGGCCCTCACCACGCCCGAATCCCTGACCCCGGCCTCGACCGCAGTGCGCGAGACAACCGCCGCCACCCGCAGCATATCCCCGCGCCGATCCCGCTACGCCCGCCCCAGCGCCGGCAGTCAGCACAAGCGCAAGTCGGTGCTGCTGACGGTGGTCATGGTCGTCTTCCTGATCTACAGCCTGCTCCCGCTGTTCTGGCTGTTCGTCGGCTCGACGAAGACGCAGGCCTCGCTGCTCAACTCTTTCGGCCTGTGGTTCAGCGGCGACTTCGCCCTGTTCGACAACATCGCCCAGACGCTCACCTACGACGGCGGTGTCTTCGTGCGCTGGCTCGGCAACACGCTGCTGTACGTGGTCATCGGAGCGGGCGGGGCCACGTTCCTCGCGGCCCTCGGCGGGTACGGGCTGGCCAAGTTCAACTTTCCCGGCAAGAAGGCCGTCTTCGCCGTCGTGCTCGGCGCCGTGGCCATCCCCGGAACGGCCCTGGCCGTTCCCACCTTCCTCATGTTCAGCCAGCTCGGCCTGACGAACACCCCCTGGGCCGTGATCCTGCCGTCACTGATCAGCCCGTTCGGGCTATACCTGATCTGGACCTACGCTCTCGACTCCGTGCCCACCGAGGTACTCGAGGCCGCGCGGATGGACGGCGCGGGAGAGATCCGCACTTTCTTCACCATCTCCCTGCGGTTACTGGCCCCCGGGCTCGTCACCGTGCTCCTCTTCTCGATCGTCGGGACCTGGAACAACTATTTCCTGCCGCTGATCATGCTGAGCGAACCGACCTGGTACCCGCTCACCGTGGGCCTGAACCAGTGGAATCAGCAGGCGCAGACGGTGGGCGGTGACGTGATCTACAACCTCGTGATCACCGGCTCCCTGATCACGATCATCCCCATCGTGGTCGCGTTCCTATTTCTCCAGCGGTACTGGCAGTCGGGTCTGGCCGCCGGAAGCGTCAAAGCCTAACCATCCAAGCAGCCTCCATTCTCAAAGAAGTGAAGGGTTCACAATGAAATCAACACACCGCATCGCACGACGCGTGGGACGCACCGTAGCGGCCATGGTGACCGGCCTGTGCCTGGTCGGATCGCTCGCGGCCTGTGCGCCGGGTTCCGCCGGGGGAGCCAAAACCGGCACCGCCGACGACATCGCGGCGGCTCTGCAGGAGAAATCCACCATCACGGTCTGGTCCTGGGGCACCCCGGTGCAGGCCGCAGCGGATGCCTTCCAGGAGGAATACCCCAACGTCACCGTCAAGGTGGTCAACGCGGGCACCGGCAGCGCCGAGTACACCAAGCTGCAGAACGCGATCAAGGCCGGATCGGGCGCCCCCGATGTGGCTCAGATCGAGTATTACGCCCTGCCGCAGTTCGCTCTGTCGGATTCCCTCGCCGACCTCAACGACTTCGGCTTCGCCGAACTCGAGGACGAGTTCACGGCGTCGACCTGGGGCAACGTGAGCATCGACGGCGGTCTCTACGCCCTTCCGCAGGACTCCGGCCCCATGGCCATGTTCTACAACAAGGCCGTGTTCGACGAGTACAGCATCGCCGTGCCGACCACCTGGGCCGAATACACCGCGGCAGCGGCCACGATCCACGCCGCCGACCCGTCCCGCTACATCTCGAGCGACTCCGGCGACGCCGGCTTCGCCACGAGCATGATCTGGCAGGCCGGCGGACATCCGTACACGACCGAAAACGGCACCGACGTCACGATCGACCTGCAGGATGCCGGTGCCAAGGAGTGGACGGAAATGTGGAACCCGATGGTTCAGGACGGCCTCGTCTCCCCGATCGTCGGCTGGACCGACGAGTGGTACAAGGCCCTCGGAGACGGCACCATCTCGACCCTGCTGACCGGCGCCTGGATGCCCGCCAACTTCGAATCGGGCATCACCGAATCGGCCGGTGACTGGCGGGTTGCCCCGTTACCCACCTACGAAGCCGGTGAAGCGGCCAGCGCCGAGAACGGCGGCTCCAGCGTGGCCGTGCTCGAACAGAGCACGAACAAGCTCGTTGCGGCCGGATTCGTCGAGTACCTGAACGCCGGCCCCGGGGTGCAGCTGCAGATCGACGGCGGCAGCTTCCCCTCCACCGTCGCCGACCTCGAGTCGGAGGAGTTCCTCGGCTACGAGAGCGAGTATTTCGGTGGCCAGAAGATCAACGAGGTGCTCGTGAAGGCCGCCAAGGACGTCGTACCCGGCTGGTCCTACCTGCCGTTCCAGGTCTACTCGAACAGCATCTTCGCTGACACGGTCGGACAGTCCTACGAGAACAAGACCGACCTGAACACCGGCCTCCAGGGCTGGCAGGACGAGACCGCAGCCTACGGAGTGGAGCAGGGCTTCACCGTCAACAGCAAGTAACCGGGCGTATCCGCCCCGCTCGACGGGCGAGCGGGGGCCACCGCAGATCCGGTGGCCCCCGCCCGCCCGGCACACCCGTCACCCTGCACGACGAATGAGATGAACACCATGACGCACGACACTTCACCGGCCCGCTGGGTCCGCTGGCCCGACGCCCACCCTCTCGCCGACGGCAGCCAGAGCCTGGCCGCTGAAACACCACGGCTGGCCTACGGTGCCGACTACAACCCGGAGCAGTGGCCGGAAACGGTTTGGGCCGACGACGTGCGTCTGATGCGGGAGGCCGGCGTGAACATCGTCAGCGTCGGCATCTTCTCCTGGGCGCTGCTGCAGCCCACCATCGACTCGTGGGACTTCGCCTGGCTCGACCGGGTGCTTGATCTGCTGCACGACAACGGCATCGCCGTTGACCTGGCCACGGCCACCGCCAGCCCGCCGCCCTGGCTGACCGAGCTGCACCCGGAGGTGCTGCCCGAGAGCCGGGTCGGCGAGACGATCTGGCCCGGCGCACGCCAGCAGTGGCGCCCCACCTCACCGGTCTTCCGCCGCTACGCCCTCGCGCTGGTCGAGAAGATGGCCCTGCGCTACGCCGACCACCCGGCCCTCGCCCTGTGGCATGTGAGCAATGAGCTCGGCTGCCACAACGTGTACGACTTTTCGGATGACGCGGCGGCGGCCTTCCGGGTCTGGCTGGAAGCCCGCTACGGCTCGCTCGCCGATCTCAACCGGGCCTGGGGCACGGCTTTCTGGTCGCAGAACTACTCGGCCTGGACCCAGATCCTGCCACCTCGCCTGGCCGGAACCCACCCGAACCCCACCCAACAACTCGATTTCGCCCGGTTTTCCAGCGACGCACTGAAGGACTACCTGGTGGCCGAGCGGGACATCCTGCGCCGCATCACCCCGGACGTGCCGATCACCACGAACTTCATGGTGATGGGCGAAGTGAAGGGGATGGACTACGCGGACTGGGCAACCGAGGTGGACATTGTCTCGAACGACCACTACTTCCTCGGCGCCTACCCGCTCGCCTTCGAGGAGCTCTCGTTCTCGGCCAACCTCACCGGGCAGATCGCCAGACGCGACCCCTGGTTCCTGATGGAGCACTCCACCGGCGCTGTGAACTGGCAACCGGTGAACCTGGCCAAGACGCCCGGGCAGCTGCGCCGGGACAGCCTCACGCACTTGGCCCACGGCGCCGACGCGATCTGCTTCTTCCAGTGGCGCCAGTCTCTCGCCGGAGCGGAGAAATTCCACTCGGCGATGCTCCCGCACGCGGGTGAGGACAGCACGATGTTCCGCCGGGTCGTGGACTTCGGCGCCGAGCTCGTCGCCCTCGCCGAGGTGGCCGGCACGACAACCGTGCAGGCTCGCATCGGCATCCTCTTCGACTGGGACTCCTGGTGGGCCTCCGAGCTCGACTCGCACCCCACCGACCAGCTGCGCTACAAGGTGGAGGCCATGAACTGGTACATTGCAGCACTGGCCAACGGGCTGCAGGCCGACATCGTGCCCGCGGCCATCGCCCTGGCCGAGAACGGCCTGGCCGGCTACGACCTCGTGATTGCGCCGATGCTCTACGTCGTTCCAGAGCCGCTCGCCGCCGCCCTCGGTGACTATGCCCGTGCCGGGGGCCACCTCGTCGTCGGTGCGTTCTCCGGCCTGGCCGACCGCGACGACCACGTCTATCCCGGGGGATACCCGGGCGCCTTCCGCGATCTGCTCGGCGTGCGCGCGGAGGAATTCGGCCCGCTGCTTCCCGGCCAGACCGTGGGTTTGGAGGGAACCAGCCCGACCGGCGTCGCCAGCCTTCCCGACGGAGGCACAGGCATCCTGATCACCCATGACGTCACGGTGCAGCCGGATGTCGAGGTGCTCGCCCGATTCGTCGGCGGTCCGTACCCCGGGGTACCCGCCGTGACGGGCCGGGTTGTCGGCGCCGGCCGGGCCTGCTTCGTCGCCACCGTGCCCGACACCGTGGCGCTGGCCACCCTCGTCGGAAGGTTCGCCGCACAGGCCGGGATCGTCTCGCCGCTGCCTGCCGCCGTGCACGGATCGGTGCAGCTCGCCGCCCGGCAGTCCGACACCCACGACTACCTCTTCTACATCAACCACAGCGAGGAGGTCGTGCGGGTGGCGGGCGTCACGGGCTCGGGACTCATCGGCATCGACCTCGGCCCGGCCACGCTCACCGACGGCGAACTGGACCTGCCCCGGTTCGGGGTGGCCGTGCTGCGCCGATCCCGGGAGGCTGTGCCGGCAGTGGCAGTGGCGGCAACGACGGCCGGCACCGCGTGACCGGCCGCTTCGCGATCGGGGAACGGGACTTCCTGCTCGATGGGCAGCCGTTCCGAGTGCTGGCCGGGGCCATCCACTACTTCCGGGTGCACCCCGACCACTGGGCCGACCGCATCCACAAGGCCCGGCTGATGGGCCTGAACACGATCGAGACCTACGTGCCCTGGAACGCGCACGCACCCGTGCGCGGGGAGTTCCGCACCGACGGGCCGCTCGACCTGGCGCATTTTCTCGACCTCGTCGCTGCGGAGGGTTTGTACGCGATCGTGCGCCCCGGCCCGTTTATCTGTGCGGAATGGGACAACGGCGGATTGCCGGCCTGGCTGTTCCAGAACGCCACAGTGGGCGTGCGCCGGAATGAGCCGCAGTATCTGGCGGCCGTCGCCGAGTACTTCGAGCAGGTGCTGCCGATCGTGGCCGAGCGGCAGATCGATCGCCGCGGAGCGGTGATCCTGGTGCAGATCGAGAACGAGTACGGTGCCTACGGGCGCGATCAGGACTACCTCACGGCGCTCGTCGAGCTCAACCGGGCCCACGGCATCACCGTGCCACTGACCACGATCGACCAGCCGACGGACCAGATGCTGCAGGACGGCAGCCTGCCCGAACTGCACAAGACCGGGTCGTTCGGCGCACGCAGCCGCGAACGCCTGGCCACCCTCCGGCGGCATCAGCCGACCGGGCCGCTGATGTGCGCGGAGTTCTGGAACGGATGGTTCGACCACTGGGGTGCACACCACCACACCACCTCGGCCGCAGAGTCGGCGCGAGAGCTCGACGAGTTGCTGGCTACTGGGGCATCCGTCAATCTGTACATGTTCCACGGCGGCACCAATTTCGGATTCACGAACGGCGCCAATGACAAGGGCGTGTTCCAGCCCACGATCACGTCCTATGACTACGACGCGCCCCTGTCGGAGAGCGGCCAGACCACCGAGAAGTACCACGCCTTCCGGGAGGTGCTCGCCCGATATACGAGCGTGCCGGACGAGCTGCCGGACCGGGTGCGGGCGGCCCCGGCCTTCGAGGTGTCCCTCTGGGAGTCGGTCAGCCTGTGGGATGCCCTCGAAGTTCTGGGCGTGCCGGCCGACGAGGCTGCAGCGGGGGTCGAGGCTGTCGTTCCTGCCGCTGCTGGCGCCGGGTTGCCGACCATGGATGCCGTGGGCCAGTATTCCGGGTTCGCCCTCTACCGCACGCGGGTGGCACCGGGTGCCGCCCGCGTGCTCTCGTTCGCTGAGGTGCGCGACCGCGCCCAGGTGTTTCTCGACGGTGTGCCGGTGGGTGTGCTCCAGCGCGACAACCACGACCGCTCGCTCACCCTGCCGAGCGTGGGTGACGGTGACGCTGCCGGGCGACTCGACGTGCTCGTCGAAGATCAGGGCAGGGTCAACTACGGCCCCCGGATCGGCGAGGCCAAGGGTCTGATCGGCCCGGCCCTCCTCGACACGGAGGAGCCGGCGTGGCAGGTGGTCCCGCTGCGCCTCGACGCCGTGACCGGACTTGGCGCCTCCCTGTTCCGGAGGGGTATGCCCGGTGGGTCGCTGGCGGGCCCGGCCTTCGCCCGCGGGCGTTTCGTCGCCGAGCCCGGGGTGGACCTCTTTCTCAGCGTCGTCGGCTGGGGCAAGGGCCAGGCCTGGCTGAACGGGTTCAACCTCGGCCGATTCTGGGATCGCGGGCCGCAGGTTACCCTGTACGTGCCCGGTCCGGTGCTCACTGCGGGGGAGAACGAACTGGTGATCCTCGCGCTGTCGGGCGCCCCCTCATCCGTCGCCCGCTTTCTCCCGGCTCCCGATCTCGGCTACACCGACTTATAGGCCCTCTAGGCCGGACCGCCCGGATGCACCAAGATAGGGCCGGGAGGAACGGTATGGCGGCTGCGTGGGTGAAGAAGTGGGTGCCGGGTGTCGATACCGCGCTCACCTACCGGCGCGCCTGGCTGCTCCCTGACCTGAGAGCGGGGCTTGTGCTCACCGCCTTGCTGATCCCGGTGGGCATCGGCTACGCCGAGGTGGCCGGCCTGCCGCCAGAGACCGGCCTGTACGCCACGATCATTCCGTTGGCGGCATATGCCTTGTTCGGCCCCTCTCGCGTGCTGGTGCTCGGCCCCGACTCGGCCCTGGCGCCGATCATCGCGGCCGTGATCCTGCCGCTTGCCCTCGGCGACGATGACCGAGCGGTGGCCCTGGCGGGACTTCTCGCGATCATGGTCGGCCTGATCCTCCTGCTGGGCGGACTGCTCCGCCTCGGATTCGTGACCGACCTGCTCTCCAAGCCCATCCGGGTCGGCTACCTGAATGCCCTCGGACTCCTGGTGATCATTTCCCAACTGCCGGCGCTGCTGGGATTTTCGATCGACTCGGGTCCGCCGATTGCCGACGTGATCGCAATCGGGGCCGGTATCGCCGGGGGCGAAGTCAACCTCACCGCGTTGCTCTTCGGACTCGGGTCGCTGCTCATCATCGTGGGTCTGTCCTGGGGCAGATCTCGGATCCCCGGCGTGCTAGTGGCCGTCGTGCTGGCGACACTGCTGACTGCCGTACTCGGGCTTCACAGCACCATACCCGTCGTCGGGGCGATGCCGCAGGGACTGCCCGCTCCGGCGCTCGGCGGTCTGGTCTGGGCGGATGTCGCCGCGCTCGCCCTTCCCGCCCTCGGCGTCGCCCTGATCGCCTTCGCCGATACGGCCGTGCTGTCGCGCACGTTCGCCGCGCGCCGCGGCGAGAGTGTCGACGGGAGTCAGGAGATGGCGGCGATCGGCGCCTCGAACATCGCGGGCGGTCTGCTCGGCGGCTTCCCCATTTCGGCGTCGTCCTCGCGCACCCCCGTTGCCGAGAGCGCGGGCGCACGAACCCAGCTCACGGGCGTGGTCGGCGCCGCACTCATCGTGGTGTTCATGCTGCTGGCGCCCGGACTCACCGGCTACCTGCCCTCGGCGACCATCGCTGCCGTCGTGATCGTCGCGGCCGCCGGTCTGATCGACGTGAAGGGGTTCCTCGCCCTCGTGCGGATGAACAAAGTGGATGCCGCGCTGTCCATCGCGTCGTTCCTCGGTGTCGTGGTCGTGGGCGTGATCGAGGGCATCGGCGTGGCGATCGTGCTGTCCCTCGGGGCATTCGTGAGCCACGCCTGGCGACCCTACCGGGCTGAGCTCGGGCGCATCCGTGGGCTGCGCGGGTACCACGACCTGTCCCGTCATCCGGAGGGCGAGCGGTTGCCCGGCATCGTCATCGTGCGCTTCGACGCGCCGCTGTTCTTCGCCAACGGCGGCATTTTCGACGACTTCGTGCGTCGCGTCGTCACCGAGGCAGGGAGTGACGTGCACACGGTCATCCTGGCGGCCGAGCCGATCACAGAGATCGACACGACCGCCGTGGAAGAACTTCTGGAACTCGACGATTTCCTCGCCTCACGCGGGATCACGCTGATCTTCGCCGAGATGAAGGGTCCGGTGAAGGACCACCTGCGCGACTACGGTCTCAGTCGACGGTTCCCACCGGAGCGGTTCGCGGGCACCGTGGGCGAGGCGGTCGACGAGGTCACCGGCACATTGCGCGGCGACCTCGAGGGCACCGAATGGGGCGACGAGCACTGAGGCTGCGCTGAAATTCCGCGCGGATCAGACGCCGGCAAGCCAGAGGTCAGGGCCGAAGATCTCGTAGTGGATGCGGTCGGCCGGCACACCGGACTCCAGCGCCTGTGAGCGCAGGCTGCGCATGAACGGGAGCGGACCGCACAGGTACACCGAGGCATCCGTCGGGATCGACACGTTCTCAAGGGACATGAAGCCCTCGTGGTGGCCCTCGCTCGGGATCTCCAGCCAGAGTTCGAGCTCTGCTGCTTCCAGCAGTGCGATGTCTTCGCTCATCTGGTCGCGCAGCGCCCAGCGTTCGAGGTTGCTCTCGGCATGCAGCACGAGCACCTCGCGCTTCGAGCCGGTGTCCACCAGGGAGCGCAGGATCGATGCGCTGGGCGTGCAGCCGATTCCGGCCGAGGCCAGGATCAGCGGGCCGGTGCCCTGATCTAGGGTGATGTCGCCGCACGGCACGGAGAGGATGAGCGTGTCGCCGACCTGCACATCACGGTGCAGCACGGGGGAGACCTCGCCGTCTGCGTCGAGCTTGGTGGTGAAGACGCGGGTCGTGGCCGTGCCGGCCGACAGCGAGTACTGGCGCACCTGGCGGATGCCGTCGGGCATGGTGGCCGTGACGCTGACGTACTGGCCCGGCAGGGCAGGCGTCACGGGAGTGTCGTCGGCCGGCTCCAGGGTGAATGTGACGGCGTCGGTGCCGGCCGCTTCCTTCTTCACGACGACCCAGGGGGCGAGCGGCTTGTCGCTGGCGAGACCGGCGTAAAGGCCCTTCTCCATCTTGATCAGGGCGTGGGCCATCAGCCAGTAGACCTCGGTCCAGGCGCCGGCGATCTCGGCCGTGATGACGTCGCTGAGTTCTTCGGCGATGGCCTCGAAGAGGTACTTGTAGACGATGTCGTACTGCTCGGGCGCAATGGAGAGGGAGATGTGCTTGTGGGCGATGCGGGAGAGCATGGCCTCCGGCGTGGTGTCGGGGTTCTGCACCAGGTAGGTCGCGAAGACGGCGATACTTCCGGCCAGGGCCTGCTGCTGCGAGCCGTTTTTCTGGTTGGAGCGGCTGAAGAGGCCGTCGAAGAGGTCGGGGTGAGCGGTCAGCATCCGGCCGTAAAAGTTCTTCGCGATCTCGGGCATGCGCTCGCCCACCAGGGGCAGAGTCGCTTTGATGAGGGGCAGTGACTGGGTGGATAGCATGCAAACTCCAAGCAATTGAGGGACGTACCCAAAAGTATCATTTCAAATGCTTAATATCGGGTTGTATCCCATTACCCCCGATCGGCGCGGCGCGGCGGCGGGGGTGCCAGCGTGAGGACAACGGGAGCGGGGAAGCCGATATGGGGGAGAGCCGCGATCACAAGGTCGTCGAGTTCGGCGTAGAACGCCTCCCGTGCTCGTCGGAGCCCCCCGCGGAGTCCACAGCCGCCACTGAGCGGACAGTCACCGTGGGGCGTCTCACAGTCGGCGACATCGTCGCGGGTGTCGAGTTGGCGCAGCAGCCAGCCCACGGTGGCCGTTCGCCCGACCGGGCTGATCCTCACTCCGCCGGTACGGCCGCGCAGTGACTCCACGAGTCCCAGCTCGCGGAGTCGCATGACGGCCTTGCTGACATGGCTGTACGGGGTGGCCACCGCCTCGGCGATGACCCGCGAGGTCTGAAGCTCGCCGTCGGGGAGCGTCGCCAGGAACATGAGCGCTCGCAGGGAGACATCCGAGAAGGCATTGATCCTCATGGGTCAACAGTATGGCCGCGGGTCAGCGCGATGCGCCGGCCAGGGTGCCGGTCACGGCGCCGGCCGGGTCGGTGATCAGGCACGAGACGTCGCGGCTGCCCGGGCCGTTCGGGCTGGCCAGGACGTCGGCGTCGGCCCAGCTCTGCGCCGTGGGGGTGAGGTAGGCGAAATCCAGACTCGATGCCCGGTACTCGAGCAGCACGAAGTCCTCGAACAGGGAACCGCAGCCGGTTTCCGCCACTGCGGTCACGGCGTTGTCGCCGGGGAAGGCGTCGCCCGGCACCGGGAACCGGGCGAATACCTCGAACTCGTGGCTCTCGTCGCATGAAACCCGCGGAACGATCGATGCGTTCACGTCCAGTCCCTCCGAAACCTCACGTAGG
The DNA here is from genome assembly GCF_004402765.1 of Cryobacterium sp. TMT2-17-1. Lineage (NCBI taxonomy): Bacteria > Bacillati > Actinomycetota > Actinomycetes > Micrococcales > Microbacteriaceae > Cryobacterium > Cryobacterium sp. TMT2-17-1. Next base: position 120,839 of record NZ_SOGC01000027.1, read on the forward strand.
CAGTCTCCGACGAGAAGGTCGGCCACAGCGGTGACCTCTCCGAGAGCGGATGCCGGCACGGCAGCCACGTTGCGGACCGGCGTCGGCAGCATGTCGCCGATCACGCTGCAGCCGGTGAGGCTGGCGGTCAGGACGCTGGCCGCAGCGATCAGCAGGGTCAGGGTTCCGGGGTGCGTGCGCGGCGGGATCATCGGTTAGCGGGTCGGCGCGCTCGGGGACGCGGGTGCATCCGTGGTGGTGGTCGCTGAGCCGAGGGCCCGCAGAGCCGGCTCGTGCAGCAGGCTGTTGGTGGCCAGAGCGCTGCCGTGCCAGGGGCCGGGCCGGCCGTCGGCGGAGGAGAACCGGCCACCGGCCTCCTGCACGATCGGGGCCAGGGCCGCGAGATCGTAGGGCTGCAGGTCGTATTCCGCGACGATGTCGAGCAGACCCTCGGCGAGGAGCATGTACGACCACATGTCGCCGTAGGCGCGGGTGCGCCAGACCTGGCGGGACAGTGTGATCAGCTCGTCGAGGTGCCCGGTCTGGTCCCACTGCTGGATGCTGTTGTAGCTGAGCGAGGCGTCGGCGAGCTTGGCCACGCCGGACACGGCCAGGCGCACGGGGTCGGCGCCCGGCGTGCGCTCGTCGGTCATCCAGGCGCCGCCGCCGGTGCGCGCCCACCAACGCTTGCCGAGGGCTGGGGAGCTCGCCATCCCCACCACCGGATCGCCATCGACGGCGAGGGCGATCAGAGTGCCCCAGATCGGGATGCCGCGCAGGAAACCGGCTGTGCCGTCGATCGGATCGATGATCCATTGCCGCACGCTGGTGCCCTCGGTGCCGAATTCCTCACCGAGGATGCCGTCGGCCGGGCGCCGCTCGGCCAGGGCGGTCCGGATCGCGCGCTCCACGGCCTGGTCGGCATCCGTCACCGGGGTGCGGTCGGGTTTGGTCGTCACGACGAGGTCCATCGCGGTGAACCGGTCGCGCGAGATCGCGTCGGCCAGATCGGCGAGCTCGGTCGCGAGCTGGAGGTCGTCATCGAGGGAGTACTTCTGGGGCTGGGTCACAGACCAAGACTAGTAATTTTGGCGCGACTCTCCGGTTTGTACCGCGATTGGCGCCGAAGGTAATCGTGCTGTTAGTATCTAGAGTCGGTTCGGGTCACCCTGGGTCGGAGAGTAGAGAAACACGCACCTCTAGCTCAATTGGCAGAGCAACTGACTCTTAATCAGTGGGTTCCCGGTTCAAGTCCGGGGGGGTGCACCATCAGAAAAAGGCCAGGCTCGTTCCAAACGAGGCTTGGCCTTTTCTGTACCCGGTAGCCTGATATCCAGTCAACAGCACCTTCATCGTCAGGCGGAAAAAATCAGAGCTGCACGAGCCACCAAAGACAGACCCCACGCGGTGCGAATTTGGCACGACATCATCGTTAATTGGCTCCTGGCTACACCGCTGATCGTCAATGGAGCGCATCGGTCTCGGCTGCTCCACCTCGCCGGAATGAACGTCAGAAGTTCCAGAGTGCTGAAGGGGGTCACCTTTGGCTCCAGAATGGTCGTTCTAAAACCCGGCGCGTTCGTGAATGAGGGCTGCTACTTCGACGGCAATGAGCGTGTGGTCATCGGGCGCGCGGCTGTGGCCCAGGGCGTCCGCTTCGTCACAAGTACGCATGAGATCGGACCCAGCGAGTTCCGAGTCGGCCCACTGGTAACCAAGCCGATCCATGTCGGCGACGGCGCGTGGATCGGTGCTTTCGCCACAATCCTGCCCGGTGTCACGATCGGCAACGGGGCAATCGTGGCTGCCGGCAGTGTAGTGACCAAGGACGTCGAGCCCAACACCGTCCATGGTGGCGTGCCGGCTCGTCTGATCAGGTCGCTGGAGGGCTAGCCGACCGGAAGAGGGTGGAGTGGCCGCGCAGGCCTCGAACATGACTTCTAGAAACTTCCATAGATAAGTGACAGACTCTCAACTCTGTATGTCATGTTTGCTAGTTTCGAAACATGACAACCACCGCGGATGACCTCAGGCAGGCAACGGATGCCGTCGCCCTCCTCGGTTCCGTTTTCGCCGAAAATAAGGCCCTCGCCGATGCTGAGGTGCTGGCCGGTCAGAGGCCGATCGCGGCCGCTCGCCGCCTCCTCGACACCCGTTCGGCGCGGATGGCGGCGACCATCGCCCGGCGTTCGCGGCTGGAACCGGGCCACTCCGGTCTGGCCGCGCAGCAGGGGTTCCTCTCGCCTCAGGCGTTGATCCAGAAGGTGACCGGCTCGACGAAGAACGACGCGTTCAAGCTCGTCGCGGTCGGCTCGATGATGGCCTCAACTCTGAACGCGGACCACGTCTTCAAACTCGCGAGACGAATGCGCGACCGCCTCGACGAAGCCGGCATTGCCGCTCGGGAGAAGCAGGCCTACGACGACCGGTTCCTGAAGGTGTACCGGCTGGGAAACGGCAAGGTGCGCCTGAATGGGCTCTTCGCTCCCGAAGACGGCGAATTCGTGCTCTCCGTCTTCGATTCGGTCACCGACCCTCGCCGCGGAGGCGTGCGTTTCGTCGACAAGGAGAAGGCGGCGTGGGCGAAACGCCTGCAGGATGACTCGCGCAGCACGGATCAGATCGCCGCGGATGCCTTCGTGCAGCTGCTGAAGATCGCCGGTGAGGCCGACCAGGGGCGGGTGTTCGGTGGCCGCCGCCCGTCGGTTTGAGTGATCGTGGCCGGAACGGCCCTCGAAACGGGTCAGGCGGGTCAGGCAGGGCAGATCGAGGGAAACCCGGTCCCGATCTCGCAGGACACCATCGACCGGCTCCTCTGCGACACCGGAACCCGCGGCATCCAGTTCAGTGAATCCGGCGACATCATCAACGTCGGCCGCGACGAACGCCTCTTCACCGAAGCCCAGCGGGCCGCAATGGGCGTTCGCGACGGCGGATGCCGCTGGGTCGACTGCGACAAATCACCAGCCTGGAGCGAGGCCCACCACATTAACGAATGGGTGAAAGACAACGGCTATACCGACCCCGCCGACGGGGTACTGCTCTGCCACCCGCACCACCTGCTGTTGCATAATCAGCACTGGAGCATCATCCGCACCGGTAACGACTACTGGCTCCGGCCGCCGGTCGGAGTCGACCCCGAACAAACCCTGATCGCACTCCCGAGCAAACGGGCGCAACCGTAATCCAGCTGCTGGGCGGTGGGCCTCGACAGGCTCGACCACCGCCAGGTAGCAAGCCGGGGCTACTCTGGCTCCGACGCGGGACACATCGGGGCCACCAACCGAGGCACTGACGAGGCACTCGGCGTAAGGAGAACCGATGCTGTCGAGCTACCTGATCGCCGAGGCCTACGCACGTGTCCGGAGCATCGTGCATGTCGTGCTCGTGGATGCCGACGAAGAGCTGCTGACCTTTCGGCCCGACCCGGAGGCGAACAGCATCGCGTGGTTGATCTGGCACCTGACCCGGGTGCAGGATGACCACCTGGCCGAGCTGATGAACGAGGACCAGCTCTGGGACAGCGCCGGCTGGGCCGACAGGTTCGCGTTTCCCTTCGCGCGGGCGGCCACCGGCTACGGCCAAACCGTCGAGGAGGTTGGGCAGGTGCGCGCCGGCGCATCCGTTCTGGCCGGCTATCTCGACGCGGTGCACGCCCGCACCATCGCCTGGCTGCCCACTCTCACCACGGCAGATTTCTCCCGGGTCGTCGACACCCGCTGGACCCCGCCGGTCACACTCGCGGTGCGCCTGGTCAGCGTGCTCTCCGACGACCTGCAGCACGCCGGCCAGGCCGCCTGCGTGCACGGCCTGGCGGAGCGCGCCGGCCGCTGAGAGAGCCACGCCAGGAGTGCTCACCGCGCGGCCGTGACTGCACGTGCGCGCTACAGCCGCTTCCAGACGTATTCGTTCTCTGGCCGCCCCGGCGTGCCGTAGCGCGGCGACCGCTCGAGTGAGCCGGTGTCGGCCAGATGCTCAAGGTAGCGCCGGGCGGTCACCCGAGAAATGCCGAGCTGCTCCATCACCTCGCTGGAGGAGACCGGAACGGTCTGCAGCTTCAGGAACTCGATCACCGCGCCCAGGGTGCCCTCGGACAGACCCTTCGGCCGCGGCAGCTCGGTGGGCGTGCGCAGGCTCGCGAACGCCAGGTCCACGTCGGTCTGGCTGGTCATCGCGGACAGGCCGCCCAGCTGAAGCCGAAAGTCCCGATACTGCACCAGCTTCTGCGCGAAGGTCGAATAGGTGAACGGCTTGATCAGGTATTGAACAATGCCGGCCGCCACGGCGCCGCGCACGATGTGCAGTTCGCGCACCGCCGTGATGGCGATGATGTCCGTGGTCAGGCCGGCCGCGCGCATCCGTCGGCTCACGTCGAGGCCGTGCAGGTCGGGCAGGGTCATATCCATCAGCACCAGATCGATGGGCTGCCCGGCGGTGACGGCCGTTGCCAGGGCGCGCAGGGCGGAATGGCCGTCGCCGACGGTGCCCGCGTGCACGAAACCGGTCAAACGCCCGAGGTAGGCGGCGTGCGCCTCGGCCGCAATGGCTTCGTCTTCGACGACGAGCACCCGGATGTCCCGGTCAGTCATGCGATCCGCCCATCGTCGCCGCGAGGTCGGGTTCGATGCCCGCAGTGGGCTCCTCCGGCTGCCGGGGGAGGGTGACCGTGAACACGGCCCCCTCGCGGCGGGTGATGCTGAGGCTGCCGCCGAGCCGGTTGACCGTCTGCCGCACCAACGCCAGTCCGAGGCCGCGGCCGAAACTGCCGGGCTCCTTGGTACTGTAACCGCGGCGGAGGATGTCGGTCACGGCGTCCGGGTCGACGCCGGGCCCGGTGTCGGCCACCTCGATCGCCACCGACGAGGGCGTGGAGCCGACCGAGAGGTGCACCCGGCGGGGTGCCTCGCCGCCGGCGGCCGCGTCGAGTGCGTTATCGACCAGGTTGCCCACGACCGTGACCAGGTCCTGCGCCGTCAGGCCGGAATCGGCGAGGGTTCCGGCCGCCTCAACCGTGAGCAGCACGCCCAGCTCGCTGGCTTGGGCGAACTTGCCCATCAGCAGGGCGCTGAGCACCGGTTCGTCCACCGAGTCGAGCATGTCATCGGTGAGTTGCTGGCTGAGCTCCAGGTCTTTGGTGGCGAAATCGAGGGCCTCGGCGCCGCGCCCGAGTTCCATCAGGGACACGATGGTGTGAAGCCGGTTGGCGTGCTCATGGGTCTGGGCGTGCAGGGCATCCGAGAGGGTGCGCATCGACCGGAGCTCGCTGCCCATCGATTGCAGGTCGGTGTGGTCGCGGATGGTCGCAACCCAGCCCATCGGCGCGGGTTTGGTGCGGCCGCTGCCCGGTTTCAGTGCCGGCAGTTGGCTGACGACCAGCACGCGCGTGTCGGTGACGTGGATCTCGTCGGTGGCGGGGCGGCCGCTCTTCAGTAGCTCGGCGAGCGCCGGGGGAAGGTCGAGACGGTCAAGGCTCTGCGTGGCGGCGGAGGATGCTCGGCCCTCAGTCGGTGAGCGTGGCGGCAGGCCCAGCAGCCGGGCAGCCTGATCGTTGTAGAGCACGACCTCGCCCGTGAGAGTGACGAGCACGAGACCCTCCCGCACCGAATGCAGCACCGAGTCGTAGTAGACGAAGAGCTGGGCGAGCTGCTCCGGTCCCCAGCCGAGCGTGACCCGGCTCAGATAGCGACCGAGCAGCCAGGCGGCGAGGGTGCCCGTGGCTAGCAGCATCAGGGCCACCCCCAGCACGGCCGGCAGCCGCGCGCTCAGCGCGATGGAGAGGTTGCTCGTCTTCACCCCCGCAGCCACCAGGCCCTGAACGGCTCCCTGCTCGTCGGTGATCGGAACGACGGCCCGCACCGAGGGTCCGAGCGTGCCCGTGGTCACCTCGGTGAACGGTTCCCCGGCCAGGGCGGGCGTGACGGTACCGATGTAGGGGCGGCCGATCTCCAACTCGGTCGGGTGGGTCCAGCGGGTGCGGTCGGGCGCCATGATCGTGATGAAGTCGAGGGTGGCGTCGGCGGTGACCCGCTCGGCGTACGGCTGGAGCACCGCGCTGGGATCGGCCGAGCGGCTGGCATCCAGTACGAGCGGGTTGTCGGCGATGGCGCTGGCGACGGACAGCATCCGTTCCTCGGCGGCGACGAAACCACGGTCGCGGGCGTCCACGAAGGCCGCGGTGCCCGCGAACACGGTTATCGCCATGATGACCAGGGCGTTCGCCAGGAACAGGCGGCGCGCAATGCTCCAGCCTTGCCCCATCGCATCCTTCTTCCATTTGCGCGACCGTGACCAATATGACCGCAACAGTGACGCGGGCGCCTCGGTCGTCCAGTCTGAAACACACCACGGATGGTCCGGGCGCACCAGCGCTTCACCCCAGCCTAGTTACTAGACAAAGGAGTCTTTTATGGCATCACTGCCTCGCGCTCGCGCTGCACAGCCCGCGAAGAAGTTTGACAAGTCCCACTACCTGTACATGGCGGTCATCGTCGCGGTGATCCTCGGCGTCATCGTCGGCCTGCTCTTCGGCGGCACAGGCGGATTCGCCGTCTCGCTCAAACCGCTCGGGGACATCTTCATCGCCCTGATCAAGATGATGATCTCGCCGATCATCTTCTGCACGATCATCCTCGGCATCGGGTCCATCGCGAAGGCCGCCACGGTCGGCAAGATCGGCGGACTGGCGCTCGGCTACTTCCTGACCATGTCCACCTTCGCCCTGGCGATCGGCCTCGTCGTGGGCAACGTGATCAAGCCCGGCTCAGGGCTCGATCTCACCGCGACCACCTTCGTGCCGCCGGAAGCCGCCGAATCGGACTTCTTCCTCGGCATCATCCCGACCACACTGTTCTCCGCACTGACCGCCGGCAACATCCTGCAGACCCTGCTGGTGGCCCTCATCGCCGGCTTCGCGCTGCAGAAGATGGGAGCCGCCGGCAAGCCGATCCTCGAGGGCATCGCGCACGTGCAGGCCCTGGTCTTTCGCATCCTGATCATGGTCATGTGGCTCGCGCCGATCGGCGCCTTCGGTGCGATCGCCGCCGTCGTCGGTGCCACCGGCTTCCAGGCCGTTATCAGCCTCTTCACCCTGATGGGCGCCTTCTACCTGACCTGTGTGCTCTTCATCGTCGTCATCCTCGGCGGGTTGCTCAAGATCGTCACCGGCATCAGCATCTTCAAGCTGATGCGTTATCTCGGCCGAGAGTACCTGCTGATCTTCTCGACTTCCTCTTCCGAGGCGGCGCTGCCGCGCCTGATCGCCAAGATGGAGCACCTCGGCGTCTCCAAGCCGGTCGTGGGCGTCACGGTTCCCACCGGATACTCGTTCAACCTCGACGGCACCGCGATCTACCTGACCATGGCGTCGCTCTTCATCGCCACGGCCATGGGTCAGCCGCTCGCCCTGGGCGAGCAGATCGGGCTCCTCGCCTTCATGATCATCGCCTCCAAGGGTGCCGCCGGAGTGTCCGGTGCCGGGATCGCGACCCTGGCCGCCGGCTTGCAGGCCCACGCCCCGCAGCTGCTTGAAGGAGTCGGCTTCATCGTGGGCATCGACCGCTTCATGTCCGAGGCCCGCGCGCTCACGAACTTTACCGGCAACGCCGTCGCCACCGTGCTGATCGGATCCTGGACCAAGGAGATCGATCGTGCCCAGGTCGACCGGGTGCTCGACCGTCACGAGCCGTTCGACGAGACCACGATGATCGCCCACCACGGTGCGCCCAGCGCCGCCGAAACGGCCGCCGCGACCGAGAAGTCCGCGCAGATCGCGGCGCTCAAGGCCTGAGTCCGTTCCGGGTCGTCGAACGCGACCCGGCACGGATGCTCCGCGGCGGCTGTCTCGCGGCCTGCGGTAGGGCCGGTTCTCCCCGCTACCCGAAACCGTCGAAATCGCTGCTTCTGCGACGCAAATACCCCCGTGTTAGGCTTGCTGCTGGTCTTACGACCCTTCACCAGGACGCGAATGTACAGCCACGGCCCCATCGGTACGGCGCTTCGTATGGTGAGGCCATGACGGATGCGATCCCCATGATCGCCCCAGCCCACGCTTTCCATCGCGTCGAGGCCGGTCACGGCCTACCCGTCCGACACAGCGTGCATCCGTTCCGTCGGCCGTGATTCGGCCCCGCCCGGCGTGCACCGGGAGAATCCGTGACCGAAACTATTGCCGTGAAGGCAGATCGACTGTACAAAGCGTTCGGGCGTCGTCCGCACGAGCTCGTCAAGAAGCTAACCGCGGGAGCCAGCCGCGATGAGGTGTCCTCGCTGGGCACCGCCGCCGTTATCGACGCCTCATTCGAGGTTCACCGCGGCGAAATCTTCGTGGTGATGGGGTTGTCCGGTTCGGGCAAATCCACCCTGATCCGCATGCTCAACGGGCTACTGGACGCCACCTCTGGCAGCGTGACGGTGGCCGGCCAGGCCATCACCGGCATCTCCGCCGCCGCGCTGCGCGAGGTGCGCCGCACCAATATTTCCATGGTGTTCCAGCACTTTGCCCTGCTACCGCATCGCACCGTGATCGACAACGTCGCCTACGGACTCGAGGTGCAGGGCATGGGCCGCGAGGAGCGGCTCGCCAAGGCGCGCACCATCATCCGCCTCGTCGGGCTCGACGGCTGGGCCGACAGCCTGCCGTCCGAGCTTTCCGGCGGAATGCAGCAGCGAGTCGGCCTCGGCCGGGCTCTCGCCGCCGACACCGACGTCCTCCTGATGGATGAGGCGTTCTCGGCCCTTGACCCGCTGATCCGCCGCGAAATGCAGGAGCAGTTGATCGAGCTGCAGGCCGAGCTCGGCAAAACCATCATCTTCATCACCCACGATCTCAACGAGGCCATGTTCCTCGGCGACCGCATCGCGGTCATGCGCGATGGTCGCATCGTTCAGATCGGCACCCCCGAGGAGATCCTGACCGACCCGGCGAACGACTACGTCGCTCAGTTCGTGCAGGATGTCGACCGCGCCCGGGTGCTGACCGCGGCCAGCGTGATGGAGCCCGTGCGCTCCGTGGTCACGATCACCGGCGGTCCCCGAGCTGCGCTCCGCACCATGCGCGACCTGCAGACCTCCGCCACCTTCGTGCTCAACCGCGACCGCACCTTCGCCGGTGTGGTGCGCGATCGCGACGTGCTGGGGCAGGTCAAGGCCGGCGAGACCGATCTGCGCGCGATAGTGCGCACGGATGCGATCTCCGTCAACCCGGACACCCCGCTGGTCGACCTGGTCGAACCCTCGGTCGGCAGTGATCTGGCCATCGCCGTGGTCGATGAGAAGAACCGTCTGCTCGGCGTCATCCCGCGGGTGACCCTGCTGGCCGCGCTCGGCAACGTGAGCACGAATACGGGGGACGTGCCCGTGATCGAGCCCGCAGCCACGATTTCCATCAGCGTGATCACCGAAACCCTCCGCGACACCGCTCTGGAAGGAGCCGACCTGTGAACGACTTCCGACTTCCTCTGGGCACCCTCGTGGAGGGGTTCATCGACTGGATCACCGACACGTTCGGGTTCTTATTCGACTTCATCCGGGCCGTCTTCGACGGTGCCTACGAACTGGTCGACTTCCTCCTGGTGGCGCCGCCCTTCTGGGTGATCATCGTGCTCTCGGCGGGGCTGGCCCTGGCCACCCGCGGTTGGAAATTCATGGTCGGTACCGTCCTCGGTCTGATCGTCGTCGTCGGCGTCGACCAGTGGGAGAACGCCATGGACACCCTCGCACTGGTGCTGGTCGCCAGTGTGCTCGCGATCGCCCTCAGCCTGCCGCTCGGCATCCTGGCGGCGAAGTCCGCGGTGGCGTCCAACATCATCCGGCCGATTCTCGACTTCATGCAAACCATGCCGGCCTTCGTGTACCTGATTCCCGCGCTGATTCTGTTCCGCGTGGGCGTCGTGCCCGGAATCGTGGCCACCATCATCTTCGCGATGGCCCCGGGAGTCCGCCTCACCGAGCTGGGCATCCGCGGAGTCGACCGAGAAGTGGTTGAGGCCGGGCAGGCCTTCGGCGCCTCGCCCTGGCGCATCCTCCGGCAGATCCAGCTTCCGCTGGCGATGCCGACGATCATGGCGGGTATCAACCAGGTCATCATGCTCTCCCTGTCGATGGTCGTCATCGCCGGTATGGTCGGTGCCGGGGGGCTGGGAGCGGATGTCGTCGCCAGCCTGAACCGCATCGACGTCGCACTCGGTTTCGAAGCCGGCCTCGCCGTGGTGATCCTCGCCATCTTCCTTGACCGCCTGACGGCCGCACTCGGCACCGGCGACACCCCGCTCGGTCGAATCATGTCGGCCCGCAAGCGCCGCGCCCAGCAAGCCCTGGCCGCCTGAGCCAGTGCGCCGCGCACACGACCTCCTGATTTCTGATTCTGCCCCGGTCGCCCACCAGGCGACACGAAAGGAAACAATATGAAAAACCGATCACTGTCCCTCATCGCCCTCGGAGCCGTTGGGCTCCTCGCACTCAGCGGCTGCGCCTCGGCCGAGGCCGCCGTCGTCGGCGACGGGAACAAGGACCAGAAAGACATCACCATCGCCGTGTTCAACGGCTGGGATGAAGGCGTCGCGGTCTCCGAACTGTGGAAGGCCATCCTCGACGAGAAGGGCTACAACGCGGAGTTGGAATACGCCGACGTTGCCCCCGTCTACTCGGGTCTCTCCACCGGAGACTATGACATCAACATGGATGTCTGGATGCCGGAGACCCACGCGTCCTACGTGAAGGAGTACGGCGATGACATCGTCGACCTCGGCGCATGGAACGAGGAATCCCGCCTGACCATCGCCGTCAACAAGGATGCTCCCATCGATTCCCTCGACGAGCTGGCCAGGAACGCCGACAAGTTCGGCAACCGCATCGTCGGAATCGAACCCGGAGCCGGCCTGACCAAGGCCACCACTGAGAAGGTCATCCCGGCCTACGGCCTCGACGACATGGAATACCTGACCTCATCGACCGCAGCCATGCTCACCGAGCTGACCGCGGCCACCAAGGCCGGCGAGAACATCGTCGTCACCCTCTGGGAGCCGCACTGGGCCTACGGTTCGCTGCCGATCAAGACTCTCGAGGATCCCAAGGGAACCCTGAAGAACACCGAGTCGCTTCACAGCTACGCCAAGTCCGACTTCGCCGAGGACTTTCCGCAGGCCACCGAGTGGATCAAGGGCTTCGACATGGACCTCGATAAGCTGTACTCGCTTGAGAAGGCCATGTTCGTCGACTACGACGGCAAGGACTACGAGCCGATCGTGGCGAAGTGGATCTCCGAGAACCAGGAGTACGTAGACTCGCTGACCACCACGTAACACAGAACACAACACGAGAGCGGCAGGAGAGGCCCCGGTCAAGGAGACCCGGGCCTTTCTTGCACCTCAGCGGGTCAGCACGGATGTGCGCCCCCGGGTGTCGAAGGCGGCCGACCGCGCCCCGCAGGGTTCCGGGGCGACGCTGGCAGTGGTTGCCCTGGTTTTGGAGGTCGAATCGAAGATGACCAGGTGCTCACGCCGTGCTCCAACGATCGGGTTCGTCAGGTGCCGGCCGCTTCAGTGCACCGCAACCGCGGACCGGGGAAGGTTTCCGACTACGGGGTTGTCTGTGTCAGGAACTCAGTGAGCTCGCGGGTGATTTCGGCGGCAACGGCATCCGTTGACATGGTGGCAACACCGTCGCCGTTCTCGACGCCGTAGTCGCCGAACCGCGCATGGTTGGCTCCTTCGATTTCGACGAAACGGGTGTCGGGCACAAGTAGATCTGCGCTGTCGGCGATCTTCTCCGGGGTGCTGAGGCCGTCGGCGCTCCCGCTGAGGCTGAGGGCCCGCAGATCGGTGCGCTCCGGCGCGGCCGCGCAGTAGCTGCCGAACAGCACCAGCCCTGCCACCGCGGGATCGTCCGCCAGCATGCAGGCTCGCACGCCGCCGATCGAGTGGCCGCCCACGAACCAGGTGGAGACGTCGGGGACGGCGTCGGTGAAGGTGGACAACGTCCGGCGGTCGAAGATGGCGAGGTTGAGCACCGGCTTGGTGATCACAACGGTCACCCCGGTGTCTTCGACCGTGCCCGCCAGCTTGTAGAGGTAGGCATAGGGGTCAACCCGGGCACCGGGAACGAAGACCAAGCCGATGTCGCCGGCGTCGTCGGCGGGCGCGAGGACGACCGACGTGGGGGTGTCGGTGACGGTCACGTTCGGGTTGGCGAAGACCTCGTCCGCCGCGGCCCGATCGGCCACGCGCACAGTGTTCACCCAGGCAAGGAACACGATCACGACGAGTACGAACGCGGTCAGGGTCCACCAGCCGCCGGCCCGGATGCCGCGCCGCAGCCGTCCTCGTCGACGTGCCTCGGTCATGCAGCCGGGCTGGATCATCGCGCTCCGCTCCTCGCCTGTCCGGTCGGGGTGAGACCGGAAACCGCTGGTGGTCTCAACCTAGCCGCAACCGACCTGCCGGGGCCGAACCGCTCCGGCCTCAGTCGTCGAGACCGCGGGCGGCCAGAGCCTCACCGATCGCATCCGCGGCATAGAGCGAGCGCACGACCACCGGCACGGCCAGGGCGAGCAGCGAACCCTGGGTGCCGCGCGCCCGACGGGCCTCGATCACCTCGGACACGATCTCGGTGACGAGCGGGATGCACCGCAGGGTGAGGGCGAGGAGGAGGCCGACCCGGTCGGCGTCGACCCAGCGACGGAACGGTCGCAGAAGCTTCTGAAAGCCCTCAAGCACGGCCGTGACCGTGGTCGTCACGGTGAACAGCGCCGCCAGCGCCACGGCGATCAGTAGCCGCCCGGCCATCAGGCCGGCCGTGGTCCAGCCGGCGAACAGCGCCTGGACTGGAACGGCGATCACCAAAATCCACAGGATCGGGCCGATCTGCTGCCACGCCGCGCCCAGCGGCACCCGCGCCACCAGGAACAGTGCGGCGACCCCGAGAAGGCAGGCGCCCAGCTGCCAGAGCTCGCCGAGCGAGCCGACGAGCAGCACGGCGAGCGAGAGAAGCACGAGCTTGAGCAGCATCGGCGCGCGGTGGATCAGCGAGTGGCCGGGGTGATAGAGCCCGATCATGCCGGCCCGATCATGCCAGCAGCTCCCGGTACGCGCCGAGCGCGGCATCCGGTGCACCGTCGGCGACCACCCGGCCGTCCTCGATCACAATCACGCGGTCGAAGGCGGCGAGCAGGTCCAGCTGGTGGGTGACCACGATGACCTGCTGGCTCAGGCCGAGCAGAAGTTCGGTGATGCGCCGGGCATTGCGTGCGTCGAGCAGCGTGGTCGGCTCGTCGGCGACCACGATCTCAGGCTCCGCCACGAGCACGGCCGCCAGCGCGAGCAACTGCTTTTGGCCGCCGGACAGCCGGTGCGCCGGATGGTCGGCGTGCTGGTCGAGCCCGAAGCGCTCGAGCGCCGCCCGCGTGCGGGTCGAGATCTCGAGCGGGGTCAGCCCGCGGCGGCGCAGGGTGAAGGCGACGTCTTCGGCCACGGTGGGCATCACGATCTGATTGTCCGGGTTGGTGAAGATGAAGCCGACCTGCCGGCGCACCGCCTTGGCGTTCCGGGCCACGTCGAGGCCGCCGACGCTCACGATTCCGGTGTCGGGCTTGATCAATCCGTTGATCAGGCGCACGAGGGTGGACTTTCCCGACCCGTTCGCACCGACGATGCCGATGCGCTGTTCGGTGAGGGTCAGACGGATGTCCCGCAGCACCATCCGTTCACCGAACGCATGCGAGACGCTGTCGAAGTCGATCCTGCTCATGATGCGGGCGTGACTGCTCCGGCGGTGACGTCGGCGGCCTCGGGCGCGGGAGCGGCGCTGCGGCGCGGCGGGATCAGACCCGGGTAGGCCCTGTGAACCTGGCGGGCCACCAGTACGGTCACGACCACCTTGATCAGGTCGCCGGGCAGAAACTTCGCGGCGTCGACAAGAGCAACCCAGAGCGGCAGGCCCAGGTTGATCGCGGTGACGGGCACGCCGATCAGGTAGACCACGACGATACCGCCGAGGGTGGTGGCGCCGAGCGCCGCCCAGAGCCGGTAGCGGGGGAGGAGCAGGCCGGTCAAGTAGCCGATGACCAGGGCGCCGAGCAGCCAGCCGTAGAGGTAGCCGGCGGAGGGTGAGGTGGTGAACCAGACGATGCCGCCGCGCCCGCCAGACAGCAGCGGGAGGCCGGCTGCGGCGAGGGCGAGCAGGAGGAGCACGGCGAAGAAGCCCTTGCGCGCCCCGAGGATCGCCCCGGCCAGCATCACCCCGAGGGTCTGGAAGGTGATCGGCACGGCCACCGCCCCAATACTCAGGGCGCCGGGCAGTCCGAGTGCGGCGATCAGGGCGGCGAAGATGGCGATCTGCGACAGGTCGCGCACGCTCATGATGCGGGGTGTCGGGGTGCGGGCGATGAGGGGGCTGGAAGTCATGATCTTCAATCTAGAATTCCGCGGCAGCGCGAGTCTGAAGAAGACCTACAAAGAATGCGGCGGAACTCTATACGGGCGCGTCCGGCAAGCTCCCGACGCAGGGGTGTCTCGGGGTTTCTGCCGGTAGAGCGTTTCCCCGCATTCGAGCATGCCGATGTAGGTCGCAATCTTCGCGGCGCGAGCCTCGGGCTGCTTCGTACCGTCGAGGCGGAACAGGATCGCGAAACGGTTCTGGGACGTGAGCGCCGGGAAGAACCCGGCGGGACGCATCCACCCCTCCGCGATGAGGGTGAGGGCTGAGTCCCGGTTGAGCTGTGACCACACGCTGCGGGCTCGGCGGGGAGTGAAGGCCTGCGACAAGTAACCGTCGAGAGAGTTCACTTGCCCGTCGATCCAGCCGCAGCACAACGCGATCTCGAGCGCCTGGGATGGGTGGTCTCCGGTGCCGCGGGGCGTTTCTTCCGCAGCTGCAAACGGATGCGCTCGTCCGACGGAGTACTGCTGTGCCATGCTCACCCTTTGCTCCTGCACAACGAGCACTGGACGATCATCCGCACCGGAACTCAGTGCCGACTGCGGTCACCGATGCAGGTTGACCCGGAGTGGACGATAATCGCGTTGCCGAGCGAGCAAACAAGCGGGGCCGAGGGTCAGGCGACGAGGCGGGCGTTGTTCGTCGAAGCAGCGGCGGAGAAGCGCGGAAGGGTGGCCGTCGGCGCCCGCTCCGGTTCGGCCCAAACGGAGATCGGGGCGGGAATGAAGGGGAGCGCGGTGGGCTCGGCGGTGACCTCGCCGCGCAGAACGGCGGTCTCTGTGCGGAGCACGGAGGCCAGGGACGAGGCAATCTGGTTCGCCTTCAGATCGTGGAAGATCACGTCGGTGTCGTCACTGCTGCGGGGAACCAGAGTCCACTGGCCTTGGGCGCCGACGAGACGAGCGATTTGGGTGTGCAGGAGCTCGAATATCTGAGCGTCGCTGAGCTCGGGAACGGGCGGGGGGATGACCGGTGCGACCGGTGCGACGCGACGTCGTCGACCAAACATCGGGAGCCCCTTTCGGCTAACGTGCCCGTGAACTCTTCAGTTTGCCGTGCGGCGCGCTACGGCCCGCGTTGACACGCCGACAGCGGAGGACTTAGTCCTCGATTCGGCGATCGTCGGCATCCTGGATGACGGTTCTGATGGCGACGGCGGCGCTGAGCAGCCAGCCGATCCACATCAGCGCCAGGCGCCAGTCGCGCGGACCGGTGCGGGTGGCGCTCAGAATGTTCCAACCGCCGGCGAGCACGCCGATGATGGCACTGCTGAAAATGAACTTTCGCATGGTGACCTCCGCGTCTAACGCTACCCGGAAGTTGCCCGGCTGCACGTTTCCCGACAATCTGACCGATCGGACAAGCTCTGACCGATCGGTCAGGTACCGTGATCGGGTGACTCCAGAGCCCGTTGTGCCCCAGCCCCCACACAACCGCCAGAGCACCAGCGCAGAACTGCGCGCGACAGCGCTGGAGCAGTTCGCCTCGGTCGGGTTCGCCGGCACCTCGCTGCAGCAGATCGCCGACGCGGCCGGGTACTCCAAATCGAGCGTGCTCTACCACTTCGCCTCCAAGGAAGCGCTCCTCGACGAGGTGCTCACCCCGGCGGTGAACCGGCTGGAGGCCATTCTCGAACGGTTCCTCGCCACCGAGGAGAGCGCCCTGACCCGGAGCCGGTTCGTGAACGACTTCATCGACTTCATCCTTGAATTCCGCCTCGAGCTGCACACCTTCATCAACCAGTCTCAGTCGCTGCGCGGCATCCCCGTGATCGACCGGGCAGGAGTGGTGATCGTGCGCCTCTCCGACACGCTGTGCCACGGCGATGCGAGTACGGAGGACCGCATCCGCTTCGGTATCGCCCTCGGCGGCGCCGCCTACACCCTGGTGGCCGGCATGACGTTCCTCGGGGAGGAGATAGCCCCGGTGGAAGAGGTCCGACCGGCTCTCCTGACCGTCATCACCGAGTTGCTTGCCCCTGTCACCGTTCGCACCGCCCCGTCCCGGAAGTAGCACCCATGGCAACCCTGCTCTATCGAATCGGTCACTTCGCCTACCAGCGTGCGGGCCTGGTGCTCGGCATCTGGGCCATCCTGCTGGTCGGGATCCTCGGCTCCGGGGTGGCCCTCGGTGGCCAGACCCAGGAGTCGTACGCGATTCCCGGCACGGAATCACAGGACACCATCGACAAGCTCGGCGAGGTGTTCCCCCAGGCGGCCGGCGCCGCGGTACAGGTTGTCTACACGGCCCCGGACGGGGCATCCGTCACTGACGAGCCTTACCGCACGGCCATCGTCGACATGGCGGCCGAACTCGCGGACGTGCCCGGCGTCGACTCGGTGCTGACGCCCTATGACGAATATGCGTCGGGCGCGATCTCCGACGACTCGGAGAGTGCGTTCAGCCAGGTTCAGTTGTCCGGCTTATCAACCGACGTCACCGCGGAAACCCTCGACGACGTGACCGCGACGCGGGATATCGCCGAGCAGGCCGGCCTCGAGGTAGCCTTCGGCGGCCAGGTTTTCCAGGACAACACCTTCGGCATCACCATCTCCGAGGTTCTCGGCCTGATCTTCGCGGGCGTGGTGCTGGTGATCACCTTCGGTTCGCTCGTATCCGCCGGGATGCCGCTGCTGATGGCCCTGATCGGCGTCGGCGTCGCCATCGGCGGCATCACCGTGATTTCCGCATTCGTGCCGGTCTCGAGCACGGCCCCCATGCTCGCCCTGATGCTCGGGCTCGCCGTAGGCATCGACTACGTGCTCTTCATCCTGTCGCGGCATCGCACGCAGCTCGCCAATGGGGTCGAACCACACGATTCGGCCGCCTCGGCCGTGGCCACCGCCGGCAGCGCCGTCGTCTTCGCCGGGATCACCGTGATCATCGCCCTGCTCGGGCTGCTCGTGGTCGGCATCCCCTTCCTCAGCGTGATGGGGCTGGGCGCCGCCTTGGCCGTGCTGGTCTCCATCTTCGTGGCGGTCACGCTCCTCCCCGCCGTTCTCGGCCTCGCCAAGGGGCGCCTCACTCCCAAGACAGGCAGCCGCGCGCACCACCGGGCCACCCGTCCAGACACCGGCCGGCCCACCCTCGGCCACCGCTGGGTCAACCTCGTGCTCAGGGCGCCGGTCGTGGCCGTGCTCCTCGTGGTGGGCGTGCTCGGCACGCTGGCGATCCCGGCCCTCAGCCTCGACCTGAACCTGCCTGACGGGGCGTCCGAGCCGGCCGGTTCGACGCAGCGAGAGGCGTTCACCATGCTCGAGGAGGGCTTCGGTCCGGGCTACAACGGTCCGCTCATCGTCGTCGTCGACATCACCCAGACGACGGATATCTTCGGTGACCTCGACACCATCGGCGCGGCCCTGCGCACCCTGCCCGGCGTGGCCTTCGTCGGCAAGGGCACTCCGAACCCGACCGTCGACACCGCCATCATCCAGGTCATGCCGGACAGCGCGCCGAACGCGCCCGAGACCAAGGCGCTCGTGCAGGCCATCCGCGATCTGGCACCATCGATCGACGACGACTTGCGCACCCCCATCGCCGTGACCGGCGCGACCGCCGTGTCGATCGACATCTCCAACCGCCTCAGCAACGCGCTCGTGCCGTTCGCCCTGATCGTGGTGGGGCTCTCGATCATCCTGCTGACCATGGTGTTCCGGTCGATCTTCGTGCCGATCAAAGCGGCCCTCGGGTTCCTGCTCTCGGTGGCCGCATCGATCGGCGCGACCGTGGCGATCTTCCAGTGGGGCTGGTTCTCCGAGCTGCTCGGGGTGGAAACCCCCGGGCCGATCCTAAGCTTCCTGCCCATCCTGCTGATGGCCGTGCTCTTCGGTCTGGCCATGGACTACGAGGTGTTCCTCGTCTCCGGCATGCGGGAGGAGTTCGTGAAGACCGGCCTGGCCCGCGAATCCATCGTGCACGGGTTCTCCCACGCTGCCCGCGTGGTCACGGCCGCCGCCCTGATCATGTTCTTCGTCTTCTTTGCCTTCGTGCCCGAGGGCACCGGGGCGATCAAGGGCATCGCGTTCGCCCTCGCCGTCGGAGTCTTCCTCGACGCGTTCCTGGTGCGGATGACATTGGTCCCGGCCGCGATGGCCCTCGCCGGCGATGCCGCCTGGTGGCTGCCACGCTGGCTCTCCCGCATTCTGCCCAACGTCGACATCGAGGGTGAGGGTCTGCGCCGGCACCTGGCCGACAAGGAATGGGCCATCAGCAAGCCGCACGCCATCACGGCCGAGGGAGCCGTCTTCGGGCTGCCGGAGAGCCCCTTCGGGCCGCTGGACCTCACCATCGACGCCGGCGCGGTGGTGGTACTGACCGGCTCCGCCACCCACCGCCGCGTCGTCGCCGCCACCCTGGCCGGCCGGCTCGACCCGGTGTTCGGCCGCCTCCAGGTCATGGGCTTTCCGCTGCCGTCCGAGCGCAGCCGCGCCCTCCGCGCGGTGGCGCTCGCCGACGTGGGCGACAGCCGCGACAATGGGCTCACCGTGGGGGAGTTGCTGGCCGAACGGCTGGACCTGGCGCATCCGTGGTACCGCGCCGCGTCGCGCCGTTCGCTTCTCGCGGGGTGGATCGCGCGTCTGAACGGTGCGCTCGGCACCCCGTCGAGCGGCCGGGACGCCGGCCCGATCGTGGCCGGCACGACGGTATCGTCCCTCTCCGCCCTGGGCCGTGCCGCGGTGCACGTGACCGCGGCGCTCATCGAGACCCCGGGAGTTGTCATCGTCGACCTCGGCGAGGGACTGCCCGTCGACCCGGCGGGGCGGGACCTCGTGCAGGTGCTGGCGATCCTCGCCCCGGCCTCGACCGCCCTCATCGTCGGTGCCGCCTCCTTCCCCGAGGCGATCGCGGTCTACCGCGGGGCCCGCCCGCTGCAGACCCTCGAACTCGATTCCCGTGACCGAAAGGCCCTGCAGCGATGAGCACCAGGCTTGAGAAACTGTTCAGCCGCACGCCCGGGCAGCGCCGAGGGGCCCTCGGGGCCCTGCTGGCGGGCCTGATCGTGGTGCCGCTGGCGGTTGCCGGACTCTTCGCCGGGGCCCTCGCCACCGCCGATCAGCGCGTGGACACGCTGCCGGCGATCGTCGTCAACAACGACGAGATCGTCACCACCACCCTGCCCGACGGCACCGAGCAGCCGGTGCTCGCCGGCCGCCTGCTCGTGACCGAACTCACCAAGCCTTCCGATGAGGGGTCCGAGGCCACCGGGTTCGACTGGACCATCTCCAACTCCGCGGATGCCGCGGCGGCCCTGGCCTCCGGCGACGCCTACGCGGTGCTCACGATCCCGAAGGACTTCTCGGCGTCGGTGACCTCGCTGGGCGGGGCGGCTCCCACCCAGGCCGACCTGGGCATCCGCACGGATGACGCGCACTCGTTCCTGGCCGGATCGGTGGCCCAGTCGGTGGGCACCGCCATGTCGGGCGTCTTCGGCCGCGAGATCACCTCGCAGTACCTCAACGGGCTGTACACCAGCCTGGCCGTGCTGGGCGAGTCCCTCACGCAGGCGGCGGATGGCGCCGCGCAGGTTTCGACCGGGGTCACCGGCGTGGCCACCGGACTCGATTCGCTGGCCGGCGGCACGGCCGCCGCGGCATCCGGGGCCTCGTCCGCCGCGACCGGCGCCGCCAGCTTCTCCTCCGGCGTGACCGAGTACACCCAGGGCGTCACCGGACTGAGCGACGGCCTGAACCGGCTGAGCACGGGCGCGGTCGGGCTGGCTCCGCTCGCGACCGGCCTACCGGCCTACGCGGCCGGGGTGCAGGCCAACGCCGACGGTTTCAGGCAGCTGAACGCGGCCATGCAGAGCGACCCGCGGGTCGCCGACTACGCGCCGGCCCTGCTGCAGCTCCAGGGCGGATTCGACGCCCTCGCCGCGCAGAGCACCGGCATCGGCCAGGCCGGTCCGGGCCTCGAAGGCGTGCTCGATGGGGTGTCTCAGAGCGCCAACGGTGCGAGCCTGCTCTCCGCCGGCGGCAGCGACCTCCGCGGCGGTGCCAGCGACCTCGCCACCGGCGTTGCCGGCATCGCCACCGGCCTCTCGCAGCTGGCCACCGGAACAACGGATGCCGCGGCGGGCGCCCGCCTGCTCGAATCGGGCGCGGTCGAACTCGCCAGCGGGCTGCAGGACGGCGCGGACAGCGCGGCCCTTCTCACCGACACCGACCCGGTGACGACCGCGGCGGTCGTCTCCGAACCGGTCGGCATCACCGCGGAGCGCGACAACGCCTTCGCGTCGATCGGCCCGGTCATCGGCATGGTCTTCGTGCCGATCGGCCTGTGGATCGGTGCCCTGGCGATCTTCCTGGTGATGAAGCCGCTGTCCGCGCTCGCGCTCGCGTCGACCGCGTCGACCGGCAACCTCGTGGCCCGCAGCCTCGGCCGTGCGTTCGGAATCGCCGCAGCGCAGGCCGTGGTCGTGGTGTTGTTGCTGCACAGCACGCTCGGCGTCTCGTGGTCGATCCTGCCGTCGACCCTGGCCTTCGCGGTGTTCCTCGCCTTCGTGTTCGCGGCGGTGCACCATTTCCTCACGGCGGCGTTCGGCCGGGTCGGAATCGTGGTCTCCCTGGTACTGCTCGCGCTGCAGCTCACCGCGGTGGGTGGGCTCTACCCGATTGAGCTGGTGTCGGCGCCGTTCCAGATGATCAGCCCGTTCCTGCCGCTCACCTGGGCGGTGCGGGGCATGCAGGCCATTGTTTCCGGGGGAGGCGGCAGCGCCGGCGGGCCCGCGGCCATCCTGCTGATCTTCGCGCTGGTGAGCGTTCTGGCCTCGTACTGGACCGTCGCCAGCCGGCGCGGCGCCCGCTCGTTCGGCCTGGCGCAGGCCCGCAGCTGATGCGGAGTATCTGTTCCCGGAGGGAACGTGTGCCCGCGCGCGTGAGGTTGCGCCCCGTGCGCCGCACGAATTCTCCGGAGATTTTGGCTCACCCGAGCAACCGTGGTTCCGGTTCCGGTTCAGGCTCAGGCTCAGGCGAGCTTGCGTGTGGGGCTGACTCAGGACATCCGTCGCCTAAATTCTCCAGTCGGCGCGGACCAGTGCGGAACAGGTGCGGATACCCGGCTCGGCCCGGCCGGATCTCCTGAGGTGGCCACACCTCCCGCCTGATGCGCCGATGTGCCTGTGCGGTTCGGGCGTGCACCTCGCGCTTTGTTCTGCCCCGCAGCCCGAACGAATTCGACGGAGATTTTGCCAAGATCGGTCCAGGATGCCCCGGCAAGTAGCGTTTCCGCCAAAATCTCCGTCGAATTGGTTCGACGACCTGGCTCAGAGTTGGTCGACGACCAGGATCAGGGGAGAGACGGGCCCTGGCCGATACTCAACCAGGCGTCGGTTCCTCCGCGAGCGTTCGGGCCGGGGCCTCGGTTCGTGGCGCGGGCCTCCTTCATCGCTTGAAGCTGGCGGTCGACAGCCGCTCTGGTCGCCCCAGCCGAGAGCTGCCGTTCGAGGTCCGCGTCGAGCGGGGCCGTGACATCGTTCAGAGCGCCGCTGGAGAGCAGCTCGTCGGTGGCGGCGGCGCGGGCCTGCATCTGGGTGACCCGGTCCTTGGCCCGGTCGAGGTCGGCACCGACCGTGCCCAGTTGCGAGCCGATGCCGGACGCGGCCTCGTTGGCCTTGACCCGAGCCTCGGAGGCAGCGTAGGTGGCCTTGAGGGTCTCCTTCTCCGTGCGGAAGGCGGCGACCCGTTCGGCGAGGCGTCGTTCGTTGTCCTGCAGTTGCGCTTGCTGCTGCGCCAAAACGAGGTACTGGTCACGGATGGCTGCCACCTGGCCCTCGAGGAGCGACCGGCGTTCCAGCGCCGTGCGGGCCAGATCTTCCCGGCCTTGGTCCAGCGCCTCCTGGGCCTGGTCGGCCAGCCGCTGGTAGCGGCCGCCCATGTCCTGCCCCTGCAACTCAATTCGCTTCTTTGCCGTTGCGACCTCGGCCAGCCCCAGGCGCACCTGCTGGAGCGACTTCACCTGCTGCTCGTAGCTGTCGTCGAGGGCCTCGCGGGGGTCTTCGATCCGGGTCAGGGCCTGGTTTGACTTGCTGCGGAGGATGACGCGCAGCCGCGAGGTGAGGCTCATGATTCAGTCCTTCTGTTGAAAGTATTCATGGGCAGGGGCCGGCGCGGATCGGAGAACCCGTCGTTGCCGTTATGGGAGTGGCCGTCGAGGGAGCAGCCGTTGAGCGAGCGGCCGTTGAGGGAGCGCAACTCATCGACCCCAGCCCGGAGCGCGGCCACCTCGCGGTCGACCTCGGACCGAAGGGCCGTGAGGGTGTCATCGGTGAGCTCTCCGAGACCGGCAGCGACGGCCGAGCGCAGCCGGCGCACCAATCCGGCCACTTGGTCGACACGGCGGCCGGCCACCGACAGCGCCTCGGCGAGCACGACAGGATCGGCCTCGCTCGTCAGCAGCCGCAGCTGCGATTGCAGCGTGACGCTTTCGCCCTGAATGCGACGGAAAAGTCGCGGAAGCTCGCCGAGCGGGCCCTGGCTGCTCCGGGCCAGGTCGACGGCTGCCTGACCACTGTCGAGAGATTCCCTCAGCCGCAACTGCAGCTTCAGAACCTCGTGTTGCGGGCCCCGACTCAGGATGGTGCGAGAACGCAACACCGCGCCGGTCAGCCTGCGGCTACGGCGAATGCGCCGGTACAGCCTCCGCACCAGAACGAAGAATGAGACGAAGAAAACGAGGCTGATGGTCGCGAGTGAGATCGACACCCAGCTCAGCAGTGAATTCAGGTCCATGGGTCCGCCTCTTTCAAACAGTCAGCCGGGGTCGCGCCACACCCGGACACGATCCACGGGTTAAAGTACGCGCGTTACCTCAAAGTTGCCCCCATGTCGGGCGACCGTGGCCGAGTGGCCAGCCCGGCCACCGCTTTCGGCCCACTGGTAGCCTTGGGAGACCACCAAGGCGTCGCTCTGCGCCCGCCGGAACGGACGATCCCATTACCTCTGCAGCCGAACCCACGGCATCCGCCGCCCCGGACTCCACCTATTCGCTGGTCGTGGTCTCCAACCGCCTCCCGATCGAGATCGAGGTTTCCGAAGACGGGACCGAGGGCTGGCGCACCTCGCCCGGCGGCCTGGTCACCGCCCTCGAGCCCATGATGCGCAGCTCCGATGGTGCCTGGGTGGGCTGGCCCGGCATCGCCGACCGCTCGTTCGACCCGTTCGAGAACGACGGCATCTCCATCGTGCCGGTGCGGCTCAGCGAGTCGGAGTTGGAGGATTACTACGAGGGCTTCTCCAACGACACGATCTGGCCGCTTTACCACGACGTGATCGCGCCGCCGCGCTACCACCGCGAATGGTGGGAGGCCTACGTTCGGGTGAACCGCCGCTTCGCCGACGCCGCCGCATCCGCCGCTGCGCCCGGCGCCACGGTGTGGGTGCACGACTACCAGTTGCAGCTCGTGCCACGGATGCTGCGCGACGCGCGGCCCGACCTCGTGATCGGGTTCTTCAACCACATCCCTTTTCCGCCATACGGGATCTACGCCCAGCTACCCTGGCGCAAGCAGATCCTCGACGGACTGCTCGGCGCCGACCTGATCGGTTTCCAGCGCCTCGCCGACGCCGGTAACTTCTCCCGAGCCGTGCGCCGCCTCTACGGCTATCCGACCCGCGGCGTCGCCATCGATGTGCCCGCACCCGAGGGCAAGCATCGCCGGGTGATCGCCAAGCACTTCCCGATCTCCATCGACGCCGCCGCCTACGAGGAACTGGCGCGGCGCCCCGAGATCCAGGAGCGGGCGCGCCAGATCCGCGAAGACCTCGGCAACCCCCAGACGATCATGCTGGGCGTGGACCGGCTCGACTACACCAAGGGCATCGCCCACCGCATCAAGGCGTTCGGCGAGCTGCTCGCCGACGGCAGCCTGAGCGTGGAGGATGTCACCCTGGTGCAGGTCGCCAGCCCCTCCCGGGAACGCGTCGGCCCGTACATCGCCCTGCGCGACGAGATCGAACTGGCCGTCGGCCGCCTCAACGGCGACTTTTCCACCATCAGCCACACCGCCATCAGTTACCACCATCACGGCTACCCGCGCGAGGAGATGGTGGCGCTCTACCTCGCGGCCGACGTGATGCTCGTGACCGCGCTCCGCGACGGCATGAACCTCGTCGCCAAGGAATACGTGGCCGTGCGCTTCGACCGCGACGGCGTGCTCGTTCTGAGCGAGTTCGCCGGCGCCGCCGACGAGCTCAAACAGGCCGTGCTGATCAACCCGCATGACATCGACGGCGTGAAGGCCGCCATCCTCAGGGCCGTCGCGATGCCCCGCCAGGAACGGCTGCGACGCATGCGCGCGCTCCGCCGCAAGGTCTTCGACAACGACGTCGACGCTTGGTCCTCTTCCTTCCTCCGAACCTTGACCGAAGGAGCCGCCGTGCGTCCCGGGATCCCCGACACCCTCGCCGGTGCGCTGAAGGATCTCAGCCGCGCCGACAACATCCTCGTGGCCCTCGATTTCGACGGGACGCTTGCCCCGCACGTCGACAAGCCCGAAGACGCGCGCGCAGTGGCAGGCACTCGCGAGGCCGTGCAGCGCCTGCTCGACCTCGACGGGGTGCGGGTCGCGTTCGTCTCCGGCCGGGCCCTGGTCAGCCTGCGGCACGTGTCGCAGCCGCAGACCGATGTGCTCCTCGCCGGCTCGCACGGGATCGAGGTGCAGCTGGACACCCCCGAGATCGAACTCGACCTCGTCACCGAGGAACTCGAGCAGCTCGACGCCCTCGCCCGGGTGCTTGAGCGCATCTCCGGCAGCATCGACGGAACCTGGATCGAACGCAAGCCGGCCGGTCTGGCCCTGCACACCCGGCTGGCGACGCCTCGGAAAGCGGCGGCCGCCCTGAAGGCCGCACGCGAGGAGCTGGGCACGCTGCTGCCCGGCCTGACCGTGCGGGACGGCAAGGACGTGATCGAATTCGCGGTGCGTGCCAGCACCAAGGGCGACGCCCTTGAGCGGTTGCGCCGGCACGCGGGGGCCGACCGGGTCTTCTACGCCGGCGACGACACCACCGACGAAGATGCCTTCGCCGTGCTGCGACCCGGCGACGTCGGCCTCAAGATCGGGGCAGGCGACTCGCTCGCCGGCTACCGGGTGCGCGGCCCCGAAGACGTGCCGCTGGTGCTGGGCCTGATCGCCGATGCCCGCGCGGCCGTCGCCACGGAGCGTGAGGCCGCCGCCGGAGCATGACCCCCGGGCGACGTTCCGCCCTCAGTGGACGTTTAGACTCAGTGCATGACTGAGATCGATATGAAGCCTCGCAGCCGGGACGTCACCGATGGAATCGAAGCCACCACCTCGCGGGGGATGCTCCGGGCCGTCGGTATGGGCGACGCCGACTGGGAGAAACCCCAGATCGGCATCGCAAGTTCGTGGAACGAGATCACGCCCTGCAACCTCTCCCTGGATCGCCTCGCGCAGGCCGCCAAAGAAGGTGTGCACGGCGGCGGCGGCTACCCGCTGCAGTTCGGCACCATCTCCGTCTCCGATGGCATCTCGATGGGCCATGAGGGCATGCACTTCTCCCTCGTCTCCCGCGAGGTCATCGCCGACTCGGTCGAGGTTGTCATGCAGGCCGAGCGCCTCGACGGCTCCGTGCTGCTGGCGGGCTGCGACAAGTCGCTGCCCGGGATGCTGATGGCCGCGGCCCGCCTCGACCTGGCCAGCGTTTTCCTCTACGCAGGATCGATCGCTCCCGGCTGGGTCAAGCTTTCCGACGGCACCGAAAAAGACATCACCATCATCGACTCCTTCGAGGCGGTGGGCGCCGTCAAGGCCGGGCGGATGTCCGTGGCCGACGCCAAGCGCATCGAGTGCGCCTTCGCTCCCGGCGAGGGTGCCTGCGGCGGCATGTACACCGCCAACACCATGGCCAGCGTGGCCGAGGCTCTCGGCATGAGCCTGCCGGGATCGGCCTCCCCGGCCTCCGCCGACCGCCGCCGCGACTACTACGCGCACCGCTCCGGCGAGGCCGTCGTCAACCTGCTGCGTCTGGGGATCACGGCCAGGGACATCCTGACCCGCAAGGCCTTCGAGAACGCGATCGCCGTGGCGATGGCGTTCGGCGGCTCCACCAACGTGGTTCTGCACCTGCTGGCCATCGCGAACGAGGCCGAGGTCGAGCTCACCCTCGACGACTTCAACCGCATCGGCGACAAGGTGCCGCACATCGGCGACCTGAAGCCGTTCGGCAAGTACGTCATGAACGACGTCGACCGTCACGGCGGCGTGCCGGCCGTGATGCGGGCCCTGCTCGAGGCCGGCCTCATCCACGGCGACGCGCTCACCGTGACCGGCAAGACCGTGGCCGAGAACCTTGCCGAGATCGACCCGCCCGAACTGGACGGCGAGGTGCTGCGCACCCTCGACAACCCGATTCACGCCAGCGGCGGAATCACCATCCTCAAGGGCTCTATCGCCCCCGAGGGTGCCGTCGTCAAAACCGCCGGCTTCGACTCCGACATCTTCGAGGGACCCGCGCGCGTGTTTGAGCGTGAGCGCGCCGCCATGGACGCTCTCACTGCGGGGGAGATCCAGAAGGGAGACGTCGTCGTCATCCGCTACGAGGGACCCAAGGGCGGGCCCGGAATGCGGGAGATGCTCTCGATCACCGCCGCCATCAAGGGCGCCGGGCTCGGCGCCGATGTACTACTCTTAACGGACGGTCGATTCTCAGGCGGCACAACCGGACTGTGCATCGGCCATATAGCACCCGAAGCGGTGGACGAAGGTCCAATCGCCTTCGTGCGCGATGGTGATCTGATACGGGTCGATATCGCAGCTCGCACGCTCGACCTACTGGTCGACCCTGATGAGCTGACCGCCCGGAGTGTTGGCTGGGCACCTCTGCCTCCGCGCTACACCCGGGGCGTTCTCGCAAAGTACTCGAAGCTTGTCCAGTCTGCGGCCGTCGGCGCCGTCACGGGCTAGAACTCACTATTCGTCATCGAACTAGGGAACTGATCACATGACCGCGGAAACACCCGTGCCATCACCGTCGCCCTCGTCTGCCGCGGCCGCCGGGGCGCCCGACTCGGGGGCACCGGAAATCCTCACCGGTTCCGGTGCGATCATCCGCTCGCTGGAGCTGCTGGGCGTCACCGACGTCTTCGGTCTACCGGGCGGCGCCGTCATTCCGCTCTACGACGAGCTGATGAGCCAAACCGTGATCCGGCACATCCTGGTGCGGCACGAGCAGGGTGCCGGCCACGCCGCGGAGGGCTACGCCTCGGCGAGCAACCGCGTCGGGGTGGCCATCGCCACCTCCGGGCCCGGCGCCACCAACCTTGTCACCGCCATCGCCGACGCGTACATGGACTCGGTGCCGATCCTTTGCATCACCGGCCAGGTCTTCTCCACCCTGATGGGCACGGATGCCTTCCAGGAGGCCGACATCGTCGGCATCACCATGCCGATCACGAAGCACTCCTTCCTGGTCAAGCGTCCCGAGGACATCCCCGCGGCTATCGCGTCGGCTCACCTGATCGCCTCCACCGGCCGGCCCGGCCCGGTCCTGGTGGACATCACCAAGGATGCCCAGCAGAAGAGCGCCCCGTTCATCTGGCCGCCCAAGCTCGACCTGCCCGGCTACCGGCCGGTCACCAAGGCCCACGGCAAACAGGTGCAGGCTGCGGCCCAGCTGCTTGCCGAGGCCAAGAAGCCCGTCCTCTATGTGGGTGGCGGTGTCATCCGTGCCCGCGCGTCGGAAGAACTGCTCGCCTTCGCCGAACTCAGCAAGACGCCCGTCGTCACCACGTTGATGGCGCGCGGCGCGTTCCCGGACTCGCACGACCAGCACCTGGGCATGCCCGGGATGCACGGCACCGTGTCCGCGGTGCTCGCGCTGCAGGAGGCCGACCTGATCATCGCGCTCGGCTCCCGCTTCGACGACCGGGTCACCGGCAAGGTCTCCGAGTTTGCGCCGCACGCCACGATCGTGCACGTCGACATCGACCCCGCGGAGATCGGTAAGATCCGCGCCGCCGACGTTCCCATCGTCGGTGATGCCAAGGAGGTCATCACCGAACTCACCATCGCCTACGCGGCCGCCATCACCACGACGACGCCCGACGTCAGCGTTTGGTGGACCTACCTCAAGGGTCTGCGGGAGGAGTTCCCGCTGGGCTATTCCGAGCCGACCGACGGCCTCATGAGCCCGCAGTTCGTGATCCAGCGCATCGGCGAGCTGACCGGGCCGGAAGCCGTCTATGCGGCCGGTGTCGGCCAGCACCAGATGTGGGCGGCCCAGTTCATCAAGTACGAGCGGCCCAATTCCTGGCTGAACTCCGGGGGCGCCGGCACGATGGGCTACTCCATCCCCGCAGCGATGGGTGCCAAGGTGGCCGAGCCCGACCGGGTGGTCTGGTCGATCGACGGCGACGGATGCTTCCAGATGACCAACCAGGAACTGGCCACCTGCACGATCAACAACATTCCGATCAAGGTCGCCATCATCAACAACTCCTCGCTGGGCATGGTGCGCCAGTGGCAGACCCTGTTCTACGACGGACGGCACTCCTTCACCGATCTGCACACCGGGCACGGGTCCGCCATGGTGCCGGACTTCGTGAAGCTGTCGGAGGCCTACGGTGCCCTCGCCATCCGGGTCACCAGCCCCGACCAGGTCGACGACGCCATCAAGCTGGCGTTGGCGACCAACGACCGGCCCGTGGTGATCGACTTCATCGTGAGCCGGGACGCCATGGTCTGGCCGATGGTGCCGCAGGGTGTCAGCAACAGCTATGTGCAGTATGCCAAAGAGCACGCACCGACCTGGGAAGAGGAATAACCCGTGAGCACCCACGTTCTGAGCCTCCTCGTCGAGGACAAGCCCGGCCTGCTCACCCGGGTCGCCGGCCTCTTCGCCCGCCGCGGTTTCAACATCGAGAGCCTCGCCGTCGGCCACACCGAAATCCCCGGGCTCTCCCGCATCACGATCCTCGTCGACGTCGAAGACGCACCGCTGGAGCAAGTGACCAAGCAGCTGAACAAGCTGATCAACGTCATCAAGATCGTCGAACTCGACCCGGCCCAGTCGGTGCAGCGCGAACACCTGCTGGTGAAGGTGCGCGCCGACAACACGACCCGGTCGATGGTGCTCGAAGCCGTGACCCTGTTCCGGGCTCGGGTCGTCGACGTGTCCGTCGACGCGGTCGTGATCGAGGTCACCGGGGACTCCGGCAAAACGCAGGCGCTGCTGCGCGTGCTCGAGCCCTACGGGATCAAGGAAATCGCCCAGTCCGGCCTGCTCGCCATCGGCCGCGGGTCGAAATCGATCAGCGAGCGCGTCTTCAAAAACTAGAGCTCGACCACCGACTACAACAACAAGGAGAACATTTACTCGTGTCTGAGATTTACTACGACAAAGACGCCGACCTGTCGATCATCCAGGGCAAGAAGGTAGCCGTCATCGGCTATGGCTCGCAGGGTCACGCCCACGCGCAGAACCTGCGCGACTCGGGTGTCGAGGTCGTCATCGGCCTCAAGGACGGCTCGAAGTCCAAGGCCAAGGCCGAAGAGGCCGGCTTCACCGTTCTCAGCACCGCCGAGGCATCCGCCTGGGCCGACGTCATCGTCATCCTGGCGCCCGACCAGGTGCAGCGTCACCTGTTCGCCGACGACGTGCTGCCGAACCTCGCTGCGGGCAAGGCCCTTGTCTTCGGACACGGCTTCAACATCCGTTTCGGCTACATCAAGGCCCCCGAAGGCATCGACGTCACCATGGTCGCCCCCAAGGGACCGGGCCACACCGTGCGCCGCGAGTATGAGGCCGGCCGCGGCGTTCCCGTGATCGTCGCCGTCGAGAAGGATGCCTCGGGCGCGGCCTGGCCGCTCACCCTCAGCTACGCCAAGGCGATCGGTGGGCTGCGCGCCGCCGGCATCAAGACCACCTTCACCGAAGAGACCGAAACCGACCTGTTCGGCGAGCAGGCCGTGCTCTGTGGTGGCGCGTCGCAGCTGATCCAGTACGGCTTCGAGGTTCTCACCGAGGCCGGCTACCAGCCGCAGGTCGCCTACTTCGAGGTGCTGCACGAGCTCAAGCTCATCGTCGACCTGATGTGGGAGGGGGGCATCGCCAAGCAGCGTTGGAGCGTCTCCGACACCGCCGAGTACGGCGACTACGTCTCCGGCCCACGCGTCATCGACGCCCACGTCAAGGAGAATATGAAGGCCGTTCTCGCCGACATCCAGAACGGCGCCTTCGCGGCCCGCTTCATCGCGGACCAGGACGCCGGAGCACCGGAGTTCCTTGCTCTGCGCAAGAAGGGCGAAGAGCACCCCATCGAAGCCACCGGCCGTGAGCTGCGCAAGCTGTTCGCCTGGAACGCCTCCGCCGACGACGACTACACTGACGGCGAAGCCGCGCGCTAACACCCGAGCTCGCATCGGCAGCGGGGCCAATCCACTGGATTGGCCCCGCTGCCGCGTCAACGGCGCTGATTGCCCGAGGATGCGTTCGGGGTGCTTGCCACGTCCGGTCCGGGTGGTCACCATTGATCCCCGTGGATGAATCCGGCCTGCCGGTTCGCACAGGACACGACCCCCATTCGCAACCGGTTCATGGCAGCCCCGACGGCCCGGCGGGGGAGACGGTCACGGCCGCGAAGCTCGAGCGCGCCTCGGCCCCGGACACCGTCTTCCGGCTCGTCGCGCAGAAGAAGATCCCGGCCGACAAGCTGACCACACATCGGTTCCGGATGGACCAGATCCTCGAGGCGTACGACACCTTCTCCCGCGCGGCGGAAACCAAGGCACTGAAAGTCGTGATCAGCCGGAAGTGTGCGCCGCCCGGACGGCGCCTCGGTACGCTGGTCTCATGACTTCTGGACACTCCGGTGACGACAACCGGGACGACGCCCTGGGCTGGGCCGGCGACGACGACCCCACGCTCGTCTCCGGCGACGAGTCCAGCGCGACCGCACGGCCCGCCGAGCCCGATTCGGGCGCTTTCGTCACGACCGGCGACGGTTCCGGCTCCGGCTCTGAAACCGACACCGGCACCGCGGCCGGTACCGAGACCGGTTCCGTCGCGCCGCCGGAGGGATGGACCGTGGCCGGTCCGGCATCCGCTGTCGCGGCGAAGGCGGCGGCCGACGCCGCCCTGACCCGCACGGCCACGAGTTCCCTGGCGCTCGTCTCGCTCGGAATCTTCGGCGGAATATATCTGCTCTACACGGTGGGCTGGTTCATCGGCGTGGGCCGCATCCAGACCCCGCCCTCCGACGAGTTGTCCGAGTTCATGTTCTCCCTCGGTCTCTGGCTGGCCGTGGCCGCTCCAGCGTTCTGGTTCGCGGTGACGTTCTGGCTGACCAGAACGCATCCCCGAGCCCGGATCGGCTGGCTACTCCTCGGAGTCGTTCTGCTCGCCCCGCTGCCGTTCATCTCCGGACCGGGGGTCATCGCATGACCGATTCACCGGTGACCACGCCCGCGACCATCCCCTCATCCCGGCGGCGCACCCCGCGCTGGCTGTCGACGGGCATCGCGATCCTGTTCGGCCTTTGCTATGCCTACGACATCTGGGAGGGCGTCGGCAACCTCGTCGGCCTCAACATCCTGGCTCAAAGCCTCGACACCCAGCTGAGCGGACTCGGTATTTTCGTGCTCCTCGTCGGCATCCTGGGCCCGCTCCTCGTCTTCGTGCTTGCCGCGTGGATCGGGCGCTCACGCGGACCCGCCGCGCAGGCTGCCCTGTTCCTGGCCGGCCTGGGTCTGAACGCCGCGATCGCCGCCAACATCTTCACCCTCGGCGCGGGCAGCCTGCTCGCCTAGCCCTGCCTGCTCGCCTGGCCCTGCCTGCTCGCCTGGCCCTGCCGCTCGGTGTCCCGAACGAATTCGACGGAGATGTTGCTCTCAACAGCGCGTTTGGGTTCAAAAACGGGTGTTTGACCCAAAATCTCCGTCGAATTGGTTCGACACCGGGCAGGGCGCTCCGCCTGTGGTGCACGGCGTCGCCTGGCGCTCAGGCGATCGCGACGACGATCAGCCCCATCAGCACGAGCTGCCCGGTCAGCCGCGGCACGAGGGGGATCGCGGCCACGCCGAAGCGGTCCGGGTAGCGCGCGGCGAAGGCGTTGGCGGGGAAGATCGCCGCCAAGAACACGATCAGGCAGACGCCGGCCGTCACGATCGTGGGTGGATACAGCAGTCCGAGCCCGCCCGCGATCTCGCAGACTCCGGTGAGGATGACGAGGTTGCCGGGGCGAAGCATCCCGGTCGTTCGCAGCCGTGGCGGGATCATCGCCCTCATCGTGCGCGCCACACCCGGCACGAAATGTGCGATGCCGGCGCCGATGAAGACCACCGCCAGCACGATGCGCACGGCGAACTGGAGGTCGGGGAATGTAACGCTGCTCATGGCCCTATTCTCCAGCCGATAGAGTGATTTCATATCTGGCGCCCCACGGTCGCGGCGCAAGCCATGCTTTTCTGCTGCAATCGGAGGATCCGTTTTCGTGTCAAAACCTGTTGTCCTAATCGCTGAAGAATTATCGCCTGCCACCGTCGACGCCCTCGGGCCCGACTTCGAGGTCCGCTCCGTAGACGGCACTGACCGGGTCGCGCTACTCGCCGGACTGGCCACGGCGCATGCCGTTCTGGTGCGCTCCGCCACGAAGGTGGACGCGGAGGCAATCGCCGCCGCACCGTTACTGAAGGTCATCGCCCGCGCGGGCGTCGGCCTCGACAACGTCGACATTAAAGCGGCCACGGCTGCGGGCGTCATGGTCGTCAATGCCCCGACCTCCAATATTATTTCCGCCGCAGAACTGACCGTCGGGCACATCATCAGCCTGGCCCGTCACATCCCGGCCGCCCACGGCGCGCTGGCGCAGGGGCAGTGGAAGCGCTCCAAGTACACCGGCGTCGAGCTCTACGAAAAGACCATCGGCATCATCGGCCTCGGCCGCATCGGCGCCCTCATCGCGGCGCGGATGCAGGCCTTCGGCACGAACATCATCGCCTACGACCCCTACATCACTTCCGCCCGCGCCCAGCAGCTCGGCGTGGTTCCGGTCAGCCTCGATGATCTCCTTGCACAGTCGGACTTCATCACCATCCACATGCCCAAGACGCCCGAAACCAACGGCATGATCGGCGCCGAACAGTTCAAGCTGATGAAGCCCACCGCGTTCGTCGTCAACGTGGCCCGCGGCGGCCTCATCAACGAGAACGACCTCTACGACGCCCTCACGGCCGGCACGATCGCCGGCGCCGGCCTCGATGTGTTCGTCAACGAGCCGCCGACCGGGTCGAAGCTGCTCGGCCTCAACAACATCATCACCACGCCTCACCTCGGCGCCTCCACGGACGAAGCCCAGGAAAAGGCCGGCGTCTCCGTCGCCAAGTCGGTTCGCCTCGCCCTGTCGGGGGAGCTCGTCCCCGACGCGGTCAACGTCGCCGGAGGCGTTATCGACCCCTACGTGCGCCCCGGCATCCCGCTGGTGGAGAAGCTCGGCCAGGTCTTCTCCGGTCTCGGCGCCCACAGCCCGCTGACCAGCGTCGACGTCGAGGTGCGCGGCGAGCTCGCCGACTATGACGTGAGCGTGCTCCGGCTCGCCGCGCTCAAGGGCATTTTCACCAATGTCGTCAGCGAGACCGTGTCCTACGTCAACGCGCCGTTGCTTGCCGAGCAGCGCGGCGTCGCGGTGCGCATGATCACCGACAAGGAGTCGCCGGAGTACCGCAACGTCATCACGCTGCGTGGCGCCCTCGCGGACGGCTCGCAGGTATCGGTGTCCGGCACCCTGACCGGCACCAAGCAAATCGAGAAGATCGTCGAGATCAACGGCTACGACGTCGAGGTTCCGTTCGACGACCACCTGATCGTGATGCTCTACACGGACCGTCCGGGAATCGTGGCCGTCTACGGCCGCGAATTCGGCGACGCCCAGATCAACATCGCGGGCATGCAGATCGCCCGCCACGTGGCTGGCGGCAAGGCCCTAAGCGTACTGACGGTCGACTCGCCCGTTCCGGCGAGCCTGCTGGCCACGGTGCGCGACGCGATCTCGGCCGAGGCCATGATCGAAATCTCCATCACCGAATAGCAGTTCCGTCGGTCATCCGCCCGATCACCGCGAGCAACCGGTCCAACCTCGTCGTCGATGTGTCATCGACGGCAGGCTGGCCGGGGCTCGCGAGGGTGGATTCGTAGTACAGCCCGTCACTGACGAGCATGATCACCTCGGCCACGTCCGGGTCTCCCACCGCCTCCTCGATGACGCTCAGCCACTGGCGTCGAGTTGCGGCCAGGGCCGCATTGGCCAACGGATGTGCCCCCTGCGCGAGCCTGACGGCCGCACCGATCGACTGGTCGAGCACCGTCCCCTCGCTCATCGACGTGCGGATCAGGTAGTCGACCGCTCCGGCCGAGGCCGCTCGAATTTGTTCGACATCGTCGGCGACGAGCGCGTCGAGCCGGGCCAGGAGTCCCTCCACGAGCGCGTCTTTCGACCCGAAGTGGTAGAGCAGGCCGCCCTTGGAAAGGCCAGCCGCCACCGCCACCGCCTCGAGGGTGGCCGCCCGCTCGCCCTGGTCGATCAGGAGGTGCGCGAACGCGTCCAGGATGCGATCGCGCGTGGGGGAGAGGCGGGGCACGTTCCGGGCCGGGGCTGCGGTTTTAGAGCTCATGGTGCTACTATACCGTCTGGACGGTTTACTGTACCGTCTGGACGGTGCAGCATCCGTCCCTGGAGCCGAAAGAAGTCGTTCCCGTGTCGAATACCGTCCGAGAGACCACCCCCGTCATCGCCGTCAGCCGTGTGCTCAGCCCCCGCCGCCGGTGGTGGGCGCTCGTCGTGCTCATGCTGCCCGTGCTCCTGGTCTCGATCGACAACACGGTGCTCAACCTCGCCCTGCCGGCCATTTCCGAGGACCTGCGGCCGACCGGCACGCAGCTGCTCTGGGTAATCGACATCTACCCGCTCATGCTCGCCGGCCTCCTAGTGGCCATGGGCAGCCTCGGTGACCGGATCGGGCGCCGCCGGCTGCTGCTGATCGGCTCCGCCGGGTTCGGCGCCGTTTCCGTGGTGGCCGCCTTCGCCCCAAGCGTCGAGTGGTTGATCATCGACCGCGCCGTGCTGGGCTTCTTCGGCGCCATGCTGATGCCGCCGACGCTGTCGCTGCTCCGCTCCGTCTTCACCGACCGCAACCAGCGGCGGCTGGCGATCGCGATCTGGGCGAGCGGTTTCGCCGCAGGCAGCGCGCTCGGCCCCGTGGTGGGCGGCGTGCTGCTGGAGCACTTCGCCTGGGGCTCGGTCTTCCTGCTCGCGGTGCCGCTGCTCCTGCCGCTGCTGGTTCTCGGGCCCCTGCTCGTGCCGGAGTCCCGCGACCCGAACCCCGGACGCATCGACGCGCCGAGCATCGCGCTCTCGCTGGCGACCATGCTGCCGGTCGTCTACGGGATCAAGGCCCTGGCGGAGCACGGACCCACGCCCTTCTCGCTCGGCCCGATCGTGCTCGGACTCGCCGCAGGCGTGGTCTTCGTGCGCCGCCAGCCCCGGCTGACGCACCCGATGATCGACCTCGGGCTGTTCCGCCAGGGGGCCTTCAGCGGGGCGATCGGCGTCAACCTGCTGAGCGTCGTGGCTCTCGTCGGCGGCCTGTTCTTCGTCTCCCAGTACCTGCAGCTCGTACTGGCCCTCTCGCCTCTGGAGGCGGGTCTGGTGCTCGTGCCGGGACTGGCGGCGATGATCGTGTCCGGCCTCGTCATCGTGCCCATCGCCCGGCGCGTGCGGCCGTCGATCGTCGTTCCGGTGGCACTGCTGATCTCGGCCGTCGGCTACGCGGCCGCCGCCCTGGGCGGGGGAGACCTCGACGCGGTCGGCATCGCGCTCGTCTTCGTGGCCCTCGGGATCGGGATCGGCGCGGCCGAGACGGTCTCGAACGAACTGATCGTGGCGAACGCCCCGGCGGCCAAGATGGGGGCGGCATCCGCTGTCGGCGAGACGGCCTATGAACTGGGCGCCGTGCTCGGCACGACCATCCTCGGTACCATCCTGACGGCGTCGTACCGCAGTGCGGTCGTGTTGCCGGAGGCCCTCACCGCGGCGCAGAGCGCGGCAGCGGCGGAGACCCTCGGCGGTGCGGTGGCCGTGGCCGACGGGCTGCCCTCCGGCCTGGCAAACGTGCTGCTCTCGTCGGCCCGCGATGCCTTCACCAGCGGAATTGGGCCCACGGCCTGGATCGGTACCATTCTGGTGCTGGCGGCGGCGTTGGTGGCGCTGGTCACCCTGCGTAAGGCGACCTGATCACCTGGGCCGCCGCCGGCGCAGGCCGGTGCCGGGGCGCGTGTCGACGTCGACCTCGACACGGGCCCCGGCACGACGGACGTCGACCTAGACGTCGTCGACGGAACGCTTCTGCGACGTGACCTGTTCCCCGCTCGCTTGGTCGACGGCGCTGCGGGTCGTGGTGATGCTGCTGCGCTTGCGGGTCAGCAAGACGATGCCGATGACCATGATGACAGCACCGGCGCCCATCAGGATGTAGCCGACCAGCTCGATGTCCATCCACTCGACGGTCACGTTCAGGGCGAACACCATGATGGCGCCGACGACAAGAAGGAAGATTCCCAATCCGAGACTCATGCGAAACTGCTTTCTATTGGTTGTCAGGAGTTGACCAGCTTAGACACTCGTTGCGTCGCAGTAGGGTTTATCTACAGCCAACTTTCAGACATACGGAGTCGAATGTCCCCTCTCATCAAGCTTGCTGTCATTCCCGGCGACGGGATCGGCCCCGAGGTCGTCGCCGAAGCGGTCAAGGTTCTCGAGGCGGCCACGTCTGCCGACGACGTCACCTTCGACGCAACCTGGTTCTCCCTCGGCGCCGCACGGTTCCTGGAAACCGGCGATGTGCTGACCGATGACGACCTCGCGGCGATCGCCGGCCACGACGCCATCCTGCTCGGCGCCGTCGGCGGCGTGCCGGGGGACCCCCGCCTCGCCAACGCGAATATCGAGCGCGGCCTGCTGCTCAAGTTACGCTTCTCGCTCGACCACTACGTGAACCTGCGCCCGAGCGTTCTCTACCACGGCGTGCCCAGCCCGCTGGCGTCTCCGGGCACCGTCGACTTCGTCGTCGTGCGCGAGGGCACAGAGGGTCCCTACGTGGGCAACGGCGGAGCGATCCGCCAGGGTACCGCGCACGAGGTGGCCAACGAGGTCTCCGTCAACACGGCCTTCGGCGTCGAACGCGTGGTGCGCTACGCCTTCGCCCAGGCCCAGGGTCGGCCCCGCCGCCACCTCACACTCGTGCACAAGACCAATGTGCTCGTCTTCGCGGGCAGCCTGTGGCAGCGGATCGTCACCGCCGTCGCAGCCGAATACCCCGAGGTGACCGTCGACTACCTGCACGTCGACGCGGCCACGATTTTCCTGGTCTCAAATCCGAGTAGATTTGACGTCATCGTCACGGACAACCTCTTCGGCGACATCCTCACCGATCTCGCGGCGGCAATCAGCGGCGGCATCGGCCTTGCGGCCTCCGGGAACATTAACCCTGAGGGCAGGTTCCCCAGCATGTTCGAGCCGGTTCACGGTTCGGCACCGGACATCGCGGGCAAACAACTGGCTGACCCCACGGCGGCCATCCTGTCGGTGGCGCTACTCCTGGAGCACTTCGGACTCACGGATGCCGCGGCCCGGGTGACTGCCGCCGTGACCGCCGACATCGTGGCCCGGGCGGCTCTCGACACACCCCGGAGCACCAGCGCCGTGGGCGACGCCATCGTGACTCGACTGACAGACAAGGGAATCCAATGAGCCAGCCAGCGCCCCCGACGACATCCGGAACCGCCACCTTCCCGCTGAAATTCAGCCTGACGCCGTCGACCGCGGCCCGCACGAAGATCGAGCGCGAAGAGATCCTCGTCGATCCCGGCTTCGGCAAGAAGTTCACCGACCACATGGTCGCCATCGACTGGACCCTCGACGCGGGCTGGCACAACGCCCGGGTCATGCCCTACGGTCCGCTGCACCTCGACCCGGCCTCCTCGGTGCTGCACTACGGCCAGGAGATTTTCGAGGGGCTGAAGGCCTACCGTCACGCCGACGGGTCGATCTGGACCTTCCGCCCGGAGAAGAATGCAGAGCGCCTGCAGCGCTCCGCACGCCGCCTGGCACTGCCGGAACTCTCCGAGGCCGACTTCATCGAATCGATCCGGCAGCTCGTGGCCGTAGACGGCGACTGGGTGCCCTCCGCTGCGGAGACCAGCCTCTACCTGCGCCCGTTCATGATCGCCAACGAGAGCTTCCTCGGCGTGCGGGCCGCGCACCAGGTCGGTTACTACGTGATCGCCAGCCCGGCCGGCGCCTACTTCGCAGACGGTGTGGCCCCGATCAAGATCTGGCTCTCGACCGAGTACTCCCGCGCCGGCCGCGGCGGCACCGGCGCGGCCAAATGCGGCGGCAACTACGCCGCCAGCCTGCTGCCTCAGATGCAGGCTTATGACAACGGCTGCGCCCAGGTGCTCTTCCTCGACGGGGAGACCAGCAGCCGCATCGACGAACTCGGCGGCATGAACGTGTTCTTCGTTCATGGCACCGACACGCTCGTCACCCCGCGCTTGACCGGCGCGATCCTCGAGGGCGTTACCCGCGACAGCATCATCCAGCTCGCCCGGGACCGAGGCCTGACCGTGGAGGAGCGCGACGTGACCCTCGGCGAATGGCAGGACGGTGTCGCATCCGGTGCCATCACCGAGGTGTTCGCCTGCGGCACGGCCGCCGTCGTCACCCCGATCTCGCAGCTCAAGGGCCCGAACCTCTCCATCGGCGACCCGGATGGCCCGGCCGGCCAGATCACGATGGCGCTCCGCCAGGAGCTGACCGACATTCAGTACGGCCGCCTGCCCGACCGCCACGGCTGGCTCACCCGGCTCGACGCCCCGGTGGGACCCGCGTGAAAATCGCACGGTTCAGTAACGAGGGACGTATCTCGTTCGGCATCGTCGACGACGACGAGATCGTCGTTTTAAAGGGCGACCCGATGTTCGCGGGCTATGACCCGTCCGGGGAGCGCGTGGCCCTGCGCGACGTGAAGCTGCTCGCCCCGGTGATCCCGCGGTCGAAGATCGTGGGCATGGCGTGGTCCTACTTCGCCAACGCGGCCGAGCAGTCCACCGCGGCCCGCTCGCCCGGTGAGCCCAGGTTTTTCCTCAAGCCGAACACCTGCGTCGTCGGCCCCGGCGACCCGATCACCGTGCCGGTGTCCACGGACAACGTGCACGTCGAGGGCGAGCTCGCGATCGTGATCGGCAAGATCACCCGCAACGTGTCCGTCGACGCCGCCGAGGACTCCATCTGGGGCTACACGGTAGCAAACGATGTCACCGCCCGCGATCTGCAGGAGCGCGACGGCGACCTCACACGGGCCAAAAGCTTCGACTCGTTCTGCCCGCTCGGACCGGTCATCGACACCGAATACGATTGGACCGCGTTGACCATCGAGTCCCGCATCAACGGCGAGGTCTTCCAGAAGGGCAATGCGACGCTGCTCAAGTACACCGTTGCTGAGATGATCTCCTTCGTCTCCAGCGTGTTCACCCTGCTGCCGGGCGACGTCATTCTGACGGGTGCCCCAGACCGGTCCGCCTCCGTCGTGCATGGTGACGCCGTGCAGGTGGAGATCGCCGGCATCGGCGTGCTGACGAATCCGGTGCGGCGCGCCTGATCGTCAGGCGTCGGTTGCGGCGTGCACGGGAAACCAGGACCGGATTTGCTCCGTCGCCGTATCCAGCAACGCCACCGATTCGGTCGCGTTGACCCGGGCGAGCAGCATGGCGCTCATGCCGAGCGAAGCCAGGGTGCGGGCGCGTTCCGGCGCGCGGTCCGGCGCGCTTCCTCCGGCCGCGGTCCCGGCCGCCCGGAGGGCGTCCTGAAGGGTGTCCGTCAGCTCGGACCGGTAGCCCTCCACGACCTGGCGGGCCAAGTCGTCGTGCCCGGCGAGGCCTGCGGCGCAGTTCACCAGCAGGCAGCCGCGGCGCGGGGAGTCCTCCGGCAGGGCGGAGACCGCCGACCTGAGTTCGCTGAAGTAGGCCAGCAGCGAGGCCCGGCCGATCCCCGGCCCGGTCAGGGTCCGCAATCTCGGGCGGATGACGGAGGCCTGGTAGTCCTCGACGGCGGCGTCGAACAGGCCACGCTTGCTGCCGAAGGCATGGTAGAGGCTGGATCGCCGGAGACCGGTCGCATCTTCGAGGTCGGCGAGCGAGGTAGCCTCGAAGCCCTTGTCCCAGAACTGGTCCCTGGCCGCCTGGACGACGGTCGTGCGCTCGAAACTCTGCAGCCGCCCCATGGTGTTTCCTCCGTTTTCGCTGTGAGTGGTTTTGTGTATCGCTCAGTACACAATATATTAAAACATTCGTTACAAAGAAGCAGAGGAGCCGCCATGGCCTCGTCCATCACCATCACCAGCACCCAGATCCAGCTTGTCGCCCGCCCCACCGGCTGGCCAACGGATGCCGACTTCGGCACCATCCGCATCGACCTGCCCGAGCTGACCCCCGGTCAGGTTCGCGTGGCCAACGAGTTCGTCTCGGTCGACCCCTACATGCGCGGCCGGATGAACGACGCCAAGTCCTACTCCGCCCCCTACGCTCTCAACGAGACGATGACGGGCGGGGCCGTCGGCCGCGTCGTCGCATCCGCCTCTGACGCGGTTGCCGTCGGCGACGTGGTCGTGCACCAGTTCGGCTGGCGCGACCTGGTACAGGAGGAGGCCTCCGGCTTCCGCGTCGTCCCGGAAATCCCCGGCGTGCCTCTCTCCGCCTACCTCGGCGTTCTGGGCATGACCGCACTCACCGCCTACGTGGGCCTGCTCGAGGTGGCCGGGCTCACGGAAGGCGACACCGTTTTCGTTTCCGGCGCGGCCGGGGCCGTAGGCAGCATGGTCGGCCAGATCGCCCGTCTCAAGGGCGCGAAGCGCGTGATCGGTTCCGCCGGGTCGGCCGAGAAGGTTGCCCTGCTGACCGAGAAGTACGGCTTCGACGCCGCCTTCAACTACAAGGACGGCGACATCGCCAAGCAGCTCGCCGCCGCGGCTCCGGACGGCATCGACGTCTACTTCGACAACGTCGGCGGCGAGCACCTCGAGGCGGCACTGGCCAGCTTCAACGACGGCGGACGCGCCGCCCTCTGTGGCGCGATCTCCGTCTACAACAACACCGAGGCGACCGGCGGCCCGCGCAACCTGGCGAACATGATCGGTCGCGGGCTGACCCTCAAGGGCTTCATCGTGGGCAACTACGTGCAGCATTTCCCCGCGTTCTCGGCCGACATGGCCGGCTGGCTCGCCGCGGGCGACGTCGTCTTCGACGAGACCGTGGTCGACGGGATCGACCACGCGGTCGACGCCTTCCTCGGCCTCATGCGTGGCGAGAACACCGGCAAGATGGTCGTCCGCACGAACGTCTGACTTTCCCGACAGCATCCATTTCACACGATCACACACTCTGGAGAACCCATGAATTCCGTACTTTTTGTCGTCAGCGCCGCCGATCACTGGACCCTCAACGACGGCAGCCTGCACCCCACCGGCTACTGGGCCGAAGAGCTCGCCGAACCGCACCGCCTGTTCACCGAGGCCGGCTGGCGGATCACCATCGCGACGCCCGGCGGCGTCGCCCCCACCATCGACGCGGGAAGCCTGGCACCCCAGGCGGCCGGCGGGGAAGACCGGGCCGCGGCCATCGTCGCCTACCTCGACACCATCGGCAGTGAACTCGACGAGCCCCGCTCGATCAGTGACATCACGGTCGCCGACTACGACGTCGTCTTCTACCCCGGCGGCCACGCCCCGATGGAGGACCTGGCCGTCGACGCCGACTCCGGACGTATCATGACCGAAGCCCTCGACTCCGGAACGATTCTCGGCGTGCTCTGCCACGCCCCGGCCGCCATGCTCGCCGCCCAGCGAGCCGACGGCAGCTGGCCCTTCACCGGCTACCGCATGACCGGCTTCACCGATGAGGAGGAGACTCTCGGCGGCCTCGCCCCCAAGGCGCCGTGGCTCGTGCAGAGCCGCCTGGTCGCGCTGGGCGCCGACTTCGTCGCCGGCGCAGCCTGGGCCGAGCACATGGAGATCGACCGCAACCTGTACACCGGCCAGAATCCGGCTTCCTCCGCTGCTCTCGCCGGCGCGATCATCACCGCCGTCACCGCACAGAAGTAGTCGAGTCGCCGCGAGGCCCTCTGGCCGAGCAGGCCCTGCGGTCGCGCCCGTCGTGACCCGGCTACGGACGCAGGGCGCGCAGGGCGTCGGCGACGTCGTCCTCGTCATTCCACAGGTGGAAGGCGACGCGGGCCCGCCCGGCCCTGCGCGACGCGGTGAGACCGGCCCGGGTGAGGCGTTCAAGGTCGGTGCCGTCGGCATCCGGCCAGGTCACGATCGACTGCCCGGCCGGGGCGAGCCCGAGCCCGGCGCAGAGCGCGTCGCCCAGCGCCACCGCGTGGTCGCGCACCGTCGACAGGTCGAGCCGCCCGAACAGCTCCAGTGCGGGTTCGGCGCCCACCCAGGAGTTCCAGGCCGGGGAGACGTCGAATCGGCGCGCATCAGCCGCAAGGTTCATGTCCGGTCCGTAACAGGAGGCCCACGGGTCCCGGCCGGCATACCAGCCCGCCTGCACCGGGTGCAGCAGTACGGCCAGCCGCTCGGCCACGGTCAGGAAGGCCACGCCGCGCGGGGCGCAGAGCCACTTGTAACTGTGGCAGATAGAGGCGTCGAAGACGGATGCGTCCACCGGCATCCACCCGGCGGCCTGCGTCGTGTCGCAGAGGGTGAAGCACCCGTGAGCACGGGCGGCGGCCACGATCCCCGCGGTGTCGGCGACGGCACCGGTGGCGGACTGCA
Source organism: Cryobacterium sp. TMT2-17-1 (assembly GCF_004402765.1). Classification (NCBI taxonomy): domain Bacteria; kingdom Bacillati; phylum Actinomycetota; class Actinomycetes; order Micrococcales; family Microbacteriaceae; genus Cryobacterium; species Cryobacterium sp. TMT2-17-1. The sequence continues at coordinate 164,088 of NZ_SOGC01000027.1, forward strand.
CGAGCGAGAACGCCACAAGCCAGGTGTCGGCGGTGATCCCGACGGCCAGCTCGGCCAGAGGCAGGTGCCGCACGGTGACCCCGCGGTGCGCCTGGCTGAGGAACGGGAACACCATCGAGCTGAAATCGCCATCGACGCAGAGCACCTCGGCGCCGTCGGGAACGCTCGCGGCGAGCAGGCCGGCCAGCACGGACGCCTGAGACCCGATCGCGACCCGGCTCACCGGAACAGCGACGAGTCTGGCATACGCGTGCCGGACCCGTTCGACCACGGCGGCGTACCCCGCCGCCGACGCGGTGCCCAGCGCCCAGGCGTCGGCGTCCAGGCGCAGGGCCGCTTCCGTTTCCCGGGTCGGCAGCCCGAGCGTGCAGGCCGCCAGATAGCCGCGGCCGCCCCGGAACCGCTCGCGCGCCTCGCGCACGCCGATGCGGGCCGGCAGCGTCGAACGGGACGCGGAAGAGTCGCTCTGGATCATTTCTCCAGCATGCGACCGGCCTATTCATTTGACAATAACCAGTAGCTGAGGCAATCCATAAGCATCAGTTATGATCACTTCGTGCCCGCCATCGTCCAGCCCGAACTCGACTCCACCATGCTGCGCGTCGTGGGTGCGCTCGCCGACTGCGGCTCGATCACGGCGGCCGCGGCGGCGCTCGGCTACAGCCAGCCCGCCGTGAGCCAGCAGCTTAGACGGCTCGAGCAGCGCATCGGGATGGCCGTGATCGAACGCATCGGCCGCGGCGTGCGGCTCACCGAGACCGGCCGGCTGCTCGCCCGGCACGCCGCCATCGTGAGCGGGGCCCTGGACGCCGCCGCGGGGGAATTGTCCGAGCTGCGCGGCCTGCGCGCGGGCCGGGTGCGTCTGGCGGCGTTCCCCTCCGCCTCGGCGACCATTGTGCCGCGCCTGCTCGCTGACCTGCAGCGCCGCCATCCGGGAGTCAGCGTCACCTACCTTGAGGCCGAGCCGCCCGAAGCCGTGGCTCTGGTGCGCCAGAATCAGGCCGATCTGGCGATCACGTTCAGCTACCCCGGCGACCGGGTCGACCCTCACCGGGACAGCGCCGAGGGCCTCGTCGTGACCCGGCTCCGCCGGGACGAGATGATGCTCGTGCTGCCGGCCGGACACGCCCTGGCCAAAAACAGCGCAGTCGACCTCGGCGACCTGGCCGAGGAGAATTGGATCGGCGGATGTCCTCGGTGCCGCGGCCACCTGCTGGAGCTTTGCGGTCACAACGGTTTCACGCCCCGCATCTCTTACGAGACCGACAACGCGGCCGCCGTGCTCGGCCTCGTGGCGGCCGGCATCGGGGTGGCGATGCTGCCCGCGCTTGCCCTCGACTCCGTCGGCGCGCAGCCTCTCGTCGCCATCCGGCCCACCCGCGGCCGCGACCACCGCACCCTGCACACGGTCACGGTCACTGGGTCCGCGGGCGTGGCGGCCATTGCCGTCACCCTGCGCCGGCTCGCCGCGCTGGCCGGACCGGACGCGCCATCCGCGGCGCCACCCGTATCCCCACCCGCGCCCTCACCCGGAGGCAACTAGAATCGGGGGTGATGTCTGAGACAATTGCGCACCCGTTTTCCACTGCCACCGGCACCGACGTTCGCGTTCGGTTCTGCCCCTCGCCGACCGGAACGCCGCACGTCGGTCTGATCCGCACGGCGCTCTTCAACTGGGCTTACGCCCGGCACACCGGCGGCACGTTCATCTTCCGGATCGAAGACACCGATCCGGCCCGCGATACCGAGGAGAGCTTCGTGCAGCTCCTCGACGCGCTGCACTGGCTGCGCCTGGACTGGGACGAGGGCGTCGAGGTCGGCGGACCGCACGCTCCCTACCGCCAGTCCGAGCGCTACGACATCTACCGTGACGTGATCGAGCAGCTCAAGGCGTCCGGTCACATTTACGAGAGCTTCGCCACCGGCGAGGAGATCGAGGTGCGAAACGTCGCCCTCGGCCGCGACCCGAAGGCCGGATACGACAACTTCGAGCGCGACCTCAGCGATGAGAAGAAGGCGGCCTTCCGTGCAGAGGGCCGCTCGCCGGCGCTCCGCCTCAAGGTGCCCGACACGGACATCTCCTTCGACGACCTGGTTCGCGGCGAGATCACCTTCCCGGCCGGCTCGTTCAGCGACTTCGTCGTCGTGCGGCCCAACGGGCATCCGTTGTACCCGTTCGTGAACCCGGTCGACGACGCCATGATGGGCGTCACCCACGTGCTGCGCGGCGAAGACCTGCTCTCCTCCACGCCGCGCCAGATCGCCCTGTACCACGCGCTGATCGACATCGGACTGGCCACGTTCGTGCCGCGTTTCGGGCACATGCCCTACGTCATGGGCGAGGGCAACAAAAAGCTCTCCAAGCGCGACCCCGAGTCCAACCTGTTCCACCACCGCGCCCGCGGCTTCGTTCCCGAGGGACTGGTCAACTACCTGTCGCTGCTCGGCTGGTCCCTCTCCAGCGACCGCGACGTGTTCACGATCGATGAGATGATCGCCGCGTTCGACGTCGTCGACGTGCTGCCGAACCCGGCCCGCTTCGACCTCAAGAAGGCCGAGTCGCTCAACGGCGACCACATCCGGCTGCTCGACCCGGCCGATTTCGCCGCCCGGGTCATCCCGTACCTGGTGGCCGCCGGCGACGTGACCGAACCACTCAGCGAGGTGCAGCAGGCTATTCTCGAGGCCGCCGCACCGCTAGTGCAGGAACGCATCGCCCTGCTCGGCGAGGCACCCGGCATGCTCGGTTTCCTGTTCATCGGCGGCGACTCGCTGGCCTACCAGCCGGATGCCCTCGCCTCGCTCCCGCAGAACACGCGCGAGATCCTCGCCACGTCCACGGCAGCGCTGCTCGACATTCCCGAAGCGGAATGGACGCACGACCGCGTGCACACCACCCTGACCGAGACGCTGATCGACGGGCTCGCGCTCAAGCCGCGCGTGGCCTTCGGCCCCCTGCGGGTCGCGGTCTCCGGCCGGCGCATCTCGCCGCCGCTGTTCGAATCGATGGAGATCCTGGGCAAGGCGGAGTCCGTGCTGCGTCTTGCACGTCTGGCTGCCACCACTCTCGAGTGACTTGCCGCGCGGTGTCGGGCCCCTCGGGGTCTGCCCCGGCAATCGGCTCGAGCCGGCGATGATTTCGGCTCTGGGTTTGTCCCGGCACTCTGAGTGGGTTAGAGTTACGAGTCGGTCCGTTCTGAGGAACAGGCAGTGGGGTATGGTGTAATTGGCAACACGACTGATTCTGGTTCAGTTGTTCTTGGTTCGAGTCCAGGTACCCCAGCAGTAACAGGTGCAGGATTTCGCGGCGATATCACCCATCGCCCATCCTCTCCCCTTGGCCCAGGTCCGCCTCGGTGTTTAGAACCACTATCACAAGCGCCATGCGGGGCTGCAGCGGCGTTTCGCCGCCCGGGTTGATTCGCTTTCGTAACGACGCAACCGGGCCGACACTCGGCGCCGTTCGGCGTTCAGCCCGCAGCGCCAAGGTGCACACTGCGATGTCTTTCCCGGCTTGTCGGGATACGGTGGACAATCTGATTTTCAGACGATGACTCGAACAGTTGACGGTTGGTTGCTGCGCCGTCGGTGTCAGGAATCGACGCATAACGACCGTCGGCATGCGCTTTGCGGATTGGTATGAGCCTGGCCAGCGCGTTTCATCAAACCTTCACATGCTCGGGGGCTGGAGCTTCATGCGCGGTCTGCATGCTGGTGTGTAGACACCAACTTGGTGGCTGAACGCGAAAGGTGTTGAGACTGATGAAATTCAATCGGAAGAACATGACCGCTGGTGTTGCGGGACTCGGGCTTGTCGGAGCGCTTGTCACGGGCGGTGTTGCCGCGGCGCAGGCATCTACCGGTGATGGGGCTATTTCCCAGCCACCATCGACGACCTCGTCGTCAGTTGGCGAGCACCGGTCAGGCCACTTGGCCGGCATGGCATTCGGGCAGAGTTCGCCCATGGTCGCGATCGCGAGCTACCTCGGCTTGAGTCGGACGGAGCTGCAGGACCGGGTCCAGTCGGGTGGGTCCCTCGCGGATGTCGCTGAAGCCCAGGGCAAATCGGTTTCTGGGCTCAAAGACGCAATTCTCTCCCAGCAGAGGACCACTCTCGACTCCAACAGCACTCTGTCATCTGATGACAGGCAGGCAGCCGTAGAACAGATGAGGAGCCGCATTGACCCGATGCTGAACGCGACCCACACCCCAGGTGAGGGGATGGGCATGGGTTCGGGAGTCGGTATGCACTCGGGCGCAGGGATGGGCGTAGGGATGGGCTTGGGGATGGCGCGGACCTGACCGTCTCCTGAACAGGCGGACCGGTCCACGGGCTGCCTGGATGTACGAAAATAAACACAAACTGAAGGAGCAGAAGAAATGATGTGGGGAAACGGATACAACATGACGTGGGGATGGCCGGTAGGGCTGCTCATGCTCGTCGCAGTCATCCTCCTTGTTGTCTGGGTTGTGCGGGCTTTTGCTGACGGAACTGAACGCGGAGGGTTCCGCGGGACTACTCCGCTGAGCCGCGGACAAGGCGAGCGCAGTCCAGCGCGTCAAGTACTCGATGATCGCTTCGCGAAGGGTGAATTGAATGAAACGGAATACCGAGAACGGTTGCAGGTGCTCGAGAGGTAAGGCCTGAGTTGGTCCTCCCTCGCCGAGTCCCTGGGGCGCAGTGCAGAGTCCGTGCCGCCGGACGGCGATAATCAGAAGAAAAGGGGTGAGCGATGCAGAAGGTCCTGGTTGTCGACGACGAGGCGCAGATCAGGACGGTCCTGCGCGGCTACCTGGAAGCGGAAGGTTATGACGTAGCGGAGGCCGCGGACGGCGCCGAGGCGCTTGCGGTACTCCATAAGGACCCTCCCGCTCTCGTGCTGCTGGATGTAATGCTGCCGGGGATCGACGGGCTGGAGGTTCTCCGGCAGTTGCGAGGCTTCAGCGACGCGTACGTGATCCTCGTCACGGCCAGGGCGGAGGAGGTCGACAAGCTCGTGGGGCTCGGTGTGGGTGCGGATGACTATGTGACCAAGCCATTCAGCCCGCGCGAGGTGACGGCTCGAGTGAAGGCAATGCTCCGTCGTGACAATCGGGATGAGCGAACCGACAGAGACGCCCTGCTTCGCTTCGATGGCTTGTCCATCAAACCCGCCCACCGAGAGGTTGAGGCGAATGGAGTCTCCGTGGGGTTGTCGAGCCTGGAGTTTGATCTTCTCACCGCACTCGCAACCGAGCCCGGGCGGGTGTTTTCCCGGGCACAACTGCTTAAAAAAGTCTGGGGCTACGATTTCTACGGCGACGAACGGGTCGTCGATGTTCACATCCGCAGTTTGCGCGCACGACTCGGCGACGATGCCGGCGATCCACACCTGATCGCCACGGTGCGGGGCGTGGGCTACAAGTTTGTGGCCGGGCCCAGATGAAGATGCGCCTCTCGCTGCGCCTGTTCATCTCCTATGCCGCTATTGCCGTGGTCGGCGGCATGGTGGCTTATCTGACGATCTCGCTGCTCGCTCCTCGACTGTTCGAAGACCGGCTGGGGATGATGATGGACAGTGAGGGCACCGGAATGTCGATGGGGGCCATGGACGCGACCAGCGTGCGCTCCGCCTTCCTATCCGCGCTCACGACCTCGCTGATCGTCGGGGTACTGGCCAGCGTCATCGCCGCAGGTTTCGTCGCCGCGGCAGTCACGGGGCGCCTACTTCGCCCCCTCAACGCTGTGCGGGCCGCGACCAAACTGATCGCTGCCGGAAAATACGGAGGCAGGGTCCCCGTCCCCTCCGAGCCGGAACTCGCAGCGCTGGCCACAGACGTCAACACGCTGGCCCAGGCCCTGGCCGATACCGAGTCACGGCGAACCCGGCTGCTCGGGGAGGTTGCGCATGAAATGCGAACCCCACTGACCGTTCTGGACGGCTACGTCGAGGGGCTGATCGATGGCGTGTTCACCGCCAGCCCCGACACATTCGCCTCCCTCAGCGAGGAACTGCGCCGCCTGCATCGCCTCTCCGATGACCTGTCCAGCCTGTCGCGCGCTCAAGAACAGCGGCTCGACCTGCATCCAGTCGATGCCGACCTGGCCGATCTTGCTCGCCGCACGGCCAACCGGCTCGCTCCGCAATTCGAAGATTCGGGCGTGACGTTGACACTCAACGTCGCCACGCCGCTGCCCGTGCACGTGGACCCGGACCGGATCACCCAGGTTCTGACCAACCTTTTCGGCAACGCCCTGCTCGCCACCCCGGCGGGCGGTGCGGTCACCATCACGACGCACGGCGCCGACGGCCGTGGTGAGGTCGTCGTGATCGACACGGGAGTGGGCCTGGCCGAGGAGGACACAGACCGTGTTTTCGAGCGGTTCTACCGTGTGCCCGGACAGGCCCGCCGCTCCGCCGGATCAGGGATCGGTCTCACGATCGCCCGGGAAATAGCGCGTGCGCACGGCGGGGACGTGACGGCCTCGTCGGGAGGGACAGGGCAGGGAGCCAGATTCGCGGTCGTGGTACCCCTGCGGGCCGGCGCCAGATCAGGCTGAAACTCCGACGTCATTCCCTGCTCCGTCAGCCGATGTGGTGGCCGTCGTGCTCTCGGGCTGTCGCGGGAGGCGCAGCCGCTTGAGCAGCAGCGCGTTGACCGCGACGATGACGCTGGAGCCGGACATGGAGATGGCGGCGATTTCCGGACTGAGCCGGATGCCGAACGTCGGAAAGAAAACGCCGGCGGCAATGGGGAGCGCGATCGCGTTGTAGCCGACCGCCCAGCCGAGGTTTTGGCGCATTTTGCGCACGGTGCCTTTCCCGATGCGCAGGGCGATGGGGACGTCGAGGGGGTCTGACCGCATCAGGACTACGTCCGCCGTGTCGATGGCGACGTCCGTCCCCGCCCCGATGGCGATGCCGAGGTCCGCCTGTGCCAAGGCCGGAGCGTCGTTGACTCCGTCGCCGACCATCGCGACTCGCTTGCCGGACGCCTGCAGCTCCTTGATTTTCGCGGCCTTGTCTTCCGGGAGCACCTCGGCGATCACAACATCGATCTGGAGCATGGATGCGATCCGCTGCGCGGTCGCCTCATTGTCGCCGGTGAGCATGACGACCTCGATTCCCGCTTCGTGAAGAGCGACAACGGCGGCCGCCGCGGTCTCTCGAACGGCGTCAGCCAAGGCGATGACCCCAGCGGCCTTCCCGTCGACGGCGACGAGGACCGCCGTCCGTCCGGTGGCGGCCAACGTCTGACGCTGGGCGGACACCGGATCAATATCGATGCCCTGGGCGACCATGAGTTTGCGGTTGCCGACGAACACCTGGCGTCCTGCGACTGTTGCGCCGGCACCATGTCCCGGAACATTGCGGAACGCAGATGCTTCCAACGCAGTCGCGCCGCGCCCGACGGCGTAACTGACGACGGCTGCGGCGAGCGGATGCTCGGACTCCCGTTCCACTGCAGCGACAAGGGCCAACAACTCGACCTCATCCATCCCAACAGCAATGAAGTCCGTCACCTCTGGTTCGCCCCGGGTCAGAGTTCCCGTCTTGTCCAGGACGACCGTGTCGATTCGAGCCGAAGTCTCCAACGCGGTCGCAGTTTTAAAGAGGACACCGCGTTTGGCGCCCAGGCCGGTGCCGACCATGATGGCGGTCGGTGTCGCCAGGCCCAACGCATCCGGGCAGGTGATGACGACGACGGTGATCGCAAAGAGGATCGCGGTAGGAAGGCTCGCGCCGGCCAAGAGCCACGCACCCAGGGTGGCGCTGCCGCCAATGAGGGCTACGAGCACAAGCCAGAAGGCCGCGCGGTCGGCTAGCCGTTGTCCGGGGGCCTTGGAGTTCTGTGCTTCCTGAACCAGGGCCACGATCTGCGCGAGTGCGGTATCGGCGCCGACTTTGGTCGCCCGCACGCGAAGGGTTCCGGTGGTGTTCACTGTGGCGCCGATCACGTTGGATCCGATGCTCTTGGCGACGGGAAGGCTCTCCCCGGTGACCATGGATTCGTCGATGTCGGACTCACCGTCTTCTACGACGGCGTCAGTTGGAACTTTTGCTCCGGGCCGAACCAGGAGGAGGTCGCCCGGGACAACCTCCGCGGTCGCGACCTCAACCGGTTCCCCGTCTCGGATGACGAATGCCATCGACGGTGCCAACTCGAGCAGCGTGCGGATGGCGTCGTTTGCGCCGCCCCTGGCACGCATTTCAAACCAGTGGCCCAGGAGGACGAAGCTGGTCAGAACGGTCGCAGCCTCGTAGAAAACTTCCCCACCACCGGTAAGGGTGACAGACAGGCTATAGAGCCAGCCCGCTCCGACACCGACGGCTACCAGAACCATCATGTCCAGGGTTCGAGCCCGCAGCGCCCGGAAGGCCCCATCGAAAAAGATCCAAGCCGAATAGAAAATGACCGACAGAGACAGGATCAACGCGAAAACGTCATCCCGCAGCCCGAACGGGGCAGGAACCGCGAAACCGAAAACGTCGCGGCCGATCGGCGACCACAGGGTGATCGGAACCGACAGGATCACCGCCACCATGAACCGGTTGCGCATGTCCCGGATCATGCCGGCCATGGACATGTCGCCGTGCGCGCCACCATGCCCCATGGTCTCCTGCATGGTTCGAGGCGGTTGTCCGGTCTTCATTTCATGTTCGGTGTGGTCGGTGACGGATGACGCCACCGGATCGCAGATGTGATCGGGCACGGAGCGTCCAGCGCAGTGGTAACCGCATTCCCGGACCCATGCCGCCAGATCAGTGACGGAGGTCTGCCTGGGATCGAAGGTCACGCTCGCGGTTTGCGCTACCGGATTCGCATCAACGCTCAACACGCCGGGGCGGCGGGCGAGCACCGACTCGACGATCGCTCGCGAGGATGCCCATTGAACGCCCTGCACTTCGAGGACAGTAGTTTCGGCTTCCTGAGTCATGTGAATCTTCCATTCTGAAGAATCGGCCTCACAGCGACAATCTCCGTGTCGAACACTCTCAGCCTATACCCATGGGGGGTATACGATCGGGGCGATCCACCTCGTCGGTGGCAGGCTGTCGTAGGGCCTCTGGGTCGTTAATCAGGCAACGCTACTAGGATAGATAGTATTCCGGAATGCTTCTACCGGCTCACGGCTCACTTGTCGTTCGCTGCTCGCCGTGACGGCTTGAGGCGCACTGAACGACTACCCCTTCCGGGAGGATGCACCGCCTGAAAAGGGGGAGTGGTGCACGCCGTTTGATTGTCCAAAATACCCCAAGGGGTATGCTTGCGGCAGTGTCTATTCTCGAAATATGAGTCGAAGGAGTCGGATCATGATGTGGGGCTATGGAGGAAGTATGGGGCTGTACTGGCTCTTCGGGCTGCTGACAATTGTCGGTATCTCGTTGCTGGTCGTGCTCATGGTTCGGCTGTTTTCTGGCGATCGTAGTGTCGGGCGGAAACAGGGGGGAGAGGTTGGGCTAGGCCGCGCGCGCCAGATACTGGATGAACGTTTCGCCAGGGGTGAGCTGACCGCAGAGCAGTACCGCGAACAGCGCGCAGTCTTGGGCGAGGATAAGCGGTGAAGCCTCTCAGCCGTCGAAGCGCTCTCACGCTCGGTGGCCTCGGGCTGGCGAGCACGGTTGCCGGGGGAGCGGGACTTCTCTGGAACCAGCAGACAGCATCGCCTTCGGCCACCAGCTCAGGCTTTGGGGCGCCCTCCGGGGATCCACTGGTTCAGCCGCCCGAGCTGCGTAGCGCCGATGGCCGCCTCAAGGTACGCCTGGATGCTGCACCGGGGGACGTGAAGATTTCCGGTCGCGGTGCCACCGTGCTGAGCTATAACGGGGGCGTGCCGGGGCCTACCCTACGCGTTCAGGCGGGCGACACGCTCAATGTGAGCCTGCACAACGGCCTCAACGATCCGAGCAACCTGCACGTGCACGGATTGCATGTTTCTCCGTCGGACAACGGCGACAACATGTTCGTGACCGTGAAGGCCGGAGAGTCATTCGACTACGAATATCAGCTGCCGCCTGATCACCCGCCGGGAGTGTACTGGTATCACCCGCACCACCACGGGTTCGTCGCCGATCAGGTCTTCGGCGGCCTTTACGGGGCCATCATTGTCGAGGACCCCACTCCCATCAGGGCAACGCGAGAGCGCGTGCTCGTCATCTCAGACATCACACTGGACAGCCTGGGCCGCATCCCTCCCGTCACGCCGTCGGAACAGATGGCGGGACGGGAAGGACAACTCGTTCTGGTCAACGGGCAGGTGAATCCGGTGATGACCGCCCGTCCGGGGGAACGCGAACGTTGGCGCATCGTCAACGCCTGTGTGTCCCGGTACCTGCGGCTGCGTCTCGACGGGCAGGAACTACAACTCCTCGGCATCGACTCGGGACGGTTCCAGACCCCCGGCGACGTCGATGAGGTAGTGCTGTTACCCGGCAACCGAGCGGACCTCCTGGTTACCGCTGTCTCAGGGACATCCATCTTCCAGACCCTGCCCTACGACCGCGGCGGCCCGAACGGAATGATGGGCGGGATGATGGGCGGCGGCGCTGGACCAAGCGGGCAGGACGCTCAGAGCAACCCTCGCGGCTTTTCAGTGGCGACACTAACGGTGTCCGGTGATGCGATGACCGCCCTGTCCGCAGTCCCCGAGCAGGCCGTGCCCCCAGATCTTCGTTCGCGGCCCGTGACGGCGCGTCGCGAGCTCACGTTCGGGATGGGAATGGGCGGGATGAGGGGCGGCTCGATGATGAGTTTCACCATTAATAAAGAGGTGTTCGATGCGGACAGAACAGACACCACGGTTCAGGCCGACAGCATCGAAGAATGGACCCTGACAAACACCAGCCAGATGGACCACCCCCTGCACCTGCACGTTTGGCCAATGCAGCTCGTTGAGGAAAATGGCAGGGCGGTCGAGTTGGTGGTTCGGCAAGACGTTGTCAATGTTCCGGCAGGGGGACGAGTGAAGGTCCGCATCGCCTTCGACGACTTCGCCGGACGGACTGTCTATCACTGCCACATCCTCGATCACGAGGACAACGGGATGATGGGCGTCATTGAAGCAAAGTAACAACGACTCCTGACAGGGGCTTTCCTGTGTGACCGCGGTTCACTGCGACGGGAGCCAACTTCGGCTACTACTATGAAAGATAGTAGACAAAGAAGGAGGCGCTCATGCGCTCACGAATCTGGATCATCTCCCTGGCCGCTGGAGCGTTGCTTGCAGCAGGCACCGTCGCTCCGGCCTACGCGGCCGAGGGCAGCAGCCCTCCGGCCCCGGCGGGTCAGGCCGAGGATAGCGCCCGCGGACACATGGCCGCGATGCACAGAGCACCTGGCCTGGTGAAAATGCACGAACAGATGATGGCCGGGATGTCCGACACGGCTGATATGACGGCCGGTGCACCCGGCATGGCGAAAATGCACGAGCAGATGATGGCCCATCACCCGGCTGGCGACGCTTCGTCGGAGGCTGGCAATAAAAGCCTGGAGGCGTCACGGTGAGTACGGCGCTCTATGGTCTGGCCCTCCTGGCCTGCCCAGCGGCTATGGGCTTGATGATGTGGTTCATGATGCGAGGGAAGACGACAGCTGATGCGCCGAAGTCGCTGTCGGCGGCCGATGAAATGGAGTTGACCACACTGCGCCCGGAGGTGGACACGCTGCATCTGCCGAATTGAGGTTCTTATTCAGCCTCAACACCTGTTCGATGGCCGTCAGTGCGGTTGCAGTGTGAGATCCGGGCTTCCGGGGGAATGCGCAGCGTCGATCACATCGTCAAGGACTGCTCGTCCTCCGGGCACGGGTCCATTGTTCCCGCTGCGGATGCGGGGGCGATGGCGAGGAACAAGGGCAAGGCGATCAACAATCCCATAGCCAAAGCAGCGACGGTTGTCTTCCCGGCGCCGAGGGGCCGAGTCGGTGAAATAAGTCTCCTGACTCGGCTGGGAGCTGATTCTCCGCCAGCACCGAGGGCCGCCGCGGGGGTCAGCCCGTGTTCAGCCAGGCGCACCAAGGCGGTGGCGACCGTGGTCCGGTCACTATGACGGGCCGCACTGTCATCGGCGAGCATCTCGACGAGCCGGCCCAGTTCTCTGCGTGCGGTTCGAAATGCTGGGACACGGGGGAATGCATGCTGTAGCGCGTCGGCCGCCGCGAGGATGAGGTCGTGACGTCCCCGCAGGTGGGCCCGTTCGTGGGCCAGAACGGCGAGGAGCTGATTGTGATCCAACGCCGACAGGGCGGCACTGGTCAAGACGACCTGACGGACCCTGCCTGGTAGGCAGTACGCGGCGGCGGCCGGATGGTCGACGACGAGAGCGTCGTATCGGAGGTGGGGTCGCGCAATGAGGGCCAGGGCGTCCAGTTGTACTTTCCTGTTACGGGCTGCGATTGCCCGGTCCGCGGCCAGGCAATAGGCGACCCGGACGAGGATGGCACTTGCGGCGGCAGCGCCGGTGGCGCTGACCACGGCACCGCCTGGCGTGGAGTATTGCGCGAGGAGGGCCATCGCGCAGGTACGGATCCAGTCGGCGAGGTTGATGGTCCAGGGAATCGCGGGGATGGCCAGGCTCGAACCGGCAAGCAGCACCGCCAAAACAATTGAGACGCTCAGCGTTTGCCACGCAGTGATCCCGATCCGGGGAGACCGCTCGAGCCACGACATCCGGCGCAATAGGGTCGGCCCCAGGACGGCCAGAATCACGGCGAGGACCGCCAAAACGGCTGGAGCAATCATGGCGTGGTGCTTGTGCGACCCTGAAGGTGCTCGTCAAGGGCAAGACGGAGGCTGGCGACTTCCTCTGGCGGAATATGGTCGAGGAAGTGCAAAAATGTCACCGAAGTGTCAGCTCCTCCGGCAAGGACTTCCCCCATGAACGCGGCAGTGTGCTGCTCACGAGTCTGCGCAGGTCGGTAAAGATACGCACGGCCGTCCTTCTCCCGAGTCAGAAAGCCTTTGCGGCGCAGGTTGTCCATAACTGTCATTACCGTTGTGTAGGCGAGTGTGCGCTCGCGTTGGAGATCCTCCAGCACCTCGCGAACGGCGACCGGGCGCCCCCAGGACCAGATGCGATCCATGACGTGCTGTTCCAGCGTGCCGAGTGGGCGCACCATGGGTTGTTCCCTTCTACGCTCTAATGGAAACGAAAACCCTAATCAACTACCTTCCATCGTAACGTACGGTCCCTGCTGCGCCCGCGGGATCCCGTGCCGATCAGCCCTGGACGCCACCAGAGCAGGGTGCGCCGGGTTCGGGTGTCTGTGGGCCCTGTAGGTAGGTCTGCAGGAACAACTGCAGGCGGGGGTCATCCACGTTGTCCAGTTGCAGTTGTTTTCCCCAGGCGCTGGCGACAATCGGGGCGGGGAGGTCAGGATACGGGCTCAAGAGTTCGTATGGGTTCGACGCCGCATCAGCCGTCAGAGTGTCGATCTGCTCTTGCGGCAGATCGGATCGGTAGGTGACCCACACCGCGCCATGCTCGAGCGAGTGCACGGCCCGCCAGGTGTCTACCGGCTTCGTGTACACGCCGCAGTTTGTCAGCTCGGCCGAATGATCTCCGCCGACGGGGGGAAGCGTCGGAAACGCAACCTCGTTGACCACGTGGTCGCGGCTCAATCCATCAGAACTCTCCACGCCACTGATTGGCTTGTCTGCTGCCGATCTCGCCGCGTCCTGGTCTTTCTGGTTGACGACGAAGATGGAGACAACGGTCGCCACGAGGGTGATTGCGACGACGGTGCCCAAGCCGTAGATCCAGAAGCTCCGACGCCGCTCGCCCCGCTTCAGCTGTGCTCGTGCGGCCGCAACGATCGCCTGCCGATGTGCTCTGTCCTCTGTGTTCGGGTGTTCCATTTGGACGGTCCTCTCTATTGCTGATGTGCATTGTGGTGTACGGCAACGTTCTGTGAGCTGCCGTTCGAGCCCGGCTGCCCCTGGGCGGCTACGTCGGGGCGGGACAGCTGGAGCCGCAGCTTCTTCTCCGATAGCCTCCCGTAGCTGAACATGACGTCGTCGATCAGGATGCCGGGGGCAAAGATGATGCCGTTCCGAGCGGCCAGAGCCCGGCCTTCATCGGTGTCCAGGCCGATCGCCTCGACCTGAAAGGAGTAGTCCGCGGAGAGTCGGGACACTACCAGCTTGGCTTGATCGCAGGCGTGGCACGAGGCTTGCGTCAGTACGGTGATTCGCATCAGGCGTCGGTCCGGAGAGCCTGCATCTGGGTGAGGATCTCGTCTACCGGCACGTACATGGTGTAGTTCGGCGGGCCGCCGTAGTCGGCGCGCCACTCAATTTCCCCCGTCGGCCCAACCAGGATGAAGCTGTGTCCGTTGCGGGATTCACCCATCATTCCGTCCTTGTTGGTCTGGTTAGTCAGGGAGACATCCAGACGGGTGTCGGCCAAAGCGTCCGCCGTCAGTTTGTCGTCGGCCATTTTCTGGGCGATCAGGTCCACCGGCCCGCTGGTGATGGTGAGGAGCTGATCGACGCCGCCAGACTGCAGCTCGGTCTGGGCGGCGTCCAGACCGCGGATTTGGTCGCAGCACGGCTGACACCCGATCCCCTCATGGAAAAAGAGCAGAACGGACTCGCCACGGTAGTCGCTGAGATTGACCGTCCCCCCGGCCGTGGAAGCGAGAGAAAAGTCGGGGGCTTCCGCGCCCGGGCCGGGAGCACCCACGGCGTAATTGATGGAGGCGGTGTTTTCCACAGCCGTGGGGGTCCCGTTCCAAGTGCTTTCCATGACTACCAGGATGGCTGCCGCAACCGCCAAGATGCCCACGACCATCGTTGCCCGGCGCAACCCGGTGCTCCTGGCGCGTGACTGCGGGCGTATGCCCGGACGGCCTTTCTTCCGTGATGCCATTACTGTGACTCCTCTGTCTGGGCGCGCGTATGCGCCTGGTCGGGTCGGTTGCCGGAGGCGGTCGGCGTGGCTGCGTGCTTTCGGCTGCGGAGCGCCGTCCAGACCAAAGCGCCGAGAGCGGCGAAGACGGCGAGCGTCGAGATTCACCCTGGAATGAAGGCCAGAAACTGCTGGATGACGGCGGCCCAGTGCCCCAGTGCTGCGGCAAGTTCAACCTGCCACCCGTCCGGTGCCATGCCCGGTCCCTGCACCGCGAGGACGACGGTGAGCACGCCAATGGCGATCATCAACCCGCTTGAGAGCACTGTTCCCACGGGCAACCGCCACCGGGCCCCGGGCCCGATCGGAATGGTCGTGGCCGCGAGCAGGCGACTTGCTCCCCAGTTTTTTCTGTCCCACGCCAACGCCAAGGCGCACAGGGGCGCGACCATCCCGAATACGTAGGCGACGCCCACTGCGGCGGCGGCCGGGAAAGACGAAGCGGCACCGGAGAGCGCCGCCACATCGGCGAGGACTGGGGCGCAGCACGCGCTGGCGGCACCGGAGAACACTCCGAGTCCGTACACCGAGCCGATGCTCGTTCCGCCGCCGCGCCCGGAGGGCATCGGTAGCATCATTTTCCAGCCCCCAGGGTGGCAACGCCCACTGCCACCATCGCGAGACCAGGCGGCCGTCGATCATGTGCTCGATGATGGCGCACACGCCGAGTCCGCTGGCGTCGGTTGCCGAGACGTCCTTCACGATGCCGTCCGCGACTGCCTGGCTGGGAGTGTTCACGCCGGGATTCATGTCCAGGCCCTTGTTGAAGCTCGAGCAGCGGTCGCAGGACGGCACGCGCGGACCGCAGTCCGTCGTGATGAAGACCCCGACTGTGAACGG
Organism: Cryobacterium sp. TMT2-17-1; assembly: GCF_004402765.1. NCBI lineage: Bacteria > Bacillati > Actinomycetota > Actinomycetes > Micrococcales > Microbacteriaceae > Cryobacterium > Cryobacterium sp. TMT2-17-1. The sequence goes on from NZ_SOGC01000027.1 coordinate 179,816, forward strand.
CCGCTGAACTGGCGAAGTCACGTCCTTGACATAGCTGCCCGACCTTTGGTTATAGGCGCCTGGCTACGGCTTCTGCACTCGTCCCACGGTGAAAACGTCGCGCAGGACGCTGACGGTGTCTGCTTCGTTGATGGGCACGACCTGGGGCGCGTCAGCGGCCAGTTGGCTCTGTGGATTCGCCGCGGCCGGGCCGGGTTTTGCGAGCGAGAGCGGGGAGCGAGACACTGACGGCGAAAAGCGCGACGAAGGCCATCGCCACGACGCCGAACAATCGCCGCCGCACTGGTGGCGGAGCCGGTCGGTCGGACTGTTGTCGGCGCGATTTGCGTGCCAGCCTGCGGGGCTGCCGATGACGCTGGTGTTTTTCTGCCGCCCGCAGACGGCGACGGGTCTCGATAGGCTTTACCGCCGGGAAAGGTGAGGGGTCCTACGGGGTGGAGAGGATGTCCTTCATGACATCGATCTCATCGGTCTGGCTCGTGACGATGTTCGACGCCATGGCCTTGGCGTCCTCGTTTCGACCTTCATCCAGTTCCAGCTCCGCCATCATGATCGCGCCCTGATGGTGGACGATCATCTGTTCCAGGTATAGCTCGCCGGCCTGCGGGCCCGACGCATTTTCGAGGGCCATCATGTCGTCGTCGGACATCATTCCGTCGGAACCGTCACCCATCCCCGACATCCCATCCATGCCGCCGGTGCTGGTCTCATCGGTGCCCCACTCGGCGAGCCAGTCTCTGAGTTGCTCTATTTCCGGTTCTTGGGCGGCTTTGATCTGCGTGGCGAGGTCGGTGATGCGCACGTCGACCTCGTCCTTGGCGAGGATGTCCTCGCTCATCTCGACAGCTTGCTCGTGGTGGGGGATCATCATCTGTGCGAAAGTCACATCAGCCGACCCGAAAGAAGCGGACGCAGTGGGGGTGCTGGACGACCCGGACGAACTGTCGGGGGTTGTCCCGTTGGTGCAGGCGCTGAGCGTGAGCACGGCGGCAAGGGCCGCCCCCGTCAGAAGGTACTTACGTGATTTGAGCATTGTTTTTCCATTCATTAGTCAGACTTGAGAAACCGAGGCGCCGGCGCGCTCGAGGAGGCCACGCGTCCATGAGGGCGCGTCGGCGGCGGTTCGGTCTAAATGCGACTGATGGAAAGAATGGTCAGATTCGGCCTGTGAATATCCAGGACGAGGCGGTGAGAGAGCCGAGCGATGTGCCCGCCCGCGTCGAACAGCCTGCGGTACGTTGACGGTAACCGAGCCAGCAGGATCAGCGAAGCGAGCACCAGCAGGATGGTGCAGGTCATCGCTAGGATCGCACAGTCCAACATGCAATCGGAACAATCCACGACTCCAAGACCGGTGTGTGCGATGACGGAAACCGCCGAGACAGCGCCCGCCGTGACAACGGGGGAGACACCGACCTGCGCGGTGGGGTCAGATGCAACCGCGGTCCCACCCGTCTCGTGACTGGCATGCGTGGAGTTCATGGCCAGCACACCGAACAGGAGTCCGGCCATGGCGACCAACGCCACCAAACCAGACAGGAGGACAGGCCTCGTGCGGGGAACCACGTGTGCTGTGCTATCCAGCGTCATGTCGCCTCCGGTCCCGTTCCTGTCGCGGTTGGTTCCCGCGCATACCCCTCGACAGTATCGACTTTCACACTGCTCGACCTGTGAATGCGATCTCGCAGGTCACCCGATGGTGGCAGGATGTGCGGTGAGCGTTCCGGTAGGTATCGGGGCACCCGCCACGTTGAGTCCGCGAAAGCCGCGCAGCCGGAGGCTGTTGCTCACCACGAAAACAGATGACAGTGCCATGGCCGCGCCGGCGATCAACGGGTTGAGCAAGCCCAGCATGGCCAGCGGGATCGCCGCCACGTTGTAGGCGAAGGCCCAGAACAAGTTGGCCTTGATGGTCGACAGGGTGCGCCGGGAGAGTCGGATCGCATCAGCTGCCGCGATGAGGTCGCTTCTGACCAGGGTCAGATCGCTGGCCTCGATGGCGACATCCGTTCCCGTCCCCATCGCAATGCCCAGGTCCGCGGTGGCCAGTGCCACAGCGTCGTTCACGCCGTCGCCGACCATGGCAACAACGCGACCCTCGCTCTGCAGCTCCCGGATGATCTGCGCTTTCTCGGCCGGCAGCACACCGGCACGAACGTCGCTGATACCGACCTCAGCCGCAACGAAGGCCGCGACGGCCTCGTTGTCGCCGGTGAGAAGCACCGGCTGCAGACCCAGGCGACGGAACTCCGCGATCGCGGCAGCGCTGGTGTCTTTGACGACGTCAGAGACGGCGAGGATACCCCTGGCCTGGCCGTCCCAGGCGACGGCGACCGCGGTTCGACCCTGTGCCTCGAAGGCGGCCAGCACCGTCTCGAGCTCTGACGGAAGCGGGATAGTCCACTGTTCCGTCAGCCAGCGCGGACGTCCCACGAGAACGACCCGACCGCCGACCAGGGCTTGAACGCCGAGACCGTCCGTCGACGCGAAGGACTCAGGTGACGGTAGTTCGCCGGCGCGTTCCCGGGCACCAGACACAATCGCCTGGGCGATGGGATGTTCGGAACCCGTTTCCGCGGCTCCGGCGAGGTGAAGCAGGAGCTGCTCGTCTCCACCAGCGACGGGAACGGCGGCCACGAGCGTCATCCGGCCGGTCGTGACCGTGCCGGTCTTGTCGAGCACGATGGTGTCTACCCGGTGGGTTGATTCGAGAATCTGGGGTCCCTTGATCAGGATGCCCAACTGCGCACCACGCCCGGTGCCCACGAGCAGAGCGGTCGGGGTCGCCAAGCCGAGCGCGCACGGGCACGCGATGATGAGCGTTGCCACGGCCGCGGTGAATGCTACGACGGTCCCTGCTCCGAGCAGCAGCCAGACCACAAGGGTGGCCAGCGACAACCCGATCACGATCGGGACGAAGATCGCTGAGACCCGGTCGGCGAGGCGCTGTACCTCGGCCTTACCGGTCTGCGCCTGTTCGACCAAGCGGCCTAGCTGGGCGAGCTGCGTGTCCGCGCCAACGCGGGTGGCCCGCACGACCAGGCGACCACCCGAGTTCAAGGTGGCGCCGACCACGGCTGCGCCGGGCCCGACCTCGACCGGAACGGACTCGCCGGTGAGCATGCTGACGTCGATCGCCGAGTTACCTTCTACAACGGTTCCATCCGTGGCGATCTTCTCGCCGGGACGGACGACGAACTGGTCGCCGACGACCAGCGACGCGGTGGGGACGGTGGTCTCGACACCATCCCGCAGAAGGGTCGTCTCTTTCGCCCCGAGTTCGAGCAGCGCCTTCAGCGCGGCACCAGACTGTTTCTTCGCACGGGCCTCGAAGTAACGGCCGGCCAGGATGAACACCGTGACGGCGGATGCGACCTCCAGGTAGATTTCATCGGCACCGCTTCCCGGGGTGGCGGTAAAGCTGAAGGCCATGGTCATGCCCGGGACTCCAGCCATTCCCAGGAAGAGGGCGTACAGCGACCAGCCGAGTGCGGCGAGCACTCCGATACTGATCAGGGTGTCCATAGTCGCAGCACCGTGGCGCAAATTCACCCAGGCAGCGCGATGGAACGGCCATGCTCCCCAGACGGCGACCGGGGCGGCAAGGGTGAGAGCCAGCCATTGCCAATTGGTGAATTGCAGCGGGGGGATCATTGAGAGCAGGAGCACGGGGGTGGCGAGCACGGCGGACAGGATCAGCCGCTGGCGCAGGCTGGCCACTTCGCGGTCTTGGTCCGTGGGCACATCGAGTGTCGGAGCCTCAGGCGGTTTCGGACGTGCGGCCGTGTATCCGGTCTCCTCAATCACCGCGATGGCATCCTCAACCGTCGTGCCGTCAGGGATGAGGACACTGGCCTTCTCGGTGGCGTAGTTCACCGATGCCTCGACCCCGGGCATCCGGTTGAGTTTTTTTTCAATTCGCGCCGCGCAGGAGGCGCAGGTCATGCCGCCGACGAGAAGGTCGACCTGCTCTCCACTCATCGTGTCGCCGTGACCAGTTCGTAGCCTGCTTCATCGATGGCGGCGGCCACAGCGGCGGGATCGAGGGGTCTGGAGCTGGAGACGGTGACCACGGAGACGCCGCCCGGAACAAGGTCAACGTCCACGGCTTCGGCTCCGGCGACCTTGCCCACTTCGGCCGTCACGCTCTTCACACAGTGAGAGCAGGTCATTCCCGATACCTGGAAAGTGGTGGTCATGCCGGTAGGTTCCGCGGTGCGCTCGGATTTGTGATCGTGCGACCCGCACGTGCACGAAGAGTCAGTAAGACCAAGGTCGTTTTTATTCGACGTCGACATAGTATTCGCGATTCCTTTCGTTCCCCGGCGATCGAAGCAACCGTCGGGACGTACTTCCAGGGGATACATCCACGGTATACCCCAGGGGGGTACCCGGTCAACATGAGATCGGTGCGCACAGTTGGTCACCCCGCCGCGTGTGAGGTATACCACCCGGGGGTATACTCGGAAAATTCAAAGTGCCACCACTCGCCGGCAGGCCACCAGGATCGCGCGGGGCAGACCAGATCGGATACACACACCAATGAGTGATTTCAGCGACAAGAGCGCGATGACAACCCACGCTGGCCCGCACGGCTACATATCAAGCAAAGACGCGTATGTGAAGCGCCTCCGACGAATCGAAGGACAGGCCAGGGGATTGCAGGGAATGGTTGCAGATGAGCTGTACTGCATCGACATTCTGACGCAGATATCAGCTATGACCAGCGCTCTGCAGTCCGTGGCCTTGGGCTTACTCGAGGACCACATGAGCCACTGTGTTGTTGCCGCTGTCGCTGCCGGCGGTGAAGAAGGCGACGCCAAGATCAAGGAAGCTTCAATCGCAATCGCACGATTGGTTCGCTCCTAACCTCCCCCATGCGCACTGCGCCGTCAGCGCCTGAAAGTGCCTGGTGCTTCATCGTCGAGGAGTCGCCAGAAACCACCGGAAGCTCCAACTTTGTTTCCGGGGACGGTTCGACGGTTTGCGTTGAGAAGCTGATTCCATTTGGTGTGGATCCGACCGGGATACGTGCCACAACGGTGAGCGACTTCAGATCGAGGACGGCGACCGTGTCTGCAGCCATGTTGGTGACGTACGCGTGTCGGCTGGAGGGGTCAATGACGACGCCGTGGGCGCCGTCGCCCGTCTTCACGCTCTTCACAACCTTGAATGTATCGACACTCAGGATCGAGACTGTTGTGCATGGTTCGTCGTCGGTGCCCTGGTTGATAACAATAGGTACTTGTTGTCCGGGCTCACGAACGTCTGGATCGGTCTTGAGCCGACCGCGGTCTTTCCGATCAGCTTGCGGGTGGCCACGTCTACCTTGGCAACGGCATTTTCCCCACTGAGCGAGGCGTACCCGAAGCGTCAGTCCGGCGAGAATGCCACTTGGGCGGGCGCCGCGCCGACCTCAATCTCTGCGACCTGTGAGTTAGTTGCGGTATCGACGACGCCCAGAATCGTTCCGCCGATGTTGGCGACGTAAATCCATTTTCCATCGGGGCTTGGCCGGAGCCCGTGTGGGCCTGTCCCGACGGGGATGGTGGCCACCGACTGCATCGTCGAGGCATTGACTGCCGTCACGGTGTCGTCAGCGTTATTGGTTGTGTAACTCGTCGTGAGATCCGGAGTGATGACAACGTGAGCAGGCATGGCGCCGGTGGCGACCATTCCCGTCACAGCCAACGTAGATGCGTCGAGCTTGATCGCCATAGACGTGGATCCACTGACGGCCCACACGGACTCCCCATCGGCTGTCGCCTGCACATTGTGTGGGCTCTTAAGACCGGTCAGGGTGGTTGCGACCTTGTTCGAGGCCGCGTCGATGGCTGTCAGGCTGGCGCCATCTTCGTTGGCGACCCAGACCGTTCCAGTCACGAGACCTCATGCATGGCTACCCGGGCCTCCGGGTCATCGGTTGTGGTCATCAGAATTGCCGTCGCGGCCGCCACGATGACCAGGGGGATCGCGCCCATGGCCACTGCACGTCTTCCGTTCATTGCATTCCCGTCACTCATGCCGTTGTCTCTTCGGACGGACCCTCAGCGAGACCATGATTTGTCGAATTGTATTATTTACGATAATACTGCTTTCTATACAGGCCTGAGCAAAAACGCGCCTGCGCATCGGCTGCTGATGCGGTCGCGGCGACCGGCGGTCAGAGCACATGCTCTCCGATGCCGCTGGTCCCGCAGCCCATGGCACGGTTCAATGTGTTCGACGCGAGGTCTTCAGGTAGCTGCAGATCTCGTCAGGATCGCATCCTGTCCGGCGGAGGAAGCAAGCCTCGATCCTCGACATAGCGCAGCGTTTTCGCCGTCATCCCGGCCACATCAGCCGTTCCTCCTATGCGCACCCTGTGCTCCTGCCATGACCGGACTCGTGGTCCGGCTTGACCTTCCAGCCGTGAGGAAGGTCGAGACTTGAGGTCCGTGCACACCGCACTGCGCGGCGGCAGCGCGATTGCCGATTGAAAGCACTTGGAGGATTCATGTGTAAAAACACGCCGACCGACTTTGACTTGGCGATCATCGGTTCCGGTGGTGCAGCATTCGCGGCCGCGATCCTGGCGACCAGGCTTGACAAGCAAGTGGTAGTGGTCGAGCGTGCAACTATCGGAGGCACCTGCGTCAATACGGGATGTATGCCGTCTAAGGCCTTGTTGGCGGCCGCCGAAGCTCGCCATGTTGCCTTGGATGCGAGGCGAATCCCCGGCATCGCAGCCTCTGCGGAGCCGGTGGATATGAAGAAGCTAATCGAGGGTAAGCGCGCTCTGGTCAACACGATGCGGGCCAGCAATTAGGGGGACTTGATCGCCGAATACGATTGGGCCTTCCGTCACGGCGACGCAACGTTCACGGGAACTACGGAGGAGCCGCTACTGGAGATCACCTCGGACGACGGCAGCAAGGAAACCATGCGTTCGGACCAGTACCTCGTGGCCACCGGCTCCGCCCCGTGGGCACCACCCATTGCGGGGTTGTCCGAGGTGGGCTAGCTGACCTCGGCGAACGCATGGAGCTAGACGAAGCGCCCGAGTCATCGCTGGTCCGGGGGGGGGGGGGCTACGTGGCCCTCGAACAAGCACAACTGTTCTCCCCGCTCGGCTGCGAGATGACCGTCCGGGTGCGCTCCCGGCTGGTGTCGCAGGAAGAATCCGAGGGCACCCGCGACGTGATCGCCGAGGTGACAAGCGCCACCGGCAAGGAGACAATCCGGACCAGCAAGCTCCTCGTGGCCACCGTACGTAGACCCGCCACCGCGGACCTGCACCTCGACAAGGTCGGCGTCACAGTCGGGACACGAGGGCAGATCGAAGTCTCAGGCATGTTGACTCACACGAAGCCGTAGTCCTTCACCTATTGGCCTTCTGAAGCTGTGTTGACGCCGATGTCCACGACCGGACCGCCGCGAGCCCGGCGAGTCCGGCGAGTCCGGCGAGTACGGCGATAGCGGCCAGGACGAGGGCAGTCGGGGCAAGTCCGAGCGTTGCCCCGAGGATCCCGGCCAGCGGGTAGGTGATGATGAAGCAGGCGTGGGAGAGCGAAAACTGGATGGCGAAGACCCCTCGCCGGTTGGTGTCGTCGGAGTAGCGGCGGAGGAGCCGGGCCGACGGCGTGAGGATCAGTGCGGTCGCGGCGCCGAGAACGAACCAGACCGTGAGCACGCCGGGCCAGGCCGGCGCGGAGTCCTGAGCCAGGACCAGCAGCGCGACGGCGACGGGCCCGCTCGGGAGGATGGCGCATCTGGTCAGCATCACGCGTCGATCCGGATAGCGATCCAGCACCCGCGGCAGGTTGAGGGCGACGAGCATGGAGCCGAGTCCGTAGCAAGCGAGGGTGATCGCGAAATCGACCTGGGTTCGTTCGAGGCTGTTCTGCATGAGGATGACGGTGTTGACGATCACCATCGCGGTAGACGCGGCGACGACGAGGTTCATCGCGAGCAGTGCACGGAGCGGCGGGGTGCGCCAGAACACGCGCACGCGTCGAGTGAGCCGGTCGACGAACGGTGCGGCTGCGGTGGATCTCATCGCCGGGAGGGTGGTGGAGAGCACGAGTGTGGCCGAGCCGACGAAGCCGAGCGCTGTTCCCACGAACAGGGAATGGTAGCTGATCACGGTCAGGAGCGCGGCCGCCAGGATGGGACTGAGCAGGGATTCCAGGTCGTAGGCCAGACGGGACAGCGACAACGCCCGCGTGTATTCGCTTTCCTTAGGAAGAACATCCGGGATCAGCGCCTGGAACGCGGGCGTGAAGGTCGCGGAAGCGGCCTGCAGCACAAAAATGAGAAGGTAGATCTGCCAGGCCTCGGTGACGAACGGGAGCGAGATCGCAACCCCGGCCCGGAGAACATCTGAGGACACCAGCAGCACCTTGCGGGGGACGTGGCTGGTGAGCGCGGACACGACCGGGGCGACGCCCACATAGGCGAGCAGCTTGATCGTCAAGGCGCTGCCCAGGACGATGCCGGCATCCCCGCCGGTCAGATCGAAGGCGAGCAGCCCCAGTGCGACGGTGAGCAGGCCGGTGCCAATCAGCGCCACAACCTGGGCGCTGAACAGTTTTCGGTAGGCGGTGTTCCGCAACACGTTACGCATGCGCGTCCACTTCAAGGTCTGTGCTGGCGGTGTCGTGCGGGTGCCGGTGGTGGGCCGGAACGCCATCGAGGGCGTGTTCGGCCTGAAAGATGGCGTCGGGGACAAGCTGGCGGGCGTGCTCGTTTGCGAGGCGATAGAACACCCGGGTTCCTTCGCGCCGGGTAGTCACGATGCGGGCGAGGCGCAGCTTCGCCAAATGCTGCGATACGGCGGCCTGGGACTTGTTGACGATTTTCGCCAGTTGGTTCACCGACAGTGCGAGTCCCGCAACGCGAGTATGACCCGGATGCGCGTGGCGTCGGCGAGCATCGCGAAGACCTCCACGGCCAACTCGACTCACTCACTTTCTGGGCCGAGTGTGCAACCATCCTCATGCATTCATGCGCAGTGTGTTACACACGGGCGAGCACGTTGCGGTGGCTGATACGGCCAGGCTACGAGTGTCCACCTGTCGAGCCGGTCGATGAAGTTTCTGGCGTCTCCGCTGAATCCTCGTGCCGTCCCGGCGGACGCGCGGGGGTTGTAGAGAAGACGGATGCTGATCAACCCCAGTTCGGGGGCCACCCCGCGCGAGAGCGTGGCTTCGGCGTTCACCCTGCCGCTTCCAGTGCTGGGGCGGACTGCGCGGCTCCCAGCGCGGTTGTGCGGCTCAGCCGGCCCGCCCGGACGCCGTTGGCGATCACGACGATTTCGGCCAGTTCGTGGATCAGGACCACGGCGGCCAGGCCGAGCGTGCCGAATAGTGCCAGGGGAATGAGCACGGCGATCAGCAGCAGGGACAGGCCCACGTTCTGGAGCATGATGCTCCGGGTTCTCCGCGCGTGGTCGAGCACCTGTGGTAGGTGATTCAGATCTTCGCCCATCAGGGCGATGTCGGCTGTTTCGATGGCGACGTCGGAGCCCATGGCGCCCATGGCGATGCCGGTGTCGGCGGTTGCGAGGGCCGGCGCGTCGTTGACGCCGTCGCCGACCATGGCTGTGGGCTGGCGGGCTTTGAGGGTGCGGATGATTTCCGCTTTGTCCTCGGGGCGGAGGTCGGCGTGGACTTTGGTGATGCCCGCAGCCTTCCCCAAGGCGGTGGCGGTGACCAGGTTGTCGCCGGTGAGCATGACCGTGGTGTATCCGGATGCGCTCAGCCGGTCTATGACCTGCCGGGTTTCGGGACGCAGCTCGTCACGGACTGCGATGGCGCCGATGACCTGCCCATTGTCCTCGATGAGGACAGCGGTGGCGCCGGCCTGTTGCATCCGCTGGACGTCGGCGGCCAGGGGGCCGGCATCGATCCACCCCGGCCGGCCGAGACGTACACGTCGCCCGTCCACCCGGCCCTCCAGGCCGGCGCCGGGGACGGTATCCACGTCGGTGACAAACGCCCGGTCCGGAGCCGCGGCGAGAATGGCGTGGGCGAGGGGGTGTTCGCTGCGGGATTCCAGACCGGCCGCGAGGAAGAGGACATCGTCTTTGGAAGCGGATCCGGTGGTGGCGACATCGGTCACGGCGGGTTTGTTGCGGGTGAGGGTTCCGGTCTTGTCCAATGCGATGGTGCGGATCCGGCCGAGGGTTTCCAGGGCACCCCCGCCCTTGATGAGAACGCCCATGCGGCTGGCGGCGCCGACGGAGGCGACCACGGTGACCGGGACAGAGATGGCCAAGGCGCAGGGCGAGGCGGCGACCAGAACGACGAGCGCACGTTCGAACCACAGCAGTGGTTCGCCGACGATGAAGCCGAAGATGATGATCAGGACTGCAACGATCAGGATGCCCGGAACCAGCTTGCTGGCGATCGAGTCGGCCAGCCGCTGACCGGGCCCCTTGCGGGACTGCTCGGCCTCCACGATCTGAACGACCCTGGCCACCGAGTTGTTCTCAGCGGTGCTGGTGACCTCAACTTCGAGCGGGCCTGTGCCGTTGATGGACCCGGCATAGACCTCGGTTCCCGGTCCCGCCTCGACGGGGACGGACTCTCCGGTGAGCGCAGAGGTGTCCAAGGACGTGCGGCCGATGATGATCCTCCCGTCGGTGGCTAGACGTTCCCCGGGCCGGACGACCATGCGGTCGCCGGGGGCGAGTGCTGACAGGGCGACGGTGACCTCGGCGCCGTCGCGCAGGACGATCGCCTCAACCGGGACCAGGTCCAGCAGTGCGCGCAGACCGCGGCGGGTTTTCGCCAGGGAGTATTCCTCAAGCCCTTCCGAGATCGCGTAGAGGAATGCCAGCATGGCTGCTTCCTCGAACTGCCCGAGCGCGACCGCGCCGGCGGCGGCGATCGTCATCAGTGTACCGACCCCGATTTTGCCTTTGAGCAGTCGTCGGAGGGTGGACGGAACAAATGTCCAGGCGGCAATCAGAAGCGCCATGATTTCCAGCGGTAGCAGCAGCCCCTGGGGGCCGCCGGTCAGCGAGACGATCCACGCGGCAAGGAGAAGTGCACCGGAGGCTGCCGCCGCCCGGATCTCGCTCACCTGCCAGAAACTGGCGGTCTCCTCCACTTCGGATGCCTTGGTCCCGTTTTTCTCGTCGCTGCAACCGCAGGCAGCACTCATGGTGTGCGCTTCTTTGTCAGGGGGACGCCGGTACTGCCGGTGCCGTAGATCGGGCACAGGCTGACCGCGTTGCCGGTTGCGGCGAGTAGAACCTCGGCCTGGGCGAGCATGTCAATCAGCTCCGGACGAGACAGCGAGTAGTACACGCTGCGGCCCTGCATACGGCCTTCCACCAGGCCGCACTCACGCAGGCACGCAACGTGCGCCGAAACCGTGGACTGGGCGAGGCCCAGCTCGTCGGTAAGGTCACTGACCCGTACCTCGCCGCCGGCCATTCGTTTCACAATGCTCAACCGGGCTGGGTCACTGAGGGAGTGGAACAGCGCCGCCGCAGGATTGCGTTGCTCGCACCCATCGGACAGAACCGAAGATTTGATCGTCATTAAACGATGATAGCGCTCAAGGTGGATCCTTCTTCGCTCACCGCCGGGAGTCGGACATCGGCCCATCCGACGCGAGGGTAAGGGCGTTGTGCGTATACACGATGGCGGGACCCGTGCGGTGGATGGAGCGCCGGCGGATTGTGGACATCCGTTTTCTGGGCACCGCGATTGCCGTCGATTTCATCGTCGTTCCGATGGTCGCGTTCGGCCCGTCACGATTCGTTGCCGGCGACCGGGCACTGCTCCTCGGTGCCCCGCTCGTGCTGCTGACTCCGTGTGTCGACTATGTGATCGTGTTCACCGGTCTGGCCGGCGGGGCACGTGAACGACTCCTGGCGGCCACACCTCTGCTGATGCTTCTACAGATTGTTCTACTTCCCATCTACCTGCTGCTGTTCGCCGGCCCGAACACCGTCTCGATGATCGAGATTCCCCTGCTGGCAGCGGTCACAGTTCAATGGGTTGGCCGTCGGCACCGGTTCGGCCGGGCAATCGAAGCCGTCCTGCAGGTTATTACGGTGCCGCTGATGATGGCCACCCTGGCGGTGGTGATCGGATCCCAGATCGCGGTGGTAAGCATGCGGATCGCCTCGCTTCTGCTGGTGGTGCCGCTGTACATCGCGTTCCCGGTCATCATGGTCGTCGTCGGGTTGTCAGCGAGTCGACTCGCACGCCTGGACGTGCCGGCGACCCGCGCGCTCGTCTTCAGCGGGTCCACCCGCAATTCCCTGGTGGTGCTCCCTCTGGCGCTTGCGCTAGCGGAGTCCCTGTCCGTGGCCGCACTGGCCGTGGTGACCCAGACCCTCGTGGAGCTGGTCGTCATGGTGATCCTCGTGCGTCTCGTACCTCGGCTCACCGGCCAGCGTCGAGCCGCCGACAAAATCGCACATCGATGACGGATGTGGCGGCGCATCCAGTGCCGCCTTCGGTCTATGAGAGGCCTTTCACTCTGTGTACGGCACGCGCGAGGATGTGACCAGAAACGCGCCGAAGACCCCTTGGCGTGACCAGAGTTGGCCCGTATTCGTCCGTGCCAGCGCGTGCACTTGCCACATCAAAACCGCGGAAATCCGCGGCATTTTGCCCCTGTAGCGGGTGGGCCGCACGGCCGAGACTACTGTCAGTTGTTTGGGTTCGAGTCCAGGCACCTCAGCACTACCGTGAGTTTTTATGAAAACCTGAGATTTGCGTATTTCCAGTCACACTGTTCGCACCGGGGACACTCAATCGCTGTCGTCGGTATGGTGTCTGTGAACGACGTCAGGGCACTAGGGAAGACTCTTCCCATGACGAGTGGAGAGTGACATGGTGACTGCGCGCCGAGGAGTGCCGGAAGTTGATGCGATCGTGGTCGGCTCCGGGCCCAACGGCCTCGCCGCCGCGGTCACCCTCGCCCGGGCCGGATTCTCTGTGCGCGTCTACGAGAAGTCCGCCGGCGTCGGTGGCGGCGCCGCGACCGCAGAACTGACCTTGCCGGGCTTCCACCACGATGTCTGCTCCGCCGTGCACCCACTCGCGCTGGCTTCGGAGTTCTTTCAACGATTCGGGCTCGCGGATCGGATCGAACTGGCAATTCCCGAGGTTTCCTACGGCCACCCGCTGCCGGGCGGCACCGCCGGCCTCGCCTACCGCAGCTTGACGCGCACCGTCGCCGAACTGGGCAGGGACGGCGCGGCCTGGAATCGGTTGTTTGCGCCCCTCGTGGCGCATGCCGAGCAGGTCGCTCAGTTCACCGGTGCGCAGCTCCTGCGACTGCCGAAGCATCCGGTCACCGCGCTGCGCTTCGGCTTACGCTCCCTCGAACAGGGCAGCCCGCTCTGGGGCCTGCGCTTCTCGGGCGAAGCCGCGCCTGCCCTGCTCTCCGGCGTCAGCGCCCATACGATCAGGTCGATGCCGAGCATCGTCACAGCCGGTGCGGGCCTCACCCTCGCCACGTATGCGCACGCGGGCGGCTGGCCGATACCGGTCGGCGGCAGCGGCGCGATCGTGACCGCGCTGGTCGACGATCTGCTCGCTCATGGCGGTGAGATCGTCACGTCGACCGAGGTGCGGCGGCTGAGCGAACTGCCGCCGGCCCGCGTGGTGATGCTTGACCTGACGCCGCGTGCGCTCCTGCGACTCGCCGAGGGCGAGCTTCCCGGCGCCTACGCGCGACGGTTGCGCGCCTTCCGGTACGGAAACGGCGTCGCCAAGGTCGACTTCGCGCTTTCGGGTCCGGTGCCCTGGCAGGCTGCCGGGGTGCGGGCGGCTGGCACCGTGCACGTGGGCGGCACTCGGGCTCAGATCCGGCGAGCCGAGAACACCGTTGCGCGCGGCGGACACGCCGAGGAGCCGTATGTTCTCGTGTCCCAGCCCAGCGGCACCGACCCCAGTCGCGCGCCGGCCGGTCAGCACACTCTTTGGGCGTACACCCATGTTCCGCGCGGCTCAACCATCGACCAGACCGAAGCGATCGTGCGCCAGATCGAGCGCTATGCCCCGGGTTTCCGTGACACGATCTTGGCCAGCGCCGGTCGCACCGCGACGGAGATGGAACAGCTCAATCCCAACTACGTCGGCGGTGACATCTCGGCCGGCGAGGTGAGTCTGACCCAACTCGTGCGTCGCCCGGTACTGTCCACTGACCCTTGGCGCACCCCCCTGAGCGGCGTGTACCTGTGCTCGTCATCCACACCGCCGGGCCCCGGCGTGCACGGCCTGGCCGGCTGGTACGCGGCCCTGAGCGCTCTTCGACACGACCTCGGGGTGCGCACAGCCCCCGATCTTTCCCCGACTAACCAGAAATAGGTGACACAGTGGCCGTGACCTACCGCACCATGAGCTGTCCGCCCGAGAACGTTTTCGCCGTCCTCGCTGACGTCTGGCTGTACCCGAGCTGGGTCGTCGCAGCCTCCCGCATGCGGGCTGTCGACGCGGCCTGGCCGACAGCCGGAAGCTCCATCCATCACTCGGTGGGCGTCTGGCCGGCTCTGATCGACGACTCCACCTCTGCTCTGGAGTGGGAATCACCCGGGCACGCGCTGTTCACGGCCCGTGGCTATCCGATCGGGAAGTTCCACGTGGCCCTCGATGTGAAGGCACGAGGTGGCGGATGCGTCGTGCGCATCACCGAGGACGCCACCGCCGGCCCCGGCCGGTTCGTGCCCTCCTTCCTGCGCGGCCCGGCCATCAGTATGCGAAACGTGGAGACTTTGCGCCGGCTCGCTTTCCCGGCCGAGGGCGGTGCCGAGAGGGGCCCGAGAGCGCTCACCGACGCGTGACCACCCCGGTACCGCGGCCATGATTGAGATGACCCAGTCCCAGTCCCAGCACGCTGGAGCGGACAGGAACAGCCGGGTCACGGGTGACCTCGGCCAGCAGATTACCCAGTGAGGTGTCTGCGGCATGTCCCTCGGATGGGACGGGCCAACATATTATTGACGGCACTGCCGCGGCCGCGGTGAAGAGAGTCGTGCCGTTCCATATGCACCTGGAAAGACCACAATGTCAAACGTCATCAATCATCTGCCGGCGCAGTCCCGTATGAGCGCAGGGAACCCGAAAAAGTGACCATCCCGAATCGTTTAGACGCCGATGAGTTCGACCGGCCTCGACATAAGAAGTCCGACTCCGTGCCCGATCCCGCCGCGCAATCGGGGAAGTAGATCGTGTTCCTTCTCTCCGGCACGCGTGCGCATCGTGCCGTGATAAATGTTGTCTCGTTCGTGTGCGGATATTGTGGGACTCTGGCCCAGCAGCGGGTGGTGAAAAAGTCGACGAAGTTTACGCTGTTCTTAGTGCCATTGTTTCCCCTTGCCAGGTCGTACGCCAACGAGTGCACCAACTGCGGTGGCACCACACGACTCACCGCCACCCAGGTTCGGCACTCATTGGATTGGGCGACATCACGGGCCGCAGAAGACTAGGAAAGTTCGAAACAGCGAATAGTTGTCTGCCCTGAGCCCGTGCCGCTGAGCACTGGCAGATCACACGGACGCGGTCATCGTCGACGGACAGGCCTGGTTCGGAGAGCAACGCCCGAAGTCCTCCGGGAAATGGTTCGATTGAGTCGACCGCATTGCAATGGTGGTCCGTCTATTCGCTGCTTTTGGTTCGTCGCGGATGGCACGTCGACTGTCAGGCCGAGGGGGAGAAGGCGTCGAGGGAGTGACGTGCGATCGGGTTGCAGTCGAGGGCGTTGCTGAGATCTTCTGGTGCCGCGGGCGCGTCGACATCCCTCATCGTGTTCCACGCCCCGGTCGCAGTGGCGACGTCGACCAGCTGAAGGGTGTGGTGGTCGTCGATCTCTCGCCGTTCGCCATCGCTCCATCCGAACACGTCAAGGTGGTCGAAGACGACTTCGTCGTTGATGGATCGTCCGGGCGCGGCCTTGAGGAAGGTGGCCAGCCAGACGGGGTCCTGCCGGGCGTAATATCCGGTCTTCGCGTCGGCCAGTCCGACTGAACACGAGCGCGACGGCGGTGGAGAGGCTGTTCATCATCCGCGGAGCGCCGAGTTCAGTCTCGAACCAATTCGACGGAGATTCTCGTGTGAAACTGCATTTCGGGCGGATTTTCGGCAAATTTTGGCAAAGTCTCCGTCGAATTCGTTCAGGACGGAGTCGTCCATCCGTGAAACCGTCACCGCCGAAAGCGATTGGTGCGCACTCCCCTCACACCACCGCGAGCGCCCGTGAACATCCATTGGGACGATTTCTGTCATCCGACGACTCTCAGGATCAGTCCGGTCGGGCGTCTAGGATCGAAAGTCCACGACGTCCTGGAGGAATCTTATGAAGTGCCCAAATGACTCAACCACCCTCGTGATGAGCGAACGCAGTGGTGTGGAAATCGACTACTGCCCCGAATGCCGCGGCGTGTGGCTGGACCGCGGCGAACTCGACAAGATCCTCGACCGCGTGGAAAAGGAAGCCGCCCAGGCAGCGCCGGTCCCACCGGTCGCCGGGGCACCGGTTCAGCCGTATCCGGACACCCGCAACCGCGCGCAGTACGGCGAGCGCGACCGGAGTTATGACGACCGAGACCGTGGCTACGACAACCGTGACGGGTACCGTCCCAAGAAAAAGGAGAACTGGCTCGGCGAACTCTTCGGTTAGACGTTCGCGGGCTCACCCGCTCACGGCTCGGCGTCTCTAT
The DNA here is from genome assembly GCF_004402765.1 of Cryobacterium sp. TMT2-17-1. NCBI lineage: Bacteria > Bacillati > Actinomycetota > Actinomycetes > Micrococcales > Microbacteriaceae > Cryobacterium > Cryobacterium sp. TMT2-17-1. The sequence continues at coordinate 196,482 of NZ_SOGC01000027.1, forward strand.
TTGTGAGCAACCTCCCAGCGGGATTCCGAGCCGACTGTCAGAGCCTCGGCGTAGCATCAGGATATGAATCGTTTCGGAACAGGTCGTTGATCGTGTCACGCAATTCAACCAAGTGGCTTCCCGCCATCGTCGTTCCGGTTGTCATCGCCGCCGGTGTGATTGCTGTACCTCTGCAGGCCGGTGCAGCCGTCGATCTGCCCGACAAAACGCCCGAGCAAGTGCTACTCATGGTCAGTGACAGCACCATCAGTGCGTTCTCCGGCACCGTCGAGAAAACAGCCGAGCTGGGACTACCCGACATCGACCTGAGCGCCGGCATGTCCGAGTCCATGAGCGACTCGATGGCCGAATCCGCACCGGAAGGTACGACCGAACCGGGGGCGGCGGCCACCGGAGCGCTCGCCTCCGTGATGGAACTCTTCAGCGGCTCGCACACGGCCCGCATTCATGTGGACGGCAGTGACTCCGACGGCCCCGCGAAAGCCCGCGTGCAGATCCAGGACCGCATGGCCGAACGCAACGTGGTGAGTAACGGCACGGATGTATGGACCTACGACTCCAAGACCAACACCGCCAGCCACCTGACCATCCCCGCCGACGCCCGGGCCATCGCCGAGGCGAAGTTCGCCGAAATAGTTGACTCTGCCCCGGCCGGCCTGTCGACGCCCTCGCAGGTTGCCGAGCGCTTTTTGAGTGAGATCGACCCGAGCACCACCGTCTCGGTCGGCACCGACGGCACCGTGGCCGGTCGCACGGCCTATGAGCTGGTGCTCACCCCCAAGACCACACGGACCCTGGTCGAATCGGTGTCGATCTCGGTCGACTCTGAGACGGGGGTGCCGCTGCAAGTCACCGTGCGCGCCGACGGCCAGGAAGACCCCGCTCTTCAGGTCGGCTTCACCGCCGTCGACTTCAGCACCCCGTCCGCCGATTTGTTCGACTTCAGCCCGCCAGCCGGCACCACCGTCGAAGAGGTCGCCCTTCCGGTCATGCCCGAGGTGACCGAGATGCCCGCCGACCAGGCCAAGCCTGAGATTCCGGCTGAGAAGCTTCCCCTCGTGACGGGAAGCGGCTGGGACGCCATCGTCGAAGTGCCCGCGGCATCCGTTCCGTCCGAACTCAACGCCAACCCGCTCATGTCGGAACTGGCGACCGCGGTCGACGGTGGGCGACTATTCTCAACAGCCCTGGTCAACGTGTTTCTCGCCGATGACGGCCGTGTCTTCGCCGGATCCGTTCCGGTGGAGATGCTCCAGGCCGCCGCCGCCCAGTGATCACGACACAGTGACAGCCGCAACCCCGGCTCCCGATCTCGCGATCGAGAGCCGGGGTCTCACCAAGCGCTTCGGCGAGCAGATCGCCGTGAACGAGATCGACCTGGCCGTCCCGCGCGGAGCGGTCTTCGGATTCCTCGGGCCGAACGGCTCCGGTAAGACCACCAGCATCCGCATGCTGCTCGGCCTAACCCAGGCCAGCAGTGGGCAGATCAGCGTGCTGGGGCAGAGCATGCCCGACAGTCTGCACGCGGTGCTGCCGCGCGTGGGCGCGCTCGTGGAGGGACCGGCGTTCTACCCATTCCTCTCCGGAGCCGCCAACCTGCGCCGGCTCGACACCGCCGACCGCAACGCGCCGTCTAGCACGCGAGGCGCCCGGGTCGAGCAGGCGCTGGCGCGCGTGGGCCTGACCCACGCCGCCGGCAAGAAGGTAGCTGCCTACTCGCTGGGCATGAAGCAGCGGCTCGGCATCGCCAACGCGCTTCTGCAGCCGCGCGAGCTGCTCGTGCTCGACGAACCCACGAACGGGCTCGACCCGCAGGGCACCCGCGAGGTGCGCAGCCTGGTGCGGTCGCTCGCGGCCGAGGGCACCACGGTCTTCGTCTCGAGCCACCTGCTCGCCGAGGTGGAGCAGATGTGCACTCACGCCGCGGTGATGAGCGGCGGCAACCTCGTGGCCCAGGGCACGCTGGCCGACCTGCGCCACGTGGGCCAGACGCGGGTCCGCGTGCGCACACCGGATGCCGCCGCGGCCGCAGCCGTGCTGACCGGCCTCGGTCTGGCACCCGTGCACAGCGACGTGCCCGAGCAGGACCCCTGGGTCGCGGCTCCGCTGCCCCGAGAAATGTCGGTCGACCTGACCGGGCAGCCGGAGTCCATCGTCACGGCTCTCGTCGCCGGTGGCGTGCGCGTGCGCGGTTTTCTGATCGAGGAATCCAGCCTGGAAGAACGTTTCGTGGCCCTGACCGGAGAAGGTTTCGATGTCCTCCAATAGCGTGGCGAGCTCGAAGGTGTCGGGCAACGGCGTTCCGAGCAGGCGCCGATCAGCCGGACCGGCCCTGCTCGGCTCCGAGCTAACGGTGCTGTTCCGCCGCCGCCGCACCTGGGCGATGCTGGTCGCCATCGCTCTCATCCCCATCCTGCTCGCCGTCGCCGTGCGGCTTTCGTCGGAGACCTTGGCACCGGGAGAGGGCCCGCCCTTCCTGGACCGGGTCACCCAGAACGGCCTGTTCGTGGCGTTCACCGCCATGATCGTGGCCATCCCGTTGTTCCTTCCGCTCACCATCGGCGTCGTCGCCGGCGACACCATCGCGGGGGAGGCCGGGCAGGGCACCCTGCGCTACCTGCTCGTGGCCCCGGCCGGGCGTTTGCGCCTGCTACTCGTCAAGTACGCCGGCGTCGCCGTGTTCTGCCTGGCCGCGACTTTGACCCTTGCGGTGGCCGGGACCCTGATCGGGGCCGCACTGTTCCCGGTCGGGCCGGTGACACTGCTCTCGGGCGATGTGATCAGCGTGCCGGAATCGCTGCTGCGCTCCGGGCTGATCTCGCTCTACGTGACCGTCTCGCTGCTCGGCTTCGCGGCGATCGGGTTGTTCATCTCCACCCTCACCGATGTTCCCGTGGGGGCGATGGCCGCCACGGTCGTGGTGTCGGTCGTCGTGCAGATCCTCGACGTGCTCCCGCAACTGTCGTGGCTGGATCCGTGGCTCTTCAGCCACTACTGGCTGGGCTTCGCCGACCTGTTGCGGCAGCCCATGGACCTGGGCTCGTTCGGCGACAACGTGCTCCTGCAACTGGGCTACATCGCCGTGTTCGGTACCCTGGCCTACGGCCGGTTCTCCACCAAAGACATATTGTCTTGACCCTGTGTCCGGTTGGGATCACCACGCCCGAACAGCCGACGACGTTTGGCCCGCGGATGCTCGACACCTGTCGATCAGGTCTGGCCCGCGGCCGCGGGGTGCGGGCTGGGGTGCGCCTCGGCTGCCACCCGGGTTCGGGGGACGCCCGCCCGAGGACGTAGCGTTGCTACTTCAGAACCCGAGTCGGGCCGCTTCACAACCGTGAGGCCCCAACGGGTTGACACGGTCGTCCTCTGGGTGGCTGCGTCTGTGCCGTTTTGAGGAAGAAGCCCCATGCCTGAACGCACCACCGCGGTACCCGGAACCTCACGTACCGGGGCCGCAGCCCGAGACTCGCACGCGGATCCGAGCCTTGCTCGCTCGCTGAGTCGGCGGCACATCCAGATGCTCGCCATCGGCGGCACGATCGGAACCGGGCTATTCATGGGCGCCGGCAAGACCATCTCCCTCGCCGGGCCGGCCGTGATCTTCGTCTACATGATCATCGGCTTCATGCTTTTCTTCGTGATGCGGGCCATGGGCGAGATCCTGCTGTCCAACCTGGACTACAAGTCGTTCAGCGACTTTGCCGGTGACCTGCTCGGCCCGTGGGCGAGCTTCTTCACCGGCTGGTCATATTGGGCGTTCTGGGTGGTCACCGGCGTCGCCGACATCGTGGCCATCTCCGGCTACGTCGACGTGCTGGCACCGGGCACGCCGCTGTGGATCCCCGCGCTACTCACTCCGGTTGCGCTGATCCTGCTCAACCTGCCGAGCGTCAAGGCGTTCGGTGAAGCCGAGTTCTGGTTTGCGCTGATCAAGGTCGCCGCCATCGTGGCCCTGATCGGAACCGGCCTGGTAATGATCATTACGCACTTCACCTCCCCGTCGGGTGCCGTGGCCGGCTTCGAGAACATCTGGAACGACGGCGGGATGTTCCCGCACGGCGTCGCCGGCTTCGTGCTCGGCTTCCAGATCGCCATCTTCGCCTTCGCCGGAATCGAGCTTGTCGGCACCGCGGCCGCGGAGACGAGGGACCCGGAGAAGAACTTGCCCCGAGCCATCAACACCATTCCGCTGCGGCTGCTGCTCTTCTACGTGGGTGCCCTGGTGATCATCATGTCGGTCAACCCGTGGCGCACCATCGACCAAGGCAGCAGCCCTTTCATCGGCATGTTCGCCCTCGCCGGGCTGGGGGTCGCGGCCATCGTCGTCAACCTGGTCGTGCTCACCTCCGCCGCCTCGAGTGCCAACTCCGGCATCTACTCGACCTCCCGGATGGTCTACGGCCTCGCGCAGGACGGCAATGCCCCGAAGACCTTCGGCACGCTGAGCAGCCGCAAGGTGCCGAGGAACGCCCTGCTGTTCTCCTGCATATTCCTGCTGGCCGGGCTGGTGCTGCTGTACACGGGTGATTCCTTCATGGGCGCTTTCACGCTTGTCACCTCGGTGGCATCTGTGCTGACGATGTTCGTCTGGTCCATCATCATGGTCAGCTACCTCGCCTTCCTGCGCCGCCGTCCCCACCTGCACGCCGCCTCGAAATACAGGATGCCGGGCGCTCGGTTCATGCCCTGGGTCGTGCTGGCGTTCTTCGCCTTCATGCTCTGGGCCCTGGGCCAGGCTGACGACACGCGCCTCGCGCTGGTCGTGGCCCCGGTCTGGTTTCTGGCCCTCGGCGCCGCGTGGTACGTCAACCGCAAGGCGCCGCTGCAGCAGGCCCGGATCGTGGAGTGGAAGGCCGACGTTCAAGCAGAGAAGGCCACGCTCGTCCGGCGCTAGATCCGCGGCCGCCGCGACCAGCGGTCTGCCTTCATCGCGAGGTGCAGTTCCAGCCGCACCTGGCCGCCCAGCGGGTCAGCGCCGATCAGGGTGCGGATCTTCGCCAGCCGGTTGTAGATGCTGCTGCGGTGCAGGTGCAGGGCCGCCGCGACATCCTGAACCGACCCGTCGGTGTCGTAGAGCAGTTCCAGCATCGGAAGCAACTCGTGGTTGTCGTCGAAGTCCCGCAGCTCGGTGAAGTAGACCGATTCCACGGGGGAAAGGTTGCGGCTGCTGGCCGCGAGGAACTGGTAGACGCCGATCTGGCGGAAATCGGCGATGGTGCCCAACCGGGCGTCGACGGCGGCGGCCTGCACCGCTTTGCGGGACTGGATGTAGGCATCCGGGAACCGTCTGAGATCGGTGAACACCTCGCTGAAGCCCATCAGGTCGGGGCGTTCGGGGGTGCCGCCGCGCCGGGCGAGTTCGTACCGATAGCGGTGAAGCATCTCGGTGTGTGCCACCTTGCCCGCTGAATCGCGCAGCAGCACAACCGCGTGGGTCTCGGTGCCGGCGCTGAACCGGGCCGCGTCGATGCCGACCGTAGCGTGCAGCGCCGAGATCCGCTGGAGCAGAACGCCGGCGGCGAAATCGGGCGTGGCGTCGCCGCCGTCGGCCTGCTCGACGGGGCGGGGCATCAGGGTGGCGAGATGCCACGGGCCGGTCCCATGAATCTGCGGCCAGCCCGCGATCTCCTCGATGGCGGATGTCTCCGCCTGGCAGGCCGCGAGGAATAGGGCCTCACGTTTCCGGCGGTGCTCGGATTCGGCGGTGTTGCTGTCGAGCAAAGTCTCGGCCAGCCGGTCCAGCTGGCCGCGCACGGCGGGTAGCTCACGGAGGATCGCCTCCGGGGATTCGTCGTGCGACCCCTGCATCGCCCACAGGTAGCCGACCCGGAACCCCCGCACCATCAGCGGCACACAGACGCGGCCGAGCATGCCCAGCGCGGCGTTGGCGGGGACGGCGACGGGACGGACCGCTGTGCTGATTCCGTGCTGCAACTGCCAGGCGCTGACGTCGGCGGGCACCTTCTTGCTCAACAGGAAATTGACCCGCACGCTGTCGGCGAGCGGCTGGTCCCGGCTGTACGCCAGCAGGCCTCCGTCGAGATCCTCGAGCGAGAGGGCGCGGTCCAGGCCGGCCGCGAGGTGTTCGACCAGGTCTTCGATTTCCGCGGTTCTCATTGGCTCAATGTTAGGGGGCCGGAGCAGGCCGGAAACGGACATCAGGCGACGCTTGCCGGGTTGACGCGCGACAACTGTCGAGTGACAAAGCGGTTCCCCATCTCGGTGACCGGTGCGGTCCGGAGCGAAGCCGACCGGGATCACCAGGAAAACCCCTGAACGCGAGGCTTATTTATGCTGCGGTGGAGCCGTTGTCGGCATCGGTCTCCGCCGCTGGACCTCAGGCCCGACGGCGGCGTGCGGTTCGGGCCGAATTGGTGGATTTAGTCTTGACCCCGCTGCGGTTCACTGTCGAAAGTGGCGCCGCAGCCCCCTGTCACAAGTTCAATTGAGCAGTACTGAGCAACGGAGTCGGCCATGATCATCGGTGTACCCAAGGAAATCAAGAACAACGAATTCCGCATAGCCATCACAGCCTCGGGCGTGCACGAGTTCCTGGCCGCCGGTCACACCGTGTTGGTCGAAAAGGGTGCCGGCCTCGGATCGCACATCACCGACGACGAGTACCACGTGGCCGGCGCCGAGCTGGTCGACTCCGCCGACGAGATCTGGGCCCGCGCCGACATGGTGATGAAGGTTAAGGAACCGGTCGCTTCCGAGTACCACCGCTTCCGCGAGGGTCTGATCCTCTTCACCTACCTGCACCTGGCCGCCGAGCCCGACCTCACCCGCGCCCTCGCCGAAGCCGGCGTCACCGCCATCGCCTACGAGACGGTGCAGACCGCCAACCGCGCGCTGCCGCTGCTGGCCCCGATGAGCGAGGTGGCCGGCCGACTGGCCGTGCAGGTCGGCGCGCAGTCCCTGATGGCCCCGGCCGGCGGCAAGGGCGTGCTGCTCGGCGGCGTGCCCGGGGTGCGCCCCGCGAAGGTCGTCGTGCTGGGCGCCGGCGTCGCCGGCACCAACGCGGCCGCCATGGCAATGGGCCTCGGCGCCGACGTCACGATCCTCGACATCAACATCGACCGGCTGCGCCAGCTCGACGCGCAGTACCAGGGCCGGCTGAAAACCGTCGCGTCCAACTCCTACGAGATCGAGAATGCCGTGACGGATGCCGACCTGGTCATCGGCTCCGTGCTGATCCCGGGCGCCAAGGCCCCGAAGCTGGTCACCAACGCTCTCGTGGCGCGCATGAAGTCCGGCTCCGTGCTGGTCGACATTGCCGTGGACCAGGGCGGCTGCTTCGAGGACACCCACGCGACCACGCACGAAAACCCGACCTACCGCGTTCACAACTCGATCTTTTACTGCGTTGCCAACATGCCCGGCGCCGTGCCGAACACGTCGACTTACGCGCTGACCAACGTCACCCTGCGGTACGCCCTCTCACTGGCCAACCTTGGCGTGAAGGCGGCGCTCGAGCGCGATGACGCCTTGGCCCTCGGCCTGAACGTCGCCGCCGGAGCGGTCACGAACCGTTCCGTGTCCGAAGCCCACGGCCTGCCGCTGGCCGACTGGCGCGAGCTCGTCACCGCGTAGCGCCGCGAGCGTTCCTGGCCTGCCACCGGTCGAGCAACCGGTGGTCGGGCTCGTCGAGAGGCGGCGACCCGACGTCCGGAGGCTCCCGTTCGGCGCTCGAGCTCGTCGAGACCCGGTGCGCCACCCCGCGCTAACTTCGGAGATTTTCGCAAGACGCCGCTCAGCCGGGCGCGAAAACCGGGGTTTCCCGAAAATCTCCGAGATTACGTCACGATGGATGCCCGTTGCTGGCACTGCGACGCTGCGGCGCCCGTTAGCTTAGCGGGGCGCCGGAACAGCCGTCCCCGTCAGGCGCTGCACCAGGGCGAGGGAGTGGTGCAGTAACTCGCCGGGGCTGCCGGTGAAGCCGCCGGAGAACCACTTCTGCATCGAGTAGCGCATGACACTGCCCGCGAGGGCGACGACCATTCTGGCCTCGTCGGCCAGATCGGGGGTGCCCGTCTCGGTGCGCCCCTGGGCGTGGAAGCGGTCGAGGACCAGCTGCACCAGATGCGCCTCCAGCTCCGCGATGCGGGACGTCTCCCCGGTGAGGAGTTCCGGGGTGCGCTCGATCAGCATCCTGCGGCTACGGAGAAGTTCCGTGTCGGGGGAGTGGTCGGCCACGGCGGCAGCGATCATTTCGACGAGGTCGCCCAGCACGTCCCGGCCGGTGCCGTGCACGAACGCCTGGTGCTCGGCATCCGTCGGCTGAGGCGGCGCGCCGCCGAGGAACACGCCGTCCTTCGTGCCGAAGTAGTTGAAGAAGGTGCGCGGCGAGACCACGGCCGCCTCGCAGATCATGTCGACCGTCACCCGGTCGTAGCCGTGCTCGAGCGCCAGCGAGATGGCGGCCCGCTCCAGCGCCGACTGGGTGGCCGCGCGCTTGCGGGCGCGCAGCCCCAGGTCGGCGGCGGGGCCGGCCGGACCGGGGCCGTTCGGGCCCGCACCGCTCGGACCCGTGCTACTCATACCGCAGGGCGTCGATCGGGTTCTGCCGCGCCGCGGCCCGGGCGGGCAGGGTACCGGCCAGGAAGGCGATCAACATGACGACGCCGATGATGATGGCGATCGAACTCGGCGCGAACTGCACGACCTGAAGTCCGGGCAGGTTCTCGAACACGGTCGTAGCGAGGATGTTGCTGATCACCGAACCGACGCCCACCGCAACGAGCGCGCCCAGGGCGCTGCCCAGGAAGCCGATGAAGACGGCCTCGGTGCTGAACAGAGCGTAGACACGGCCGCCGTTCATGCCCATAGCCTTCATCAGCCCGATCTCCCGGGTGCGTTCCTGCACGCTCATCAGCAGCGTGTTGATGATGCCGAAGCCGGCGGCGATCAGCGCGATCACGGCGAAGGCGTTGAGCACGCCGATGATGACGTTGATCACGGTTTCGAACGAGCCGATCTGGTCCGCGACGGTCTGCGAGGCGTAGCCCTGGTCGGCGAGGTCGGCCTTGATCGCGACGATCTCCTCGTCGGAGGCGTCCAGGTCGAACCGGGCGGTCGCACTGGCGTAGCTCTGTGGTGCCCCGGCGGGGGTGCCGGCGAGTTCGACGTCGTGCAGCCGGTCCGTCAGCGGCTGGTTGAGGCCGGCCCCAGCGCCAAGGATGGTCTCGTTCTGCACGCCGACGATGGTGGCCGGAACCTGCTGCGGGGTGCCCGCGAAATCAGTGATGCCGACGGAGACGGTCTGGCCGATGGCCGACTCCGGGGTACTGAAGCCCAGCGCGTCGAGGTAGGTGGTCGGCAGCAGAAGCTGGTCGGTGGCGCTCTCGTTGTCCAGTTGAGCCCCGGCCGCCAGGTCGGCCGTGGTGAGAGTGGCGGGCGCGTTCACGGTCAGCTCGAACTTTCCGCTGCCGTCGTACTCGATGAAGTCGGGCGTCACCTGCACCGCCGGGTCGACGCCGAGGATGCCGCTGGTGGCCTTGATCGTGTCGAGATCGGCGTCGGTGAGCGCCTGGATGGTGCTACCGGGGCGCGAGCCGTTGCCCAGGCTGATCGTGGTGGCCTTCTCCGGGTCATACGCCGCCGGTCCGTCGCTCTCCGTCGCCGCGGCGTCGTCGGTCTTGGAGACCGTGAGCACATCCGCCGCACCGATCGCCGAGACCTGGCTGTTGATGTAGCTCGTCACCCCGGTGCCGATGCCGCTGGTGATGGTGAGCGTGAACGCGCCGATGAAGATGGCGATGACGGTCAGGCCGGTGCGGAGCTTGCTGCGAAAACTGTTCGCGATCGCGGATGTGATGATGTCGACGAATTTCATGCGCGCGCTCCCTCGGGCTTCGAGATGGCTTCAGGAGATCTGGTGACGTCCTCGATCCCGTCCCGGATGAAGATCTGGCGGTCGCAGCGGGCAGCGAGATCGATGTCGTGGGTGACGATGATGAGCGTGATGCCCTTGTCCTTATTGAGGGAGAAGAGGATGTCCTCGACGACGGCTCCGGTGGCCGTGTCGAGGTTGCCGGTCGGTTCGTCCGCGAAGATCACCTTCGGGTTGTTGACCAGGGCCCGGGCGATGACCGCGCGCTGCTTCTGCCCGCCGGAGAGGTTCATGGCCTTGTTCTTCGCCTTGTCGGCCAGCTCCAACTGCTCCAAGGCCTTCATTCCGCGCGCCCTGCGCGCCTTCGGGCTGACCCCGGCTATCTTCAGGGGGAGCACGACATTCTCGAGCACACTCGCATTGGCGGTGAGGAAGAACTGCTGGAAGACGAACCCGAAGTCCTGGTTACGAAGCCGGTTCACCTCCTTGCCCTTGAGCTTCTTCGCATCCGTTCCCTCGACCAGCAGCGCGCCGCTGTCCGGGTCGTCCAGCAGCGCCAACAGGTGCATGAGCGTGGACTTGCCGGACCCGCTCTTGCCGACGATGGCGACGGATTCACCGGCGCGGATGTCGACGGAGACTCCCTTGAGCGCGTCGAAACGGTTCGCCCCGCTCCCATAGGACTTGCCGATGTTCTGGGCCGAGAGAACGGGAACAGTCATAGGGGCAGCATCCTTCGGGGGAGAAGTCATCGGGTCGCACGTGTGCAGAGCCATCAAAATTACAGTAGCTGCACCGATGCCGCGTCAGCTGGGTGCGCCCTGTGCAGGGGCGGTGCATCCCCTTCTTTGGTTTTGGGCCGGACAAAGCGGGGCCCGGATCAGTGGATCCAGGCCCCGATGCCTATCGGTTCTCGGTCAGCGCCCCATTCTCAGGCGGCGGATCAGCCAGACGGTTGCCCCTGCCAGGACCAATCCGATCAGGACCATGATCCCGGGAGCCGAGCGATGGAAGCTCAGCGTCTCGGCGCCATCGGCCAGCTTGCCTGAACCGGCGGCCACCTTGGCATAGCCGGCGCTCAGCTCGGCGGTGCCGGCGGCGAGCGTGTTCGCACCGTCGAGGAGCGTCCCGGATCCGTCCGACACCTTCTCGGTGCCCTCGGCCAGGGCAGTGGACCCGGTTTCGAGCGCAGTGGTGCCGGCGACCAGCGTGGACGCCCCCGCCGCGAGGGTCTGCGTGCCGTCGGTCAATGACCCGGCGCCGACCGAGATGCGGGTTGCGCCGTCGGCGAGACTCACAGCGCCAGTTGCCAGGGTCGTCGCTCCCGTGAACAACGACGAGGCGCCGGTGGCTACTCGGCTGGTGCCGCCCTGGAGGGAGCTTGCACCGGTGGAAACCACGCTGGTGCCGGCCGCAACCCGTTCGGAACCGGCGGTGAGGGCCTGCGTACCGACCTGGAGTTCCGAGGCCCCCGTCGCGACGGCACCTGTCCCCGCGGCCACCGCGGCAGCTCCGCCGGACACCTGGGCCGCGCCGGCGGCGAGGGTTGTGAGCCCGTCGCGCAGTTCTGCGGATCTCGTCTGGAGCACCGCAGTGCCCTCGCTCAGGGGCGTCAATCCGTCGCGGAGGACGGCCGAACCGTCCCGAAGGGCAACAGCCCCGGACTCAACCCCCGTGGTGCCCGTGTGCAGGCTGGAGGCGGCGGAGCTCAGCCCCTGGAGAGTGGCCAGAAGGGCGTCCGGGGTGATCGTGTCCGCCTCGACCTGGTCGGCCAGGGTGGCGAGTGCGGCATCCAGCCCCGTGGCTCCCGCAGCGACGCTGCGGGCTCCGTCGCTGAGCTCGGTCGCCCCCAGCGCGAGGGCCTCGGCGCCGCGCCGGGCCTGGTTCGTGCCCTGGGCGGCGGATGCCGTTCCAACGGCGAGCAGGACCGAGCCGTCGCGAGCCGTCCTGGCGCCGAGGGCAGCCTGGCCGGCGCCGGTGGCCACGGTTGCCGCACCCGCGGCAACCTGCGTTGCGCCGGCGGAGACTTTTATGGCGCCGGTCCCTGTTGTGGCGACGCCGGCGGCGAGAGTCGCCGCACCGGTCGCAGCAGCTCCGGCACCGGCGGCGAGAGCGCTCGCTCCGCTGGCGGCGGTGGCGGCGCCAACGGACAGCGTCTCCGCGCCCCGTGCGGCCGATTCGGCGCCGAGCACCAGCCTGGTGCTGCCGCTGACGCTCGTGAGTGCTCCGTCGAGGAGGGTGCCGGCGCCGGCCGAAGTGTTCGCCGCACCTGTCGCCAGGCTGATGGCGCCCGTGTTGGCCCGGGTCGCCCCGGCCTGGAGGTCGGTCGCACCGGCGGCCGCGGCGGCCGCGCCCTCCGACAGCGTCTCGGCGCCCACGGCGAGTTGTGCCGCGCCGCCGGTGACTTTCAGGGAGCCGGTTTCCACCGTGACGGCTCCGGTGGAGAGTTCTCCGGCGCCGCTGGCCAGCCGCCCGGTGGTCAGGAAGAAGAACGTCAGCAGCATGACCAGCATGAGGCTGAGCCCGGCCACAATGGAGCGAATGCCAATGGTGCCTGGGCGGGATAGTGCACGGTCAGATCTCGTCATTGAGGCTCCTTGAAAGACGTGAGCAGGCATGCGGGCATGCCGGAACTCGCGTGGTGTGGTGTGCGGTGCGCGGTCAGACTCCGACGTCACGGCCGGTGGTTCACGGCCGTGCGGCACGGTGGCGCGCCGAAGTGACACGACCGTAGCAGTGGGGAGAAGCCACGAACCGAAGCCCGGAAAAGTTCGGGGCCAGGGCTAACGCATTCCGCGCTGACTATATATCGTTTGTGGGATTCCTACAGGGCTACCCCCCGAGAGGAGCGTCAAACATCACAGGTCAAGGGACTCGTTCGGCTCGAGCGGGAAGAAGTCGCCGCCGTTCTGCTCGGTGGCCCACTGAATCCGGGCGTTGGACAGTTCCTTGCCGCCCCGGGAGAGTCCCATTTCGTGGGTGGGGAAGGTGCGGCGCGGCTCGAGGGCCAGCACGTAGTCCATCACCTCGCTGATCTTGAGCCAGGGCGCGCCGGCCGGAACGGCGAGGGTCTGCACTGTCACGCCTTCCGGAATCGCAAACGAGTCACCGCCGTAGTAGAGCTCCTCGTCGACGAGCACGCCGAGGTTGTCGATCACCGGGATCGTTTTGTGGATGATGGCGTGCGTGCCGCCGAAGAAGCGCAGCCGAAACGGCCCGGCCTCCACGGTGTCGCCCGCGCTGACGACGGTCACGGGATAGCCGGCGGCGGCGGCCGCGACCCCGGCCGGGGCAAAGATCGCCACGTCGGGGTTCAGGGCGATGATGCGGTCCAGCTGTTCCGGGGTCCAGTGGTCGGGGTGCTCGTGGGTGAGCACGACGGCGACGGCCCGGGCGGTGTCGGTGAGCGGGCTCGTGAACGAGCCGGGATCGATGAATAACTTCTGGCCGGCCTTGTCAAGAATCAAAGCCGCGTGCTCGAGTTTCGTCAGTTTCATGGATTGAGCTAATACCCAATCCCAGAGCGCTGCAAGCTGAGACCATACTGGAGCGGTGCCTCCATGTCTTCACCTCGTCGTCGCCATCAACGCCGCCGCCGCTTTCGGTCGCCGCAGGGACGTCGGCCCTCGGGTTGCCCAGGCCCTGGTCGTGGCCGGCCACCAGGTGACCAGTCTGAGCGCCCCCAGCTTCGACGCGCTTCGCCGCGACGTCCAGGGCGCACTGGTGTCGCGGGTCGACGCGCTCGTGGTCGTCGGCGGCGACGGGATGGTCAGCCTTGGCACCAACCTCCTGGCCGGTACGAGTCGATTCCTGGCCATTGTGCCGTGCGGCACGGGCAACGACCTCGCGCGCGGGCTGGGGATCCCGGTCGACGACACGGATGCCGCCATCCGTCACCTGCTCGATGCCCTCATCCGCCCGCCGCGGGCCATAGACGCCGCCCGGGTGCGGTGCGGCGACACGACGATCTGGTTCGCGGGCGTGCTTTCGGCCGGGTTCGACGCCGTGGTCAACGAACGGGCCAACCGGATGCGCCGGCCCCGCGGGAAGAGCCGCTACACCCTGGCCATCCTGCTGGTGCTGACGACGTTTCGGCCCATTTCCTACCGGCTGACCGTCGACGGCCGGCCACGCCGGATGCGGGCCATGCTGATCTCCGTAGCCAACAACGTGTCGATCGGCGGCGGCATGCGCGTCGTTCCGGGTGCGGTGATCGACGACGGCCTGCTGGACCTCTTCATCGTGGCCCCGCTGTCGCGGGCGGGTTTCCTCCGCGTCTTCCCGAAGGTATTCTCGGGCACGCATACAACCCTGCCGCAGGTGGAAATCACCCGGTGTCGCAGCATCCGGATCGACGCCGACCGGGTCGCCGCCTACGCCGACGGGGAGAGGGTCGGGGCGATGCCGGTGCAGGTCGACGTGGTACCCAAAGCCCTGCTCGTGCACGCCTGAGCCGCTCAGTTTGGTTTTAGCTATCGGCGTGTGGCATATTAGGTGAGTTGCAAAACGGCCCCATCGTTTAGCGGCCTAGGACATCGCCCTCTCACGGCGGTAACGCGGGTTCGAATCCCGCTGGGGTCACACCAGCCCGGTTTCCTTCTTTTCGAGGGGCACCGGGTGTCTTATTTAAGCGAAACCCCGGTAGACTCCACGGAGTGAAGGGGAGTATCCCCGTGCCCGTTTCGGGCACCTCGCCGTGAACGTCAACACGGGCCGCGGCGCAGGGGCCCGACACGGCGGTATCGATCCATCGATACGGGAGCGACTCTCAGGATTCCTGCTGCCTCCAGCATCCCCTTCATTGAAAGGCTCTACGCGCATGGAAATTGCTCTCCCGCTCTGGTTTGAGATTGGGTCGCTCGTCGTCCTGACGCTCATCCTGGTTGCCGACCTCCTCATCGTCTTCAAGCGGCCGCACGTGCCCTCGATGCGCGAGGCCAGCCTGTGGGTCGCCTTCTACGTGGGACTGGCCCTGATCTTCGCCCTGCTGATGTTGGTCCTGGGCGACGCCGAGCACGCGGGGCAGTTCCTCGCCGGCTGGCTCACGGAGTACAGCCTCAGCATCGACAACCTGTTCGTTTTCGTCATCATCATGGCTAGGTTCTCGGTGCCCCGGAAGTACCAGCAGGAGGTGCTGATCGTGGGCATCATCATCGCGCTGGTGCTGCGCGGCATCTTCATCCTGCTCGGAGCCCAGCTGATCGAGAACTTCAGCTGGATCTTCTACATTTTCGGCGCGTTCCTTCTCTACACGGCCGTGCACCAGGCGGTCGCAAAAGAGCCCGACGTGGACGAGGCCGACAACGGGCTGATCCGTTACCTGCGCCGACACATGAACATCTCGTCGACCTTCGACGGTTCGAAGTTGCGCACCCTGGTCGACGGCAAGAAGGTCTTCACCCCCATGCTGATCGTGCTCCTCGCGATCGGCACCACCGACCTGGTCTTCGCCCTCGACTCCATCCCGGCGATCTTCGGCATCACGCAGAGCCCCTTCATCGTGTTCACCGCGAACGTGTTCGCCCTGATGGGGCTGCGTCAGCTGTACTTCCTGCTGGGCGGGCTGCTCGAACGCCTCGAATACCTCAATTACGGGATCGCATTCATCCTGTTCTTCATCGGCGTCAAGCTTGTCTTCCATGCCCTGCACAACAATGAGGTCTTCTTCATCAACGGCGGCGAGGGCGTGGGCTGGGCTCCGGAGATCGACACCTGGACTTCTCTCGGGGTGATCGTGGTTTCCATGGCCGTGGCCACCATCGCCAGCCTGATCAAGGCTCGGCGGGATGCTCGCCGGCGCGGTCACACCCTCGCCGAGGAGATCCCCCACTTCGTCGAGGAGTGACATTCGCCGACGTGCCTCGCACGCACTCGAACACAGGAGCTGACGTGGCCTCGCAGAGTGAGAGCGAACTGGTGCTCCCCGCAACCCGTGCGCGGTTCGTGTTCAGTGCCCGGAGCGACGTCGGGCGCGAGCGCAAGGTCAACGAGGACAGCTTCCTGGCCCAGGCCCCGGTCTTCCTGGTCGCCGACGGCATGGGTGGTCATGCCCAGGGCGACGTGGCCAGCCACACAGTCGTGCGGGTCTTCGAGGAACACATCGCCTGCGACGCACCTTCGACCCCGGAACGCGTGCTCGACGCCATCCACTCGTCGAACGATGCGGTGCGCGACCTCAGCGCCGTCGACGACTACGGCACCGCGGTGTCCGGTACGACGCTGTCGGGCATCGCGTTCGTCGACGCCGGCGACGACGTCGGCTTCCACTGGATGGCCTTCAACGTCGGCGACTCGCGGGTCTACACCTGGGACGGGCACACGTTGGCGCAGCTGAGCGTCGACCATTCCGCTGTGCAGGAGATGGTCGACGCGGGTCTCATTTCCAGTGACGAGGCGGAGCAGCATCCGGAACGCAACGTGATCACCCGCGCGATCGGCGCCGACGAGTCCGTGGACGCCGACGTGTGGCTGCTACCGGCGTCCGGGCGGCACGCGTTCCTGATCTGCTCCGACGGACTGACCAAGGAACTCGGCGCGGCCGAGATCGCGAAGATCCTGGCATCCTATGACGGTGATAGCTTGCCCAGCCGGTCCCGCGCAGACGTGCTCGTCGACGCGGCTCTGGCCCGCGGCGGACACGACAACGTGACGGTCGTCTATGTGGAGTCGGAACTGGGCAACCCCGAGCAGGACGACACCGCCGACACGGGCGAAGCAGCGCGCCACAGATAGAGTGACGTCGTGGACACAGCGGAAAGCACCCTCGAATGAGGGGCGTCAGACAAAGCTCGCACACGCACAGTGTTAGCCTGTCAGGGTGCTGCTGCGTCGACCCTCTCTTCCCTGCCGCGACGAGTCCCAGTTCTGAGGCCTCTCTCGTCGTGGAGTTTCTGGTTGGCTGCATACCCATCGTTGAGGAAGACGCACACATATGACTGACGCACCACTGCTGGAAGAACGTCCGCGTACTCTGGCCGAAAAGGTTTGGGACAAACACCTCGTCGCCAAGGGCGAAGACGGCACGCCCGACCTGATCTACATCGACCTGCACCTCGTGCACGAGGTCACCAGCCCGCAGGCTTTCGACGGATTGCGCTTGGCCGGACGCCCTCTGCGCCGCCCCGATCTCACCATCGCCACGGAAGACCACAACACGCCGACCCTGGCGATCGACCGGCCCATCGCCGACCTCACCAGCCGCACCCAGATCGAGACGTTGCGGCGCAACTGCGAGGAATTCGGCATTCGCCTGCACTCGCTCGGCGACATCGAGCAGGGCATCGTGCACGTCGTCGGACCGCAGCTGGGCCTGACCCAGCCGGGCATCACCGTCGTCTGCGGCGACTCGCATACCTCCACCCACGGCGCCTTCGGGGCCATGGCGCTCGGCATCGGCACAAGCGAGGTAGAGCACGTGATGGCCACCCAGACTCTGCCTCTGACACCTTTCAAGACCATGGCGATCACCGTCGACGGCACTCTCCGCCCCGGCGTGACGGCCAAGGACATCATCCTCGCCGTGATCGCGAAGATCGGCACCGGCGGTGGCCAGGGCTACGTGCTCGAATACCGCGGCAGCGCCATCCGCGCCCTCTCCATGGAGGGTCGCATGACCATCTGCAACATGTCGATCGAGGCCGGCGCCCGCGCGGGCATGGTGGCCCCGGATGCGATCACCTACGACTACCTTCAGGGTCGCGCACACGCCCCAGAAGGCCAGGATTGGCTCGACGCGGTCGGCTACTGGGACACCCTCGCCACCGACGACGGCGCTGTGTTCGACGCCGAGGTGCTGCTCGACGCCGACACTCTCGAACCCTTCGTGACCTGGGGCACCAACCCCGGGCAGGGCGTGTCCCTGAGCGATACCGTGCCGGACCCGTCCGGAATCATCGACGCCAACGAGCGCTCGGCCGCCGAACGCGCCCTCGAGTACATGGACCTGGCGGCTGGCACCCCGATGAAGGAGATCCGGGTAGACACCGTCTTCCTCGGCTCCTGCACCAACAGCCGGGTCGAGGACCTGCGCGCCGCCGCCAACATCATCCAGGGCCATAGCCTGGCCCCCGGCGTGCGGATGCTGGTGGTGCCCGGTTCTGCGCGGGTGCGCATCGAGGCCGAGGCGGAGGGCCTCGATAAGATCTTCATCGACTTCGGCGCCGAATGGCGCTTCGCCGGCTGTTCGATGTGCCTCGGTATGAACCCCGACCAGCTCGCTCCCGGCGAGCGGTGCGCTTCCACGAGCAACCGCAATTTCGAGGGCCGTCAGGGCAAGGGCGGGCGCACGCACCTCGTCTCCCCGCTGGTCGCGGCGGCGACCGCCATCCGCGGTACGCTTTCGAGCCCGTGGGACCTGGTCCAGGATGGAGACGAGTAAGTAATGGAAAAGTTCACAACCGTCACGGGCATCGCGCTTCCACTGCGCCGCTCCAACGTCGACACCGACCAGATCATCCCCGCCGTCTACCTCAAGCGCGTCACCAAGACCGGCTTCGAAGACGCCCTCTTCGCCCGCTGGCGCGCCGACCCCGACTTCGTACTCAACAATCCGGCCTACGAGGGTGCCCGCGTGCTCGTGGCCGGCGCCGACTTCGGCACCGGCTCCTCGCGGGAGCACGCCGTCTGGGCGCTACGCGACTACGGCTTCGACGTGGTCCTCAGCCCCCGCTTCGGCGACATCTTCCGCGGCAACTCCGGCAAGCAGGGTCTGCTCGCCGGCCAGATCTCCGAGGCCGACGCCCAGCGCCTGTGGGACATCATCGAGGCCTGTCCCGGAGTCGAACTGACGGTCGACCTCGTGTCGAGGACCGCCCGCGTGGGCGGCCTCACCGTTCCGTTCGAGATCGATGACTATACCCGGTGGCGCCTCCTCGAGGGCCTCGACGACATCGGACTCACCCTGCGCGATGAAGCGCGGATCGCAGAATTCGAATCCCACCGGGAGCCATGGCGGCCCCGCACTCTCCCCGCAAGGCAGGTACGTTTGTGAGCACCATCAGCGAAAACACCCAGGACCGTGAAGACGACCAGAACCGGTCGGACGCGCAGAACCGCGAGAACGCCCAGAACTGGGGCGCGGCCGTCGGGCTGCAGGGCGACCGGATCACCATCCGCGGCGGCATCCCCCTGGTCGGCCGGATCGAACTGAAAGGCGCGAAGAACCTGGTCACCAAGGCCATGGTCGCGGCCCTTCTCGGTGAGAGTCCCAGCACGCTCAAAAACGTGCCGAACATCAGCGACGTGCGCATCGTGCGCCAGCTGCTCGAAGTGCACGGCGTCAAGGTCACCGACGGCGCCGAGCCCGGCGAACTGCTGCTCGACCCGGTCGACGTCGAGAGCGCGCATTTCGCGGCGATCGACGCGTACGCCGGTTCCTCGCGCATCCCGATCCTGTTCTGCGGCCCTCTGCTGCACCGCCTCGGGGAGGCGTTTATCCCCGATCTGGGCGGCTGCCGCATCGGCGACCGCCCGATCGACTACCACCTGGACGTGCTGCGCAAGTTCGGCGCCGTCGTCGAGAAGCAGCCCAACGGCATCCGGATGTCCGCGCCCAACGGGCTCAAGGGCACCAAGGTATCCCTGCCCTACCCGAGCGTCGGCGCGACCGAGCAGGTACTCCTGACCGCCGTGCGCGCGGAGGGCATCACCGAGCTCAAGGGCGCGGCGATCGAGCCCGAGATCATGGATCTCATCAACATCCTGCAGAAGATGGGCGCCATCATCACGGTCGACACCGACCGGGTGATCCGGATCGAGGGCGTCGAGCGCCTCGAGGGCTACAACCACCGCGCCCTGTTCGACCGGAACGAGGCGGCTAGCTGGGCGGCAGCGGCCCTGGCCACCGACGGCGACATCTTCGTCGGTGGCGCACGCCAGCCCGAGATGTTGACGTTCCTGAACGTGTTCCGCAAGGTCGGCGGGGCGTTTGACATCGAAGACGACGGCATCCGTTTTTACCACCCGGGCGGCGACCTCAAGCCCGTCATCATCGAGACGGATGTGCACCCCGGCTTCATGACGGATTGGCAGCAGCCGCTCGTAATCGCCTTGACCCACGCGCACGGCGTCTCGATCGTGCACGAGACCGTCTACGAGCAGCGCTTCGGCTTCGTGGACGCTCTCGTCGAGATGGGCGCCACCATCCAAATCCACCGGGAATGCCTCGGCGGGCACCCCTGCCGGTTCGGCCAGCGCAACTTCAACCATTCGGCCGTGATCACCGGGCCGACGAAACTGACCGGCGCCGACATCGAGGTTCCCGATTTGCGCGGCGGCTTCAGCCACCTGATCGCGGCGCTGACCGCGAAGGGAACCTCCACCGTCAGCAACGTCGGAATCATCAGCCGCGGCTACGAGAACTTCATCACCAAGCTTCAACTGTTGGGGGCTGACTTCGATCTCGAAGGATAATGGGGCTGTGCCAGCATCCGATCCAGCGTCCGTGTCCGATCCAACGCCCCAGACCCACATCTCCCGTGACGTCGTGAACCCCGGGCGGGAGCGTTCGGAGACCCGGCGGCCATCCGTGTTCTGGGTGCTGGCGATGATGATCCTTCCGGTGATCAATCTCGCCGTGCGGTACAAGGTCACCGACGCCGCGAAGTTCCCCCGTTCGGGGGCGTTCGTGATGGCGCCCAACCACTTCAGCGAGATCGACCCGCTTCTGATGGGGGTAATGAGCTGGAATATGGGGCGCGCGCCCCGGTTCATGGCGAAGGCATCCGTCTTCAAAATCCCGGTGATCGGGTGGCTGCTGCACAAGTCGGGACAGATCCCGGTGCAGCGCGGTGGCAGCGTGCGCGGCAGCGAGCCCGTGAAGGCGGCCGAGCGACTGGTCGAACGTGGCCAGATGGTCGTCGTCTACCCGGAGGGGTCGCTGACCCGGGACCCCGCGCTGTGGCCGATGCGTGGCAAGACCGGCGCTGTGCGGATCGCTCTCGAGCAGGGTATCCCGATCGTGCCGGTGGCCCACTGGGGAGCGCAGGCGATCATGCCGCGCTACTCGAAGCGGCTGAACCTATTCCCGCGCAAGACCGTGCTGGTCAAGATCGGTGACCCGCTCGACCTGGCGCAGTTCCGGGGCCGCAACCTCGACCCGGCGACGCTCAACGAGGCCACCACGCTCGTCATGGCCGCCATCACCCAGTTGCTCGAAGATCTTCGGGGTGAGACGGCGCCGTCCAAGCGCTGGAACCCGACCGAGCACGATCAGAAAGAGACCGGCCGTTTTGAAGCCTAAGGTTCAGCCAGGCAAACGGGTGGCCGTTCTCGGTGCCGGCAGCTGGGGCACCACGTTCGCCAAGATCCTGGCCGACGGCGGGGCCGACGTCGTGCTGTGGGCCCGCCGTCCCGAGCTCGCCCGCGAGATCACCGAGGCCCGGCGCAACAGCGACTACCTGCCCGGCATCAACCTGCCGGAGGGCCTGCGGGCCACCGCGAGGCTCGACCTGGCCCTCGCCGGCGCCGAGCAGGTGTTCGTATCGGTGCCGAGCCAGTCGCTGCGCGAGAACCTGATCCTGGCTGAGCCGTTCCTGGCTCCCGGCGCCATCGTGGTGTCGTTGATGAAGGGCGTCGAGCGCGGGTCCGGCCTGCGCATGAGTCAGATCATCGCCGAGATCCTGCCGATCAACCCCGACCTGATCGCGGCGATCTCCGGACCCAACCTGGCCCTGGAAATCGCCAAGGAACAGCCGACGGCGGCCGTGGTCTCCTCGAACAGCCTCGAGACCGCGCAGGCCGTTGCCATGCTGGCCCGCAACCGCTACTTCCGCTCCTACGTCAACACGGATGTCATCGGCACCGAATTCGGCGGCGTGCTGAAGAACCTCATCGCCGTGGCCATCGGCATCGTCGACGGCGTCGGCTACGGGGAGAACACGAAGGCGTCGATCATCACCCGCGGTCTCGTTGAGATGACCGATTTCGCGGTGGCCTACGGCGCGCATCCGGAAACGCTGGCTGGCCTGGCCGGCCTGGGCGACCTGATCGCGACCTGCCAGTCGCCGCTGTCGCGCAACAACACCGCCGGCCGGCTCCTCGGCCAGGGCTACGGCATCAACGACGTCGTCAAGCAGATGCAGCAGACCACCGAGGGTCTTGCGTCCGTCGGCCCCATTCTCGATCTCGCCCGCGCCAAGGGGGTGGACATGCCCATCGTTGAGCAGGTCCGCCAGGTGCTGGCCGGTACTCTGAAACCGCGGGATCTCGCCCCGCACCTGACCACGGACTCAGCGGAGCCGCAGGGCGAAAGGACGATTGATGACGAACAAGCTCACGGTGGCGCTGCTCTTTGGGGGTCGGTCAAGCGAACATTCGATCAGTTGCGCCACAGCGGGCGGCGTCCTGGCGGCGATTGACCGCGATCGCTACCACGTCATTCCGGTCGGCATCACCCGTGACGGAGCCTTCGTGCTCGAAGCGGATGACCCGGCCCGGTTCACATTGGACGCGGACGAACTGCCGGAGGTCTTCGACAACGGCACCCGCATCCGTTGGCCGGAGAGCAGCCTCAGCCGCCAGCTGACCGTCAGTGACGGCGCCGGCTATCGTTCGCTCGGTAACGTCGACCTGGTCTTCCCGATCCTGCACGGCCCGTTCGGCGAGGACGGCACCGTGCAGGGGCTACTCGAACTCGTCGGGCTGCCCTACGTGGGCTCAGGCGTGCTCGCGTCGGCGCTCGGAATGGACAAGCACTTCACCAAGACCGTCTTCCAGCAGGCTGCCCTCCCGGTCGCCCCGTGGCGTACCATCACCGCCGGCGATTGGGCCGAGGCTCCCGGGATGGCGTTCGCGGCGGCCGAGGAGCTCGGGCTGCCCGTGTTCGTGAAGCCGGCTCGGGCGGGGTCGAGCGTAGGCGTGAGTCGGGTGTCGACCCTGGACCAGCTCGCCGAGGCGATGCGGGTTGCTCTGCTCGAGGACAGCAAGGTTCTGATCGAGGCCGGGCTGCGCGGACGCGAACTCGAGATCGCGGTGCTGCAGGGGCGTCCTGGGGAGCCGACGCGGGCATCCGTCGCCGGCGAGGTGCGGGTCACCGGGCGGGACTTCTACGACTTTGCCGCCAAGTACCTCGGTGCGTCCGGCATCGACCTGGTCTGCCCGGCCGACCTCACCTCCGAGGAACTCGCCCAGATGCAGGCCCTGGCCATCCGCGCGTTCGACGCGATCGACGGCGCCGGCCTGGCGCGGGTGGACTTCTTCCTCACCGATGACGGCTGGGTGATCAACGAGATCAACACCATGCCCGGGTTCACCCCCATCTCGATGTTCCCGAGCTGCTGGCTGGCCAGTGGCTTCACCTACCCGCAGTTGATTGATGAGCTGATCGAGGTGGCGATCGCCCACCGCGCCGCGCCGGCCGCGCTGCACCTGGCGGTCTAGCCGCCCAGCCGCGCGCCCGGCGCGGCGATCAGGCCTTCTGCACCGTGATGGTCCAGTGGGCGTCCCCGACGCGATCGAAGTGGGTGACCGGGTAGCCGCTCTCCGCCGCCCAGCGTGGCAGGGCGTCCGTCGCTTGCGTGCAGTCGAAGTTGATGGTGAGCTCGTCGCCGAGGTCGAGCTTTTCGATTGCGGCTCCGGCCTCCACGAGCGGGAACGGGCAGACCTGACCGTCGGTCTCAAGTACGTACTGTGCCATGTCGGGCTTCTTTCTCCTGGTTGGCTGCGGGGTTGCTACTGGTTGGCCGGAACGCGAGCGGGGGAGACCCCTACCCGCGCGGACCCGGTGATGAAGAGGCGCGTCGCGGCGCCGGTGCCGATGATCATGAACACCAGCGCCACCCAGCCCTGGAGGCCGAAGGTGGCGGTGTCGACCATGCCGTTGCCGATGGTGCAGCCGCCGGCCAGGCTGGCTCCGACGCCCATCAGCACCCCGCCGAGGATGCTGCGGATGGTGGTGGTGACATCGGGCAGCCGCACCCGGAACTCGCCGCTGCCCTTGGCTGCGATGAACGAGCCGAGCAGGATGCCGATCACCAGGTACACTCCCCAGTCGATCAACTGGGGATCGCCGCGCACGAGGTAGTTGACGATGTTCGAGGACGGCCCGGTGATACCGAGCCCGGACTCGCGCCCGGTTGCCCAGCTGAGCGGCCAGGCGAGGATGGCGAGCGGCGCGATGATCAGGGCGGTGGTGAACGCGCCCCATTTCTTCTCGAACAGGAGATGCCGGATGCCGCTCGTGCGGGCCGGGAGCGACGCGACCGGCAGGGACGACCGCAGCCGCAGGTGGTGCCGGGCGAGCAGGCCGACGCCGGTGACGAGCACCGCGACCAGCACCCACGGTGAGATGCCGAGGACGCCGTGGATGGTGGAAGCCTCCACGGTGATACCGCGCAGCGCCGCGACCGGAGCGGACAGCGCGCCCGTCTTCGAGATGGCGGAGAAGAGGGCGTAGAAGATCAGGGCGAACCAGCTGCCCACCAGACCCTCGCCGGCGCGGTAGTAGGTGCCCGTGGCGCATCCGCCGGCCAGCACGATGGCGAACCCGAAGATGAACGCACCGATGATCGTGGCCAGCCAGGCGAAGGGCTGGGGGTCGAGGGTGATCACACCGGCAGCGTCGAGGGCGAAGACTCCCACACTCTGCACCGCGATGACGATCAGAAAGGCCGTCAGCCAGCGGGTGCTGCCCGTGAGCCACAGGTCCCGGAAAGCGCCGGTGACGCAGAACCTGCCCCGCTGCATGGTGAAGCCCAGGGCGACGCCCAGGCCGAGTCCGGTGAGAAGCATGTCGTGTCCCCGTCCATCAGAGGCCGCACGCCGTGTGACGGCGACTCCCCAGCGACGTTACGGGCCGGCCGGCGGCGCTGCTCCCAGACGTCGCGGCATAACGAAATGAGACGTAACACTTGACAACTCCGTACCCGCACTCGTCCGTGCGGCCGCAACCCCCGAAAGCTGTCGACTCGGGGCAGCAGGACGGCGGGGTGGCAGGGTGGCGGGCTATGGAGCGGGCGCCACCGTCTCGCCGTCGGTCGGCAGCAGCAGGTCCGCGGCGCCGAGGCACTGGCCCGTCGCGGGGATGTTACCCACGGCCTGCGCCAGGTCTACGAGCACCGTGGACCCGCTGACCTTGTCCGAGTCGATGACCAGTTCGGTGGCCGGGTCGCGGCCGTAGGTGGTGTAGCGGTAGAGCGGGGCATCCGAGTCGTCTTCGATCCAGTCGATGCCGTTGACCGTGAGGCAGGGGAGCGTCGTCGGTGGGGGCACGGCAACGCCGCAGTGCAACAGGACCGCGCTCGGGGTGCCCCACGCGCCCGTGGCCTGGGCGTTCGTCTCACGTTCCGGAAGCGAGGCCACCGAGGTCGGAAGGCGAACGATGAGGTCGGCGCAGGTGGGATTGACGGCATCCGCGGCCGGTTCCAGCGGCACGACCGCCGTGCAGCCGGTGAGGAGCACGGTACCGGCGACGAGCGTGAGCGCGAGGCCGGTGTGGAGGAAACGGATGCGGGGAGTCATTGCATTCAGGCTACCGTTTGAAGCATGACGAATTCTGCGGGCGCGATGATCCCCATGAGTGCGACGCTGGCCGACCTGAGCGAAGGGGAGGTTCTCGCCCGGATCTTCCCGCGACTGCCGGGCTCCGCGGCCCAGCTCCTCGGCCCCGGCGACGACGCCGCCGTGATGCGGGCCCCGGACGGGCGCTACGTCGTCACCACGGACATGATGATCCAGGGTCCGGATTTCCGGCTCGCCTGGTCGTCCCCGCACGACCTCGGCTGGAAGGCCGCCGCGACGAACCTGTCCGACGTCGCCGCCATGGGGGCCCGTCCCACCGCACTGGTGGTGGCGATCGCCGCCCCGCCGTCGACGCCGATCTCGGTGATCGAGGGCATCGCCGACGGGGTGCGCGACTGCTGCGAGGCGCTGGCCCCCGGCTGCGGCGTCGTCGGCGGCGACCTGTCCGCGTCCGACGCCCTCACGCTCGCTGTGACAGCCTTCGGCGACCTCGAGGGACGCGAGCCCGTGCTGCGCTCCGGGGCGCGGCCAGGCGACGTCGTGGTCCTGGCCGGGCGCCTCGGTGAGGCCGCCCGAGGCCTGGACCTGCTCTTCCGCCTCGCCGTGGACGAAAACGGTGTTCCGGATGCTGCGCTGGCGGACGCACTGCGGGCGCAGCATCCTGAGGCGGTCGCCGCGCAGCTCGCACCGGTGCCGCCCATCGACCGAGGCCCGGCCGCCGCCGGCGCCGGCGCGACCGCGATGCTGGACGTGTCCGACGGACTCGCCATCGACGCCGGGCGCCTCGCCCGGGCCAGCGGCGTGGGCATCGACTTCGACCGGTCGGCCCTCGGCGAGAATGTCGAGCGTTCCCTCGGCGGCGGCGAGGACCACGGCCTGCTGGCCACTTTCCCGCCGGGCGCCGTGCTGCCGGCCGGCTTCCGCGCCGTCGGCGTGGTGACGGATGCCGCAGGCTCGGTCCTGGTGGATGGCCGCCCCCACGACCAGGCCGGTTGGGACCCCTACCGCGGCTGGGACGGCGCCGTCGCCTGAGAGCGCCTCAGGCCGCCGGCAGCACGGGGGAGGCGTACCAGACGGTCGTGTCGCCGTAGTCCTTGCGCCGGTCGGATGCGAGGCCCGCTCCCCAGACCGGTTCGGGGGAGCGCGAACTGCGCTCCACGATGACGAGTGCGCCCGGGTCGAGCAGCGGCGCCAGGGCGGCAAGGTTGTGGCCGAGCTCGGTCTCGGCCAGGTCGTAGGGCGGGTCGATGAAGACCAGGTCGAACCCCTCGCCGGTGGCCGCGAGGAACGACTGCACGGCCTGGCTGCTCACCTTGATCTTCGGGGCGCCCCGCCCCGGTGCCGCCCGCAGCACGGCCTCGGTGTTCTTGCGGCACATCTGCGCGGCGCCGAAGTTGTTCTCGACCAGGGTCACGATGCGCGCTCCCCGGCTGGCCGCCTCCAGGCCGAGCCCGCCCGACCCGGCGTACAGATCGAGAACCCGAGCGCCACGGATGATGTCGCGCGCGTCGAGGGCGGAGAAGATCGCCTCCCGAACACGGTCGCTGGTGGGGCGGGTGCCGGTCTTGGGCACCGCCAGGGGCAGGGAACCGGCAAACCCGGCGACGATTCGCGTCATAACCCGTCGAGTTTATCGCCCGTCGGCGGCCGCGGTCGCGGTGCACCCGCGCCGACGCGGTGCCGCATGTCGCACGTGCCGCCTACGATCGAGACATGACCGATTCGGAGGCTGGGGAGACTCTCGCCCCGGTGACCCTCGACAGCAAGCTGGCCACCGTGGTCGGCGGCAAAACGGCCGTCGCCCTGGGCAAGGCCTTCGGCTCGCACACCGTGGGCGATCTGCTCAGCCACTACCCGCGCCGCTACGCCCGTCGCGGCGAGCTCTCGTCGATCAGCCTGCTGCCGCTCGACGAGAACGTGACCATTGTGGCGGAGATCCGCTCGGTCGAGGAACGCCCGATGAAAGCCCGCAAGGGGTCGATCGTCGAGGTGAAGATCTCCGACGGCCGCGGCATCCTCAGTCTCACCTGGTTCAACCAGTCCTGGCGGGCCAGGCAGCTCCAACCCGGCATGCGCGGAATGTTCGCGGGCAAGGTCACCGACTACCGGGGCCACCTGCAGCTCACGCACCCGACCTACAAGCTCTTCGGCCCCGGCGCCGACGACGAACCCGAGATGCCCACGGATGCCGCGGCCGCCAAACTCTGGATCGAGCAGCCCGTCGCGATCTACCCGGCCACCAACACCGTGGCCAGCTGGCAGGTCGCGCAGTCCATCGCGATCCTGCTGGACAGCGTGGGCCCGGTGCCCGACCCGATCCCGCCGGGGCTGCGCGCCGAGCGCGGGCTACTGCCGCAGGGCCGGGCCTTCGAGCTGATCCACCGCCCGGAAACCGATGCGGACTGGCGCCGCGCGAGGGACACCCTGCGGTTCACCGAGGCCTTCGTGCTGCAGAGCGCCCTGGTGCAGCAGCGGCTCACCGCCCGGCAGCAGCACTCCACCCCGCGCGTGGCGTCGTCCGGCGGCCTGCTCGAGCGCTTCGACGCCGGCCTGCCCTTCAGCCTCACCGCGGACCAGCAGGGCGTGGCCACGGAGATCTCCGCCGACCTTATCGAGACCCACCCGATGAACCGGCTGCTGCAGGGTGAGGTCGGATCCGGCAAGACCGTCGTGGCCCTGCGGGCCATGCTCACCGTCGCCGACACGGGCGGCCAATCGGCTTTCCTCGCTCCCACCGAGGTTCTGGCGGCCCAGCACCTGCGCACGATCGTGCGGTCGCTCGGCCCCGAGCTGGCGGGCACGCTGATGCCCACCCTGCTCACCGGGCAGCTGCCGGTGGCAGAGCGCCGCAAGGCGCTGCTCCGAGTGGTGTCCGGACAGGCAAAGATCGTGATCGGCACGCATGCGCTGCTCGGCGACAAGGTCACGTTCTTCGACCTCGGACTGGTCGTCGTCGACGAGCAGCACCGGTTCGGCGTGGACCAGCGCGAGGCGCTGCGGCTGAAGGGGGCCGTGCCGCCGCACGTGCTGGTGCTCACCGCCACCCCGATCCCGCGCACCGTGGCCATGACCGTGTTCGGCGACCTCGACGTGAGCACGATCGCGGAGCTGCCGGAGGGGCGGCAGGGCATCGAGACGTTCGTCGTGCCTGTGTTCGAGAAGCCCGGCTGGGTCACCCGGGTGTGGACCCGGCTGGCGGAGGAGCTCGCCCAGGGCCGCCAGGGTTTCGTGGTGTGCCCGGCCATCGCCCCGAAACAGCTCGAGGAAGGCGCGGAGGTCGATCCCGAGGCTGCAGCGCCGGCATCCGTCGAAATGGTGCTCGCCGAACTGCGTCGTAACCCGGCCCTGGCCTCTGCCCGCATCGAACCGCTGCACGGGCGCATGACCAGCGAAGAGAAAGACGTGGCCATGCGCGCGTTCGCGGCCGGTGAGATCGACGTGCTCGTGGCGACGACCGTCATCGAGGTCGGCGTCGACGTGCCCAACGCCTCCGCCATGGTGGTGCTGGACGCCGACCGGTTCGGCGTCTCGCAACTGCACCAGCTGCGCGGCCGGGTGGGCCGCGGCGGCGTGCCGGGGCTCTGTCTCCTGGTCACGAGCGCGGAGGCCGAAACCATCGCGCGCGAGCGGGTCGAGGCTGTCGCTGCCACCCTCGACGGGTTCGAGTTGGCCCAGGTCGACCTGGAGCTGCGCCGAGAGGGCGATGTGCTCGGCAGCAACCAGTCCGGGGGCCGCTCTTCGCTGCGCCTGCTGAGGGTGGCGACCGACGGCGACCTGATCGGGGAGGCCAGAGGCCATGCGCAGCGCCTGAGCGAGCACGACCCGCACCTCGAATCGGTCCCGGCGTTGCGGGAGGCGGTGCGGCGGCGCCTCGACGACGCGGAGCGGGCCTCGCTCACCAAGTCCTGACAGCAGGATCGGAGCGCGCTCAGGCACCGTTCACGCACTGGGGCTAGGGTGATCGCTATGCGCAGGATCGCCGTCGTCCCCGGTTCATTCGACCCCGTCACGCGGGGTCATCTCGACGTGATTGAACGGGCGTCCGGTCTCTTCGACGAACTGCACGTGCTCGTCGTGCACAACCCCGGCAAGACGGCTCTACTGCCGATCAGCCAGCGGGTTTCCCTGCTGCAGCGGTCCATCCTGGACGCCGGGCTGCCGGGCAACATCGTGGTGGCCTCCTGGGGCATGGGGCTGCTCGTCGAATACTGCACGGAGGTCGGCGCAAGCGTGCTGATCAAGGGCATCCGCTCACAGGTGGACGTGGCCTACGAGACCCCGATGGCGATCGTGAACCGCAACCTCGCCGCCGTGGAAACGATCTTCCTGCTGCCGGACCCGGCCAACGCCCACGTGTCCAGTTCCCTGGTGCGCCAGGTCGCCGCGCTCGGCGGCGATATCACCCCGTATGTGCCGCCGGCCGTGGCGGCGTTCCTGCAGAAGACACGCGTGTGAATACGTCGCCCCTGCGCTCGGTTTCCGTTCCGGCGCTCGCCGGGAACGTGGGCGGCCCTGTCGCCGACACGGACGACGAGACCCTGATGGACCTTCCGGCCGTCGAGGCTGCGGCGCGTGCGATCATCCGCAATGTGGAAACCGTCATCGACGGCAAGCACACGGCCGTCACGACGGCTCTCACGGTGCTGCTGGCCCAGGGGCACCTTCTGATCGAGGACGTTCCCGGCGTCGGCAAGACCATGCTGGCCAAGGCGCTGGCCAAGTCCGTGCACTGCACGGTCAGCCGCGTCCAGTTCACCCCCGACCTGCTGCCCTCCGACGTGACGGGCGTGTCGGTGTTCAACCAGGTGGACCGCCGATTCGAGTTCAAGCCTGGCGCCATCTTCGCGAACATCGTGATCGGGGACGAGATCAACCGGGCGAGCCCGAAGACCCAGTCCGCGCTGCTGGAATGCATGGAGGAACGCCAGGTCACCGTCGACGGCTCCACCTACCTGCTGCCGCTGCCCTTCACGGTCGTGGCCACCCAGAACCCGATCGAGATGGAGGGCACCTATGCGCTTCCCGAAGCCCAGCGGGACCGGTTCATGGCACGCATCTCGATGGGGTACCCCGACACCGAGTCCGAGCTGATGATGCTGGATGCCCGAGACACGTCGAGCCCGCTGGCCGGCATCGAGGCGGTCGTCTCCGGCGCCCAGCTGCGCGGAATGATGACGGCCGTACAGCGGGTGTTCGCCTCTCCCGCGGTGAAGGAGTACACGGTCAGCCTGGTGCGGGCCACCCGCGACGACCGCGACCTGCGCCTGGGCGCCAGCCCCCGTGCCACACTGCAGCTGATCCGGGCGTCCAAGGCCCAGGCGGCGCTGCACGGCCGGGACTATGTGCTGCCCGACGACATCGACTCTCTCGCCGTCGCCGTGCTCGGGCACCGCCTCGTGGCGAGCAGCCGGGTGCTCGGCCACCATCAGGACAGCGGCCCGGTGGTCGACGACATCGTTCGCCGGATCGTGGCGGCCACCCCCGTTCCCGTCGGTGCCACCGGGCATCCCTGACGCCATGCCGGCGAAGCAGCGGCGCGTCCGGTTTCCCCGGGTCACCCTTCGAGGCGGGATGTTCCTCGCCGCGGGAGCCGGCCTTCTGCTGCTCGCCCTGCTGACGAACCAGCGCGACCTTCTGTTCATCGCCGGTGTGCTCCTGGCCATCCCCGTCGCCGCCCTCGGGTACGTCTCGATCCATCCGGTGCGCCTGCGCGTCACCCGGATGCTGCGCCCACCGGTCGTGCCGGCCGGCGGCGAGGTCGTCGTGGGGCTCGGGGTGCGGAACCTTTCCCCCCGGCCCCTGGCGGGCCTGCATCTGCGGGACACCGTGCGGGGGCGGGATGCCGGCGACGCCGGACTGACCGTGCCGGCCGGAACGCCGCTGCCGGCCCTCAACCGCTACGAGGGCGGCCCGGACACCGGTGCAGACAGCGTGAGGTTCGAGTACCGGTTCAGCTTGCCCCGGCGGGGTCTCTACGCAACGGGCCCGGTGCTGATCGGGCGTTCGGATCCGTTCGGCCTTGCCTCGGGCGAGTGGGCCGTGGGGGAGCCGCACGACCTGGCGGTGACGCCCCGGGTGACCGCCCTGGCCGGCCGGGGCCTCACCGGCACCCTGAACGACGGCGACGTTCCGGAGCGGCTCCGGCACCTGAACCACAACGCAGACCCCTTGATCGCGCGCGAGTACCGGCCGGGCGACCCGCTGCGCCGCGTGAACTGGCCGGCCACGGCCCGCCTGGGCGCGATCATGGTGCGGCAGGAGGAAGAGCAGAGCAACCCCGGAGCCCGACTCGTGCTTGACACCGCGCTGCGCGGACGCCGCGGCCGCCCGACCGTCGTCGGTGCCGACACTGGTGCCGGTGCCGACAGCGGCACCGATCTCGGCGGGCCGCGCCTCGAGCAGGCGTTCGAGGTGGCCGTCGAGCTCGCGGCATCCGTGGGGGTGCACCTGCTGGCGGCCGGCTACCGGCTCGACCTCGTTGCGCTGGGACCGAGCCTGTCCACACCGAGCCTGTCCAGTCCCAGCTCGGGCTCGTCCGGCAGACTGGCGAGCCCGGGCCAGGCGAACGCCACCCCGGGGCGACCCGGCGGCCGAGGCGGCCTGCGCGGCGACCCTCCCACCGTCTTCCTGCCGCCGGGCGGAGTCGCGCTGCTGCTCGAAGGGCTGGCCGGGGTCAAGCCGGCGGACCCGCCCGACCCGGCGGAGACCGGCGAGGACGAAGCAGAACAGACGTACACGTTCGGCGGCCCCGCAGTGAAGCCCGGACCCCCGGCATCCGTCGAACCAGGTACGCCCGAGTCCGGGACCGCCGCGAAACTCAGCACGCTCGTGGTGCCCGGCGGGCTGCTGCCGACCTTCGTGGTGCTCGTCGCCGTCGACGACCGGGATCTGGCCGAGCTTGCCGACCTCGTGTCCCAGAGCCGCCCCGCGGTGGCGTTCGTGCTGCCCACGGTGCGAACGGATGCCGTGCGCCGGCTGCGCGAGGCCGGCTGGCGCTGCATCCCCGTGCACCAGACCCCGGACATCCCCCGTGCCTGGGAGGACTTTATCGGCGCGAGGAGGCCCCTGAATGACGCCGTCTGACCGGGTCGCTCCCGACCAGGCCGCTCCCGACCAGGGCACTCGCACCGGTTGGCGCGACCCCTCCGCCCGCGCGGCCCGACTCAAGCGGGCGGAGTGGCCCCTCGCGTTCGCACTCCTCTTGCTGTTGGTCGTGGCCGACGCCGGCCTCGGGCCGCTGCTCGAGGGCACGGGCTGGTGGTGGCTGATGACGTTCACGGCCGCCGGCGTCCTGCTCGGTTCCGCCGGGTTCCGCCGCGCCGGCCTGCCCGTCTTCCTCGGGCCGCTCGCTGGATTAGGGGTTCTTGTGGCGGTCCTGACGCTGCTCTTCGGCGCCGGAAGCGGCTGGCTCTGGCTGATCCCGACCGGAGAGACGATCGACCGGTTCCGCGATCTGGCGCTCTCCGGGGTGGTCTCCATCGAGCAGCAATCGACGCCGGCCGAGGCGACCGCCGGCATCCTGTTCCTGCTCAGCGCCGGCGCCGGCGTGATCGCGATCCTGATCGACACGCTCGCGGTCATCCTGCGCGTGCCCGCGCTCGCCGGACTGCCCGTGCTGGTGCCGCTGCTCGTGCCGGGGCTTGCCCTCGGCCACGAGGCCAACCTGGAGGCCCTCGTGCTCACGGCCGCCGCCTACCTCCTGCTCCTCCATGTCGAGATCCGGATGCGCCGAGCCGGCAGCCTGCCCGGCCCGCCGGTCGTAGCGGGGCCCGGCACGGTCGCGCCCGGGCGGCGCCACGTGCCCGGCTCTTCTAAGGGAGCGGTCGTCGTGGGCAGCGTCGCGATAGTGGCGGCAATCGTGGTCAGCGTCGCCACGCCCGTCTTGCCTGGGGGCAGCCTCACGCGCGCGCGCCCGGGCAGCAGCCTGCTGTTTGCCAACGGTGTCAGCCCCATGATCAACCTCGGTCAGGACCTGCGCCGGCCGGACGCCGAACCGGTGCTGCACTTCCGCACCACGGCGACTCGGCCGCCCTACCTTCGGCTGCTGACACTCGATGAATTCTCGGGCCGCAACTGGACCGCCGGGGAGGCGCCCAGGAGCCGCGCGAACGCCGTCGACGACATCGACCTGCCGCCAGGGTTCTCACCCGATATCAAGACGAGCGAGACGATCACGACCATCGGCATCGACAACCTGGCCGCCCGGTGGCTGCCTACCCCTGCGCCGCCCCGCTCGGTGACCGGCCTGCTCGGCGCCTGGTACTGGAACGAGGCGACCGGGTCCATCACGAGCCCCGGCGACACGACCCGCGGCCAGGAGTACACCGTCACCGCGCTCACGTTGGAGCCGACGGCGGAGCAGTTGCGGGAAGCCGAGGGTGCGTATCCGGCGGAGATCCGGCGCAGCCTGAGGCTGCCAGCCGAGACTCCGGCCCTGATCGGCGACACCGCGCGTGAGGTCACCGCCGGCACCACGAGCGCGTACGAGGCCGCGCGGGCCCTGCAGGACTACCTGCGCGGCAGCGACTTCGCTTACGACACCGAGGCTCCCGTCGAGGCCGGCTATGACGGTGGCGGCATTGACGTCGTCAGCACCTTCCTCGAGGTGAAGACCGGGTACTGCGTGCACTTCTCCTCGGCGATGGCGGCTATGGCCCGCTCGATCGGCATCCCGTCCCGGATCGCGATCGGCTACCAGCCCGGGTCGCTGTCCGCGTCGGGTTCCGTCGCCGGGGTCGGCCGGTACAGCGTCGACACCCACGACCTTCACGCGTGGACGGAGATCTACTTCGAGGGCGTCGGCTGGGTGCCCTTCGAGCCCACGCCCGGCCGCGGCGCCGTGCCTGCGTACACGCAGGACAATGCCGTCACCGTTCCGCTGACTGATTCCGGCCAGGCCGGCCCGTCGGACGCGCCGCGCCCCGAGGACCTCGGCGGCCAGAACGCCGCTGACGCCCAGGCCGACGCTTCTTCGCCCGCGGACTCGCGCGGCGGCATCATCCGTCTCGGCCTGCTCGTCCTCGGGACGTTCGCGCTGCTCCTTCTGCCGGCCCTCATCCGGGTGACCCGGCGGATGCTGCGGCGCCGGGGCCTCCTGTCGGGGCAGAGCGGGGCCGTGGAGGCGTGGCGTGAGGTCAGCGACACGGCGGTGGACCATGGCGTCTTCGTGCGGGAGACCGAGACGCCGCGCGAGCTCGCCGCGCGGCTCCGGGTTCTCATCGGCTCGGTAGGCGGTACCGAGAGCGTTACGGAGGGCGCCGGTCCGGGCGGGGGAGCCGCGGCCGAGGCCCTCGACCGGCTCCTCGTGGGAGCGGAGCGCAGCCACTACGGGCGACCGGGTGACGACGCGCAGTCCGCGCGGGCGGCGGAACGCGTGGCCGACCTCGACGTGGTGCTCCGCGGCATCCATTCGGTGTCGGGCCGGCGCCTGCGGGTGCGGGCGACGCTGCTGCCGGCATCGCTCTGGCGCCCCGGCGAGCGACGAATCGGACGCCCAGCCGTGAACGCGTAGAATCTTCCCTCGTGAGTAGATTCAAGAAGACCCCGTACAAGGTCGATGTGCGCGACCTGATCAACCGCCCGGGCACCATGCACGAACGACACCTCGAAATCGTCGTGCCGGGAGACCTCGGCGAGAGCCTGGTCGCCGTGAAGGCCGGCTCTACCGTGATCGCGAACCTGCGCCTCGAAACCCTGCACGAGGGCATCCTCGTGTCGGCCCAGGTGTCCGGAATCGCCGCCGGAGAGTGCGGCAGATGCCTCATCGACGTCGAATTGCCGGTCCAAGTCGAGTTTCACGAGCTTTTCGCGTACTCTCTAGACGAAGCTTATGAAAGTGAAGTTCAAGATGACCACGTGGATCTTGAACCTCTGATCAGGGATGCGGTGGTGTTGTCACTGCCGTTCCAGCCGGTTTGCCGGCCGGATTGCCCAGGTCTCGACCCCGAGACCGGTGAACGGCTTGCCGAGGCCCCTGAGTTCCTACCCGAAGAAAAGCGCGATCCCCGGTGGGCCGCGCTCATGGAATTCCAAGCTTCCGAAAGCAGCGGCACGGATGAAGACATCCAGGCTGAAACGGATAGAGAAGAGAAGTAGTCATGGCAGTCCCGAAGCGCAAGCAATCACGCTCCAACACCCGTTCACGTCGTTCCTGCTGGAAGGCCGAAGCGCCCACCCTGGTCAAGACCATGGAAAACGGCAAAGTTGTCTACAGCCTGCCGCACCGCGCCAAGGTCGTCACCGACGCAGCCGGCACGGCGCTGTTCATGGAATACAAGGGCCGCAAGGTCGCCGACGTTTAGTCTCGTCGTGCTCGAACGCCTGATGCCGCGCCGACGGATGCCGGGAGTCCCGATTCAGGGTCCCGTTCCGTTGAGTCGCGGCATCAGTGTTTTCGGTCGGCATCTGCCCGGCGCGCACTCGCTGAGCCGGCACTCGTGAACGTCGATCCCGAGGTTTCGTCCCTGCTGGCGACTCTCGGCGTGCAGATCGACCCGGCCTTGCTTGAGCTCTCTCTCACCCACCGCTCGTACGCGTACGAGCACGGCGGCATACCCAATAATGAGCGCCTCGAATTTCTCGGCGACTCGATTCTGGGGCAGGCCGTGACGGTCATGCTCTATCGGGAGTACACGCAGCTCGACGAGGGTGACCTTGCCAAGCGCCGGGCCAGCCTGGTGTCGAGCGTTGCCCTGGCGGGCATCGCGCGCGGCATCGGCTTGGGTGCGTACGTGCGCCTCGGCCGCGGCGAGATCCTCACCAATGGGCGTGACAAGTCGTCGATCCTTGCCGACACCGTCGAGGCGCTCATCGGAGCGGTCTACCTCGACTCCGGCGGAGAGACGGCGACGGCGCTCGTGCTGCGCCTGATCGAGCCGCTCCTCCGTGACCCAGGGCACTTCGGAGTATCCATGGACCCCAAGACGAGCCTGCAGGAAGCCGCGGCTCGCCTGGGCACCGGGGTTCCCGTGTATTCCATCGCGGAAAGCGGACCCGATCACTCCAAGATCTTCATCGCCACCGTCACCGTGGGTGACGTCAGTGCGGTCGGCGAGGGCACGAGCAAGAAGCACGCCGAGATGGCCGCCGCACTCGACGCCTGGACGCGCCTCAGCGCTCCCTGAGCTGCTGTCAGGCCGTGACGCTGAAAGGCTCGCATGCCCGAACTTCCTGAAGTGGAGGTCGTTCGCGCCGGCCTGGCGCCGGCCGTAACCGGCGCCGTGATCGTCGGCGTCGAGGTCTTCGAGCCACGATCCCTGCGTCGCCATGACGCCGCGAGCGGGCATTTTTCCGACCTGTTGCAGAGCCGGGGCGTACTCGCCGCCGTCCGCCGGGGTAAGTTCCTCTGGCTGCCGCTGGATTCCGGGCGCGCCCTGGTCGTGCACCTCGGAATGAGTGGTCAGGTGCTGCTGCGCAGCCCCGGATCGGACACGGACCGGCACCTGCGCATCCGTTTGCAGATCGAGC
Organism: Cryobacterium sp. TMT2-17-1; assembly: GCF_004402765.1. NCBI lineage: Bacteria > Bacillati > Actinomycetota > Actinomycetes > Micrococcales > Microbacteriaceae > Cryobacterium > Cryobacterium sp. TMT2-17-1. The sequence continues at coordinate 233,239 of NZ_SOGC01000027.1, forward strand.
ACCCGGAACATGGCGAGCTGTGGGTCAACTTCGTCGACCAGCGCATCTTCGGCAGTATGGCCGTGGACTCGATGCAGCCCACCCGCGACGGGCTGACGGCCGGGTACTCCGGGCTCGCAGGCGGCGCGACCGGGGCGGACGGACTAGCCAGTTCGGGCCTGGGCTGGTCGGGGCTGATCCCGTCGCAGGTGGCGCACATCGCGCGCGACCCGCTGGATCCGGGCTTCTCGGCGCCGCTCTTCCTGGCTGCCCTGGCCCGCAAGAAGACCGGGATCAAGCGCGCCCTGCTCGACCAGACCCTGATCAGCGGCATCGGGAACATCTACGCCGACGAGGCCCTTTTTGAGGCCCGGGTGCACTACGAGCAGCCGGCAGACTCCCTGTCGCCCGCGAAGGGGCGGGCGCTGCTCGGCGCGGTCCGCAGCATCCTGAACCGGGCCCTGGCCGAGGGCGGCACCAGTTTCGATGCGCAATACGTGAACGTGAATGGTCAGTCCGGATATTTTTCGCACCGCCTCAACACGTACGGCCGGCAGGGTCTACCGTGCCCCCGCTGCGGCACACTGCTCGTGCGGCAGCAGTTCATGAACCGCAGTTCACACCTCTGCCCGCGATGCCAACGGCTGCGCTGAGGCTCGCTGCCCGCGAGAAGCCTGACTGTTGAACAAAAATACGAAACTCTTTTGAATATCAAGTGAATAACTCTCAACTTTAATCACCATCTTTGCTAACCGCGGACCATGACAACCGCCGCAGATGACCTCAGAGCGGCAACGGATGCCGTCGCCCGCCTGGACTCCTCCTGCGCCGACTAGGAGCACCTCGCCGACGCCGAGGTGCTGGCCGGTCAGAAGCAGATCGCGGCCGCCCGCCGCCTCCTCGACACGCGATCCGCGTGGATGGCGGCGACCATCGCCCGGCGGTCCCGGCCCGAACTCGGCCATTCAGGTCTGGCCCCGCAGCAGGGATTCCTCTCGCCCGAGGCGCTGATCCAAAAGGTGACGGGCTCGACCAAGACCGACGCGTTCAAACTGGTCTCGGTCGGCACGATGATGGCCGGTGCCGAGGCGGCGCAGGCGCGCGTCGAGGCGGCCGTGGAGTCGCCGGACGCTGATGCCGCCGAGGTCGCGGAGTTCGTTGCGAAGGTGCCCTGGCAAGCGCCGATCGCCCGCGCGGTCACCAGGGGCGCTCTCTCCGTCGACGCGGCCGAGTCGATCCGTTTTGGTCTCGGCCAGATCGCCGCGACGGTCACCGCCGACAAGCTCACCGAAGCCCTGACCCCTGCTTCTCGTCGAGGCGTCGACGCTGAACACGGACCAGGTCTTCAGACTGGCGCGGCGCATGCGCGACCGCCTCGACGAGGCCGGCATTGCCGCCTGGGAGAAGCAGGCCCACGACGACCGGTTCCTGAAGGTCTACCGGCTCGGCAACGGCAAGGTGCGTCTGAATGGCCTCTTCGCGACCGAAGACGGCGAGTTCGTGCTCTCCGTCTTCGACTCGATCACCAGCCCTCGCCGCGGCGGGGTGCGCTTCGTCGACAAGGCGAAAGCCGCGTGGGCCACACGCATGCAGGACGACCCCCGCACCACGGACCAGATCGCCGCCGATGCCCTCGTGCAGCTGCTGACGATCGCCGGCGAGGCCGATCAGGGCCGGGTGTTCGGCGGTCGCCGCCCTTCGCCTCAGCTACGTGTGCCGGCTTTGCCCTCTTTGCTGGCTTTGCGGTCTTTTGTTCTTTGGCTTTGGCTTTGGGCTTTTGGTTGTCGGGTCTCGGGATCTGGGTCTTTGGCTCTGGGACTCAGGGTTCGGAAATTCAGGGCTCGGCAGGCTCGAGGGCCGGAGAGCCGGGTTAGAGGGCGTCGCGGCGCCAGGCTCCCTCGTAACCAAGCGGCACGAAGCCGATGGCCTCGTTGACCGTGAGCATGTGCCGGCTCTCCTCAGCGTTATAGGTCATCACCGACGGATGCCCGGGGCGCTCCGCCGCGAGCAGCTCGAGGTTCGCCGTCTTCAGCAGCATCCCCAACCGGCGGCCGCGGTGCTCGCGCAGCACCAGAGTGTCCTCCTGGCTGACCGCGCGGCGGGACTCCGCCGGCACCTCCAGCTCGGTGAATCCCACGAGGTGGCCGCTCGGGCCATGCAGCACCGCCGAGGTCAACGCCGTGCGCCTGCCGGCGGCAGCCTTCTGCTCCTCCTGCATGACGCGCTCGGGCGTCTAGAGCTGCTCCGGTTCGGCAAGGCCGGCGCTCGGGGCATCCGTGCTCATGCGCGTGTAGAGCACCGCCAGATCGGGCAACCATTCCGGCGGGGTGCGATCGACCCACTGCAGCACTGCATAGTCCGGACCCGCGTGCGCGGCGGCGGCGTCGCGCAGTCGACGTAGCTGCGGGGGATCCACCGGCAGGGTATGCCGGCTGGCGCGCACGACCTGCTCGAGGAGGTAGCCGCGGCCCTGAAGGAACCGAACCTCGGGGTTGCCGAGCGGAACCGAACCGAACCCGGTGGGGGAGTGAAGGCGCCCACCCGGCGCTGTCGGTGATGGTGCGTAGACGATCTGAACGCTGCGGTCCTCGGAGTGCGCGATCGCCTCGAGCCGGGCAGTGAGGGCTGAGCCGATGCCTCGCCGTCGGTACTCGGGAAGCACTTCCACGGCCAACCACGCGTGCTCGGCGGAACCCTCCGGAAGGGTCTCGTAGTGACCGCGCCCGACAAGGCGTCCCTTGGACCGGGCCACGAGGAGGCGCTTGGGCTCCCACGCCTGCTTGAGCCAGTCCGGCAGGAGCTCTTCGGCGGTCAGCTCCAGGTCGGTGGTGCCATACGCCTCCGCCTCGACCGTGTTGCGCACCCCGTTTGCCGCCTCGAAATCGGCCCAGCCGGGAGCCTGCGGCGCGGGGGGGATGGCGAGTTCGTCGATCTCGAAGGTGAAGGTCCCCATGATCGGCCAGCGTAGCGCCGCCCCTGCCGCCCCTGCCGCCCCTGCCGCCCGGGTTCGGCCCCAACTCCGAACCAATTCGACGGAGATTTTGCTCAAACCCGGCCCGATACATCCGTTTCCGCTCCAAATCGGCAAAATCTCCGTTGAATTCGTCAGGGACCGCGCCTACCGCCAGGGACCGCGCCTACCGGGCGGTGGCGGCTGTGTCCGGTACCGTTACTGGGGGCGGCGCGCCGGGCAGCCGCGACCCGAGTCAGCGGCGAAAGGGGGCGAAACCGTGTATCTGAAAAGCCTCACGCTCAAAGGCTTCAAATCCTTCGCCCACCCCACCACGTTCGCCTTCGAACCCGGCGTCACCTGCGTGGTCGGGCCCAACGGCTCGGGCAAGTCCAACGTCGTCGACGCACTCGCCTGGGTGATGGGCGAGCAGGGCGCGAAGACCCTTCGCGGCGGCAAGATGGAAGACGTCATTTTCGCCGGCACGTCCACCAAGGGCCCGCTCGGCCGGGCGGCCGTGACGCTGACCATCGACAACACGGATGGCGCGCTACCGATCGACTACACCGAGGTCACCATCTCCCGCACCCTCTTTCGCAACGGTGCGAGTGAGTATGCGATCAACGGGCGCACCTGCCGCCTGCTCGACGTGCAGGAGTTGCTCAGCGACTCCGGCCTCGGCCGGGAGATGCACGTGATCGTGGGGCAGGGGCAGCTCGACGCCGTGCTGCGCGCCAGCCCCGAGGAGCGCCGCGGGTTCATCGAGGAGGCCGCCGGCATTCTCAAGCACCGTCGGCGCAAGGAGAAGACCCTCCGCAAGCTCGACGGCATGCAGGCCAACCTCACCCGGCTCAGCGACCTTGCCGGGGAGATCCGTCGGCAGCTCAAACCGCTCGGACGCCAGGCCGACATCGCCCGCGAGGCGCAGATCATCGCCGCCGTCGCCCGCGACGCCCGGGCCCGGCTCCTCGCCGACGACGTGGTCACGCTGCGTATCGCGCTCGACGCGCACGGCCGCACCGAGAGCGAGCGGCACGCCGAACGACTCGTGCTGACCGAACAGCTCGAGACCCGGCAGCGGCGCCTGCGCCGACTCGAGCAAGAGCAGATCGGCGACGCCGTCGACCGGGCCCGGCGCACGAACTTCGGCCTGGAATCCGTGCAGGAGCGCCTGCGCGGCCTCTACACCCTCGCCAACCAGCGGCTGGCCCTGCTCGGCTCGCAGGCCGAGTCCGTGGACGCCGGCCCCAGCGTGACCACGGCGATGCTGACGGATGCCGCCGCCGAGATCGACGCGCTGCGTAGCCGCATCGACGTGGCCGACTCCACCTGGGCTGCCGCCCGCGCGGCCACCGAGGAGGCCCGGGGCCGGCTCGACGCGCTCGACGAACAGATCGCCGCCCAGGCCGTGCTGGTCTCCCGGCACGACCTCCACCTCTCCCAGCTGACGGGGCAGGCCGAGACCGCCGCGGGCCGCCTGGCCTCCGTGCGCGGCGAGGTGCTGCGGCAGCAGAACGCCCTCAATGCCGCCCGTGGCCGGGTCGACACGGCTGAGGCACACCTCGCCGGACTCGCCGCGGACGCCGCGGCGCTCGACGCGGCCGCCGTCGACGCCGGCGAGAGCCACCCGGCCGAGGCTGCCGCCGCGGCCCGGTCTGCCGTCGCCCAGGCGGAGGTCGAGGTCGAACGCCTGCGCGACGAACTGCACCTCGGCGAACGCGAACGGGACGCCCTCGCCGCCCGCGCGGGGGCACTGTCCCTCGCCCTGGACCATAAGGACGGCTCGGCGGCCCTGCTCGCTGCGGCCCCGGCGGGCATCCGTGGTCTGGTGGCCGAGCATGTGCGCGTGCGGCCCGGCTACGAGGCCGCCATCGCCGCCGCCCTCGGCTCCCTCGCCGACGCCGTGCTCGCCGACACCTGGAGCGCGGCCGTCGACGCCATCGTGCGCGCCCGCGCCGACGATCTCGGCCGGGTCGAACTTATCGTGGCCGGCACGATCGACGAAGACGCCAGGGCCGACGCCCCGCCCGCAGACGCGACCGGCGATGCGACGGCCGGCACGATCGACGCCGACGCGCCCGGTGACGGCACGACGGATACCGGCATGTCAGGTATTGGCACGTCGGGTACCGGCACGACGGATGTCCTCGCACCCGACACCCGGCCAGACCTCACCATGCAGCCCGGGCTGCTCTGGGCCGAATCGGTGATCGACGCGCCACCCGGGGTGCTCGGTCTGCTCCGGCGTACGGTGATCGCCGACGACCTCGACGCCGCCCGAGCCGCCGTGGACCGATTCGGACCCCGATCCGAGGAAGTGGAGACCGTTGGCGTGGAGACCGTTGGCGTGGCGACCGCCGGGCGCGCAGCCCTGTCGATCACCGTCATCACCCGGGCCGGAGACGTATTCAGCGACACCGTGCTGTGCGGTGGTTCCGGGGCCCGGCGCAGCCGCCTCGAGCTCATCGCCGACCGCGATGCGGCCGCCGACTCGCTCGCTGCGGTGCGCACCCGGCTCGAGCAGGTCGTCGCCGACCTCGCCGAGGCCCGCGTCGTGCTGTCCGCCCGCAAGACCCAGGCCCAGGCGGCCACCGCCCGGGTGCGGGCGTTCGAGTCCCGCACGACCGTGCAGGCCGAGAAGACCAACCGGGCCACCGTGCAGCTCGAGGCGGCCACCGCCGAACTGAGTCGGCTCTCCGCCGCCCTCCTGCTGCAGGCCGAGGCCGTCGCCGCCCTCGAGGCCGCGAGCGAGATGGCCCGCACCGCGCGCGACGAACAGCGCGCCCGGCCGCGCCCGGTGCCGGATACCGGACCTCGCGACGCGCTCGTCGCCGCCCTCGAGGCCGCGCGCGAAGCCGAGGTCGAGGCCCGGCTCCAGGCCGAGACCGCCCGCGAACGCGTGCGCGCCGGGCAGGCGCGGGCCGACGCGCTCGCGAAACAGCAGACTGCCGCGCGGGCGGCGGCCGAGGAGGCAGCCCGGCGTGCGGTCATCCGTCGCCGTCAGGTGGATGCCGCCAGCCGGGTGGCCGAGGCGCTCCCGCTGGTGCTTGCCTCGGTCGACGCCTCCGCCAGCGAAGCCAGGCTGCGCCTGGCCACCGCCGAGGCGGAGCGCAGCAGCCAGAACGAGGAAATCGCAGCGCTGCGCCGGGAGGACAGCGCCCTGCGCGCCCGGTTGCAGGCCGTCACCGAGACCGTGCACGGCCTGGAACTGGCCATCTACGAGAAGAAGCTGCACCTGTCCGGGCTGCTCGAGCGCGCCGTCAGCGACCTCGGTCTGACCGAAGACGTGCTCGTGGCCGAGTACGGGCCCGACCAGCCGATCCCGGGCGCCGTCCAGAACAGCCCAGACCCGACCTCCGAAACCGTCCGCTTCGACCGGGACGACCAACAGCGCCGCCTGACCGTCGCCGAGCGCCGCTATGCCCAGCTCGGCCGAGTGAACCCGCTGGCCCTCGAGGAGTTTGCCGCGCTCGAGCAGCGGCACCGCTTCCTCACTGAGCAGCTCACCGACCTCACCAACACGCGCCGCGACCTGCTCACCATCATCGAGGAGATCGACGAGAAGATGGGTGCCATCTTCGGCAGCGCCTTCGACGACACCCAGGCGGCGTTCGCCGAGGTGTTCCCGGTGCTGTTCCCGGGCGGGAGCGGCAGCATCCGTCTCACCGATCCCGACAGCCTGCTCACGACCGGCATCGAGGTCTCGGTCAAGCCCGCCGGCAAGAAGATCGAGCGGCTCTCGCTGCTGTCGGGCGGAGAGCGCTCGCTCGCCGCCGTGGCCCTGCTGATTGCCATCTTCAAGGCCCGCCCGAGTCCGTTCTACATCATGGACGAGGTCGAGGCTGCCCTCGACGACGCCAACCTCGGCCGGCTGCTGACTATCTTCGAGGACCTGCGCGCCACCAGTCAGCTCATCGTGATCACCCACCAGAAACGCACGATGGAGATCGCGGATGCCCTTTACGGCGTCTCGATGCGCCTCGATGGGGTCTCGGCCGTGGTCGGGCAGCGCATCGCGAAGGATGACGAGCAGGCATCCTGACACGTCGCCGCTGATCGCCGCTGATCGCCGCTGTCGAGTGAAGAACGCTAGCGCAGCACGGCCAGGAGTCGCGCGCAGGCCTCGTCGACCCGGCGGCAGGCCATGCTGCAGGTGTGCCAGCCCGGATGCAGCCGGGCCATGTTCTCGCAGGCCGCGATCGATGCCCGGGCGGCCTCGCGGCAGGTTTCCAGCAGCGCGATGGTCATCAGCCCGTCCTTGCGCGCATGCCAGGACAGCAGCCGGCTCGTCGACGAACACACCTCGATGCAGTCCAGGTCGGCGAAGAAGCAGCGGGTGATGTCGCCGTTGCCCTTGATGCGGAGGCAGGCGTGCGCGCAGTCCTCGCTTACCGTCACGAGAGCGTCGCACGCCGCGATGCACCGGTTGATCCCGGTGCGCACACTCTCGGGCCCTGTGCTGACTGCCATGCCGACACCCTAGACCGGGTCCGGGCGGCTGTCGGGGGGGCTTGCACATTCCTGCTCGTTTTCGGGTGGTCGTTCCAGGACCGAAAGTCCCTCAGAACAACACCCTCACACCGGGCTGAGGGTCTCCGGCGTGTCCGGGCGCTGCACATCGACGAATCCGAGGGCAACGATCGGCTCCGGCCGCGCGGCCGCCAGCGTACGCATCAGGCTGCCGACCGCCGCCGGGCCGTGCGGGAAGGACGTGCCGTGATGTGGACGATGCCGACACAAGAGGATGAGGTCTGGGCCGTCACCCCGTCACCCCGTCATTCTGCCGGGTCGGGTCGCTCGTGTGACGGCACGAATCGCACGAACGAGCGTTATCGGGGCGGTGCCGCTCCCGGTCCGCACCATCGGTTCGGAGGTCCACCGCTCGGTACGCGCCGGCTGCGCCGCTTCGCACGAGGCACACCTGGGGCGCAGCGGCGCAGATACCGCGCGAGCCATAGGCTGTAGGTATGGCAGAACGCACCCCCTGGTCTCTCTCCGGCGCACTGCGCGGCATGTTCGCGAAGAAGCTCATCGACGCCGAAACCTGGGAAGACCTCGAAGACGCGCTCATCCAGGCCGACTTCGGTCCCAGCATCACGGAGGCGGTCGTGGCCGACCTGCGGGCCAAGGTTGCCAGGTACAACACGACCGACCCGACCGACCTGCAACGGATGCTGCGCGAAGGCCTCGAGGAACGGCTCTCCAAGCTCGACTCCACCCTCAACCTCAGCGCGCGGCCTGCCGTCGTGCTCGTCGTCGGCGTCAACGGCGTCGGTAAGACCACCACGATCGGCAAATTCGCGAAGTTCCTGCGCACCTACAACCGCAGCGTGCTGATCGGGGCGGCAGACACGTTCCGTGCGGCCGCCGTGGAACAGCTGGCAACCTGGGCCGAACGGGCGGGCGCCGACATCGTGCGGCCGCAGGCCCACGGCCAGGACCCGGCATCCGTCGCCTTCCAGACCGTCGAGCGGGCCATGAAAGACGGCACGGAGATCGTGATCATCGACACCGCCGGGCGGCTGCAGACCAAGGGCGGCCTGATGGACGAGCTCACCAAGATCCGCAAGGTGATCGAGAAGCAGACCCCGATCGCCGAGGTGCTCCTCGTGCTCGACGCGACGACCGGCCAGAACGGACTGGCCCAGGCCGAGGCCTTCATCCAGCATGCCGGCGTGACCGGGCTCGTGCTCACCAAACTGGACGGATCCGCCAAGGGCGGCTTCGTGCTCGCCGTGCAGGAGAAGACCGGCATCCCGATCAAGCTCGTGGGCCAGGGCGAGGGCATCAACGACCTCACCGGTTTCACGCCGCACGTTTTCGCACAAAAACTCGTCGGATAGGACAGTCATGACCATCGAACACGATTTCTTCGGAATTCTCGGCAGTGACGATGCTGGCGAGGTCTACTGGTCGGATTCGGCCGAACTGGGCGACCAGGACGTGCAGATCGACCTCAGCTCCCCCGACGAGGAGTCCGTCTCGGCCGAAGCGCTCGACATTGCGGCGGCCATGGTCAACGACATCGAGGGACTCGATTCGCAGGCCCGCGAATCGCTCGTGGCCGACCTCAGCAAGGAGGGCTCGGTGACGGGCGCATACATCACGACCGAACTCGACGAAATGGATCCCGAGGTTCTCGACGACGCCCTGATCTGGGATTCGGGCGACAAACAAATCGATTTTCTGCGCTCCATCCAGCTGCAGCGGATCGGTTTCCACCCGCACCACTTCCGTAGCGAGGAGCACTTCGCGGTGCTCGAGTACTCGATCAGCCCCGATGACACCGACGCCCTGCTCGTGGTCACGATCGACGTGCACGGCGACCCCGTGCTGATCGCCGTCGAGCAGTAGCGCAGCAGTCCGGTCGGACGTCGGTGCTCCCTACTGGATGGTGCCCTTGGCCGGGTCGCCGAACGGCACGTTCTGCAGCACCTTGACGTCCGTGGGGGCGGCCAGTGCGTCATCGGTGAGCGCACCAAGTTCGGTGATTCCCGCGCCGGTCGCGTGCACCGCGAGGTCGGCGACGCTGGCCCAGCGCTCGACCATGACCACCAGGTCACCGTCGGTGTGCGCGGCATACAGTTCGCAGCCGGTCTCGGCGTGCACCATGGGGGAGACCACGGCGAACGCGTCCAGGAGCTCCTGGCTGCGACCGGGCTTCGGGGTGAGTACGGCGACGACGACAACGGACATGGTGACTCCTGGCTTCGGATGCGGTTTGCGCACCCGAACAAACGTAGGCTCCGCGACCGGTTAAACTAAACGCATTATGGCTACTTTTGGAAACCTCTCAGATCGCCTGGCCGAGACGTTCAAGAATCTCCGCACCAAGGGCAAGCTCAGCGCGGCGGATGTCGACGGCACCGTGCGCGAGATCCGGCGCGCACTGCTCGACGCCGACGTCGCCCTCGAGGTGGTCAAGGACTTCACCGGCAAGGTGCGCGAGCGTGCCCTCGGCGACGAGGTCAGCAAGGCGCTGAACCCGGCCCAACAGGTCGTCAAGATCGTCAACGAGGAGCTCGTCGAGATCCTCGGCGGTCAGCAGCGCCGACTCGAATTCGCCAAGAAGCCGCCGACCATCATCATGCTCGCCGGCCTCCAGGGTGCCGGTAAGACCACCCTCGCCGGCAAGCTCGCGAAGTGGCTCGCGAAAGACGGCCACACCCCGATCCTGGTCGCGGCCGACCTGCAGCGCCCGAACGCGGTCACCCAGCTCGAGGTCGTCGGCGCCCAGGCGGGCGTGCCCGTCTACGCGCCCGAGCCCGGCAACGGCGTCGGCAACCCGGTCAAGGTCGCCCGCGACGGCGTCAAGTACGCGCAGCAGAAGATGCACGACGTGGTCATCGTCGACACCGCCGGACGCCTCGGCGTCGACGCGGAGATGATGAAGCAGGCCGCGGACATCCGCACGGCCATCGACCCCGACGAAGTGCTCTTCGTGATCGACGCCATGATCGGCCAGGACGCGGTGGCCACCGCCAAGGCGTTCCAGGACGGCGTCGACTTCACCGGCGTGGTGCTCTCCAAGCTCGACGGCGACGCGCGCGGCGGTGCGGCCCTGTCCGTGGCCTCGATCACCGGCCGTCCGATCATGTTCGCGTCGACCGGTGAGAGCCTCGACGACTTCGAGCCGTTCCACCCCGACCGCATGGCCAGCCGCATCCTCGACCTCGGTGACATCCTCACCCTGATCGAGCAGGCGCAGGGTGCCTTCGACGAAGACGAAGCACGCAAGATGGCGGAGAAGTTCTCCACCGACAGTTTCACCCTCGACGACTTCCTCGGGCAGATGCAGCAGCTGCGCAACATGGGTTCGATCAAGAAGATGATGAGCATGCTCCCCGGCGCCGGCGCCATGAAGCAGCAGCTCGAGAACTTCGACGAGCGCGAGATCGTGCGCACCGAGGCCATCATCCAGTCGATGACCAAGGCCGAGCGCACCACCCCGAAGCTGTTGAACGGATCCCGTCGGCTGCGCATCGCCCGCGGCGCCGGATCGACCGTGACCGAGGTCAACCAGCTCGTGTCCCGGTTCGAGCAGGCCGCCAAGATGATGAAGACGGTCGCCAAGGGCGGCATGCCCAACATCCCCGGCATGGGCCCGGTCCCCGGCGGCATGGGCGGCGGCGGCCGTGGCAAGCCGCAGCCCAAGAAGAAGGGCTCGAAGTCAGGCAACCCGGCCAAGCGCGCGGCGGAGAACCTGGCGATCGCGTCCGGTGAGAAGCCCGCTGGCGCGGGCCCCGGTGCGGGCGGCGGCACGGGCTTCGGCCTCGGCGGCGCCAGGAAGGCGGGCGGTCCCACCGAAGACGAGATGGCCGCCCTGCAGAAGATGCTCGGTCGGTGACACTGCGCCGCAAACGCTGAGCCGCTGACTGCGCTGCGGATGCCCCCGGCCGCCGGTTTAGGATGAGCGCATGACCTCCTCCACGCCTTCCCCCAGGGCCGACCGAGTGCGTATCGGTGTGCAAATCGCCCCGCAGCACGCCCTCTATCCGAAGATCCGAGTGACCGTGGCGGAGGTCGAGGCCCTGGGCACGGACATCGCGTTCGACTGGGACCATTTCTTTCCGCTCTCCGGCGAGAAGAACGGCCTCCACTTCGAGTCTTGGACGCTCCTCGCGGCCTGGGCGGAGCAGACCTCCACCATCGAGCTGGGCGCGCTGGTCAACTGCAACGGCTACCGCAACCCCGACCTGCAGGCCGACATGGCGCGCACCATCGACCACATCAGCGGCGGCCGGTTCATCTTCGGCACCGGCTCCGGCTGGTTCGAGCGCGACTACGACGAGTATGGCTTCGAGTTCGGCACCGCGGGCACCCGCCTGGACGCCCTCGAAGCCGACCTCCCGCGGATCGAGGCGCGCTGGGCGAAGCTGAACCCGCCGCCCCTGCGCGACATCCCGGTGCTGATCGGCGGCGGGGGCGAGAAGAAGACCCTCCGGATCGTGGCGAGACATGCGGACATCTGGCATTCGTTTTCCACTCCCGCGGTGCTCGAGCACAAGCTCGGCGTGCTCTCGAAGTGGTGTGACACGGTGGGCCGGGACCTCTCCGAGATCGAGATCTCCACCGAGCTGCGGGCCCGCACCGTGACCGAGGCCGACGAGCTCTACGACCTAGGCGCCCGCCTGTTCACCCTTGGGCTGTCCGGCCCGCACTACGACCTGGCCTCGCTCACTGACTGGCTCGCCTGGCGTGATACAAAAAACGCGCTTGAGACGGGCTGCACCCGAGATGCGTGAGTCCTAATCGAGTGGTGGTATCGCTCCCGGAAGGTCAGTCCTGCCCGCACCATGTGGACGCTGATCACCACAGGCGGAACGCCGGCTTCGGTGGTGAACCAATTCGACGGAGATTTTGGTGTGAAACGGGTTTTTCGGTGTGTGACGGGCCGATTCCGCCAAAATCGCCGTCGAATTCGTTGGGGACGGAGTTGCTGCAGGGCCGCGGACCCGAGAGACACGGTGGCCGGAACGCACTCACATCCCGCGTCACGGTCCACTGCCTGCCTGCGTCGACATCACGAACACCCGGCTCGGAACCCCCAAGCCGCGATCCCGCATCGTCCACGGCCATGAGGGCTCAGTCAGCTATGCGGGGAGGCCCGTGCGGAGTTCGCGGGTCAGCGACTTCACGACGGCCGGCAGGCTGCCGCCGTGCGCCTCGGCGACGCGCAGCTGCCGCTGGTAGCTCGCACCCGCGGTGATGATCCGGTTCAGGCTCTGCAGCTCGTCCAGGCAGCCCAGACGCTCGGCGACGGGGGAGAGGATGCCGATCAGCCGGCGCACATCGTCGGTCACCAGGCTTTCGGCGCCCGCGGCATCCGTGATGATCTCGGCGTCCAGGCCGTAGCGAGCGGCCCGCCATTTGTTCTCACGAACGAACCACGGCTGCATCGGCCCGACCGTCTCGCCGGCGTCGAGACGCCCAGACATCCAGTCGACCAGGCACTGGATGAACGCGGCGATGGCGCCGAGTTCCTCCGTCGTGGACACGCCGTCGCAGGCGCGCACCTCGATGGTTCCCCATCGCGGCGAAGGACGGATGTCCCAGCGCACCTCGGTCGCATCCTCGATCACCCCGGTGGCCGTCATATCGGCCACGTAGCGCTCCCAGGCCTCCCAGTCCTGCAGGATCCACGGCAGGCCGGCGGTGGGCAACTGCTGGAACATGAGGGCGCGGTTGGAGGCGTAGCCCGTGTTCACGCCGGCCCAGAACGGGCTCGACGCCGACAGGGCCTGCAGGTGCGGCAGGAAGCCGAGCAGGCCGTTCAAAATCGGGATGACCTTGGCCTTGTCCTCGATCCCCACATGCACGTGGATGCCCCAGATCATCATGTTGCGGCCCCACCACTGGGTGCGGTCGATCAACCGCTGGTAGCGGGCCTCGTCTGTAACCTTCTGGTCGAACCACTGGCTGAACGGATGCGATCCGCTAGAGATGAGTTCGACGCCCCGCGGATCCGTGATGGCGCGCACCTCGTCAACCTGGACGGCGACATCCGTGACGGCGCCCGCAACTGTATGGTGCACCCCCGACACGAGTTCGACCGTGTTCAGGAGCAATTCCCCGGTGATGTGCGGATGCGGCGTGCCGTCGGGCGCGGCCAGAGCCGTCAGCACCTCTTCGGCCAGGCAGACCAGGTCACCCGACTCGCGGTCGACGAGGGCGAGTTCCCACTCGATGCCAATGGTTGACCGTTTCGACCGGGCAAATTCGATCCCCATGCGCGGTCCTTCCGATCCTGGTTCACCCCTTCGGGCGTGGTTGTGTGACAATCCTGACACCGATTGGCGAAGCGGCGCCCCAGCCGGACGCGGGTCCGGTGATGACCGCGCCGCCCAGCCGGTCGATTATCAGAAAGTCGTCGATGTCTGACAGAATGGTTAGTCGAGTTCTCTTGCGTCCGACCCTCTACTCAGGCGCAGGAAAAAACCTTATTGAGCTTGTGCCGAGTGTGCCCCCACGCTCACGGCCCTCAGTTCGCCAAAAATCAAATACACAGGAGAATTGTGGCTGTCAAAATTCGTTTGAAGCGCATGGGCAAGATCCGTGCACCGTACTACCGCATCGTCGTTGCCGACGCGCGCACCAAGCGCGATGGTCGTGTCATCGAAGAGATCGGCATCTACCACCCCACGCAGGAGCCCTCCGTCATCGAGGTCAAGTCCGAGCGTGCCCTGTACTGGCTGGGCGTTGGAGCACAGCCGACAGAGCAGGTTGAGGCTCTCCTCAAGCTGACCGGCGACTGGGGCATCTTCAAGGGTGACAAGAACGCCGTCAGTACCGTGAAGTTCAAGGAGCCGAAGGCTCCGTTCGTCGCCGACGAGAAGAAGAAGCCGGTTCTGAAGCCGAAGGCCGTCAAGCCTGTGGCCAAGGAAGAGGCACCCAAGGAGACCGAGGCTGCCGCGGAGGCAACCGAAGAGGACAAGGCGTAATTTTGCTCGCTCCCGCGCTCGAGCATCTTGTCAAGGGGATCGTCGATCACCCGGACGATGTGCATGTTGTGACCCAGACGTCCCCACGGGGCGAGGTTCTCGAGGTTCGTGTGAGCCCCGAAGACCTCGGCCGCGTGATCGGGCGTTCCGGGCGCACCGCCAAGGCACTGCGCACCCTCGTGGCCGCGCTGGCCGACGGCCGGCGCGTGCGCGTTGACGTCGTCGACACCGATTTCTGAACTGGTAAATGAGTAGTTGGATATGAGTTCGGTGAACGACAGTACGACTCCGCGCAGCCAGTTGAGGGTGGGGCGCCTGACCAAGGCGCACGGTCTCAAGGGCGCGATCAAGCTGGAATTGTTCACGGATGACCCGGGACGTCGTTTCGTCCCGGGCGCCGTGTTCACCCTGCAGGTGCCCACGGGTTCACCCTGGCACGGCAAGAAAATCGAGCTCGTCGAGCTCCGCTGGTACAACCAGCACGCGGTCGGCTTCTTCAAGGATGTCCCCGACCGTGAAGCGGCCGAAGCCCTCGCCAAGGCGATCCTCTGGATCGACCAAGACGACGCGGAACAGTCCGGCGAAGAAGACGCCTGGTACGACCACCAGTTGATCGGCCTCTCCGTCGTGCGCGACGGCGTCCAGATCGGAACCATCGCGCGGCTGGAGCACCTTCCCGCGCAGGACCTGTTGATCGTGAAGACCCCCGCCGCCGAGGTCATGATCCCATTCGTGAAGGCCATCGTGCCCTCCGTCGACATCACGACCGGCATCGTCACCATCACCCCGCCTCCCGGCTTGCTCGAAGAGCTCCCGGAGGAACCGGACGACGACGATGACAACGTCGACAATAGTGACAACACCGCAGCCACGGCTGCCCCCGAAACTGAATCAGAACCCCAGGCCGAGGTTGACGGAGCCCCCGGCCGGAGCTGAAACACCTCCTCGGGGAGAGGCGCGCCGCGCCCGACCGGCTCCCCACCTCGTCACGACGCGGCAGACCTCTTATTGGAGCACCGTCGCATGTCGTACGTTAAACCGAGCCAACTCGTCGATGACATCACTCACTCCGGCATGCTTAAAACGCAACTGACCCTGGGGCAAATGGTGATGCGGGGTGCGCTTGCCGGGGCGATTCTCGGAGCGGCCACGACCGTCGCCTTAACCGCCACGGCCCAGACCGGGCTGCCGATCGTCGGGGCCGTGCTCTTCCCGGTCGGATTCGCGATGATCCTGCTATTGGGCCTCGAGCTGGTCACCGGTAGCTTCGCCCTTGTCCCGCTTGCGATCATGGAAAGGCGCACGACGGTCACCCGGGGACTCAGGAACTTCTTCGTGGTCATTCTCGCCCACCTCTTCGGGGCCGGACTGTACGCCTTCCTCTACACGACGTCGATCACTTACTTGGGCACGGACATGTCCGACCCGATGGTCCAGGCCATCATCGACCTCGCCGAGCACAAGGTGCTGCCCTACGAGGCGGTCGGTGCCGGCGGCATCCTTGTCGTGATCATCAAGGCCATGCTCTGCAACTGGATGGTCGCCATCGGCACCATCATGTTCTATACGTCCAAGTCCACGGGGGGCAAGATCCTCGCGATGTGGCTGCCGGTGACGACCTTCTTCAGCCTCGGCCTCGAGCACGCGATCGTCAACATGTTCGCGATCCCGGCCGGCATCATGCTCGGCGCCGACGTCACGGTCGGGCAGTGGTGGGTATGGAACCAGGCCCCGGTGCTCCTTGGCAACGTCCTGGGCGCCATCCTCTTCACCGCGCTGCCAATCTACTTCTCGCACCGTACCCATGTGAACCGCGCCCCGGCATCCGGTGAAGCAGTCGACGTCGACGCGGAGGTGGCCGCCGAGGCGACCGAGCCTGCCGAACCCACGCTCGTTCGCTCGTAGACTTCTCCCGTGCGTATCGACATCATCACGATCTTTCCGGAGTTCTTCTCCGTCCTCGACGTCTCCCTGGTTGGCAAGGCCCGGCAATCGGGGCTGATCGACCTTCGGGTGCACAACCTGCGCGACCACACCCACGACCGGCACCACTCCGTCGACGACACGCCCTACGGCGGCGGCGCCGGCATGGTGATGAAGCCGGAGCCATGGGGTGACGCGATCGACGCGATCCTCACCGACGTGCACCCGGGTGCCGAGCCGCCGGATGCGTCCGTCATGCCCGAAACGACGGCGACGGATGCCAGTCCGCTCCTGATCTTCCCGTCCCCGGCTGGGGATTTGTTCACGCAGGCCATGGCCCGGGAGTTGGCCGAGGAATCGAACCTCATCTTCGGCTGCGGACGCTACGAGGGCATCGACCAGCGGGTCTTCGACCACTTCGAGCAGGACGGCCGGGTGCGCTTGGTCAGTCTCGGCGACTACGTGCTCAACGGGGGAGAGGTGGCCGTGATGGCCATGATCGAGGCCGTCGGTCGTCTGATCCCGGGGGTCGTCGGCAACCCGGAAAGCCTTGTCGAGGAATCCCACGAGGACGGCCTCCTCGAATATCCGAGCTACACGAAGCCCGCGGCCTGGCGCGGCCTCGACGTTCCGTCGGTGTTGCTCAGTGGCAACCACGGCGCCGTCGCGGCGTGGCGGCGGGAGCAGCAATTCTTGCGCACGGCCCGGGTGCGCCCGGACCTTCTGCCGCCAGCGAACTGAGCTCGCCGGAGCAGGTCGCCCGGGTAGTCTGGTTTCGTGTTCGTACGCAGGTTCTTCTACTACTGGCAGTTCATTGCCGTCCTCGTGCTTCCGGCGTGGCTCCTGGTCGGCGCCTCCGTTTACGGCAGCGGCGGCTGGGACGTGGTCGGCAGCTTCTTCGGCGGCCTCGTGGTCGGTGTGGGCCTGCTCACCGTGAGCCTGATCTTCTTCGCCCGCACCGAGGTGCGCAGCACCCGCATGGTGTCGTGGGCCGACGTGGGCATCCTCACGCTCTGGCACGCCCTGATCGTGGGCATGGGCTTTACCTACGACGTCGCGCCGGGCCTCGCCGCGCTGGTGATCGTGGTCGGAATCGGCGCGTTCTGGTTCGCCATCTGGGAGCTGATCGCCGCCGCCCGCCGCAGCATGCGGGCCATGATGCTCCTGGTCGAGGAGACGGCGAGGGGCCCCGCGTTCCTGCCGACCGTGCCGCCCACGCTGCCGCCGACCGACGGTTTCATCCCCACGCCGGATCCCTCCGTCATCATCGTGCGCGAGCATTCACTCCGCCCGCGCGGGGAGTCGTTCGAGAAGAAGGAATCCGGGAAGAAGCACGGTCAGGCGCCGGAGGCCTGACCTTCACCCAGCTTTTGCGGGCATGGTGCGTTTCGTGACATAATCATCGCTTGTGCCGTGGCAAGCCTCTGCCACAGGGGAGCTGCAAGGTATCGGCACGAAACACACTCATTCATTTGCTGATTCGCTCGCCTCGCGTGTCGGATCGCATAAGCCGTAGTCGTCCTGTGGCGGATACAGAGAGCGAACAGTATGCATATTCTCGACCAGGTGGATGCCCCATCCCTCCGCAAGGACATTCCGGCGTTCCGCGCCGGCGACACCGTCAAGGTCCACGTCAACATCGTTGAGGGCGCTCGCTCTCGTGTGCAGGTCTTCCAGGGAGTCGTCATCGGACGCTCCGGCGAAGGCGTGCGCGAAACGTTCTGCGTACGCAAGGTCAGCTTCCAGGTCGGCGTCGAGCGTACCTTCCCGGTGCACTCCCCGGTGATCGACCGCATCGAGGTCGTCACCCGTGGTGACGTGCGTCGCGCGAAGCTGTACTACCTGCGCAACCTGCGCGGCAAGAAGGCCAAGATCAAGGAGAAGCGCGACTAACACCCGTCGCAGTCGACTTCCAGCTTGCGCTGAATTCCCCCTGAGCTCCTCACCCGTACACTGGGTCAGGAGCTCAGGCGGTTTAATGACAGATAATTCTCTGCCCACGCGATCCAATCGCCAGGGAACAGAAACAAAGCGCAAGAAGCGCGGCGTTGCACTCTTTATACGTGACCTGCTGGTCATCTTCGTGGTGGCGCTGCTCATCTCGTTCCTGATCAAGACGTTCCTGGTGCGCTCGTTCTACATTCCCTCCGGGTCGATGGAGACCACCCTCCTGATCAACGACCGGATCATCGTGAACCAGCTCGAACCGAAACTGATCCCGGTCGAACGCGGCGACGTCGTCGTGTTCCGGGATCCGGGCGGCTGGCTGCTGCCGCAGGCGCCCCTCGAGCAGAACGCCGTCATCGCCGCCGTGGACTGGGTCATGGCCGCGGTGGGGCTGTCGGCGCCGGACAGCAACGACCACCTGATCAAACGCGTCATCGGGCTGCCGGGCGACCACGTCACCTGCTGCAACCCGCTCGGCCAGATGAGCGTCAACGACGTGCCTCTGTCCGAACCCTATGTGTCTCTGCCGACCGGGGAGACGAGCGTTTCGCAGGACGACTTCGACATCGTCGTGCCAGACGGCTCGCTCTGGGTGATGGGTGACAACCGCTACAACTCCAAGGACTCCCGCTACAACACCGAGACCCCCGGCAAGGGGTTCGTGCCCATCGACAACGTCGTCGGGCGCGCCCTCGTGATCAGCTGGCCGACCGCGCGCTGGTCCTGGCTCGACGACTACCCGGAGGTCTTCCAGGGCGTCCCCACGGAGACGAGGTAGGGAATGGTCGTGGATCCGACCCTCGACGTCGAACGGGCGTTGCTGGCCGCCGGGGCGACCTGCGTGATCGGCGTCGACGAGGTCGGCCGCGGCGCCCTTGCCGGTCCGGTGGGGGTAGGTGTGGCCGTCGTCAACGCCTCAGCTTCGGCCTTCCCGGCCGGTTTGCGCGACTCCAAGATGCTCAGTGAACCCCGGCGCGGGCTCCTTGCGCCGCTGGCTGTCGCCTGGGCGCTGCACTCAGCGGTCGGCCTCGCGACGCCGCTGGAGGTCGACCGACTGGGCATCATCGCCGCGCTCGGCCTGGCCGGCAAGCGGGCCCTCGCGCAGCTGTTCGCGGCCGGGGTCGACATCACCGGCGCCGTGGTGCTTTTGGACGGCAACGACGACTGGCTGAACAGGGCACTGAGCACTCCGCTCAACGTGGTGACGCGCGTGCGGGCCGACCAGGACTGCGCGTCGGTGGCCGCGGCATCCGTGATCGCGAAGGTGCACCGCGACGCTCTGATGATCGAGGCGGATGCCGTGACGCCCGGCTACGAGTGGGCCGGCAACAAGGGCTACGGCAGCCCCGCCCACATGGCGGCGATCGCCCTGCTCGGACCCACTCTGCTGCATCGCAAATCCTGGCTGAAGATCACAGCGTAGGATTGAGGAACCATGGAAGAAGATGAATTCGAGGACTACGACCGCGAGGTCGAGCTGGCCCTGTACCGCGAGTACCGAGACGTTGTGGGGCAGTTTCAGTACGTCGTCGAGACCGAACGACGCTTCTATCTCGCGAACGAGGTCGAGCTGGTGCGCCGTGACACGGAGCACGACTTCTACTTCGAATTGACCATGAAAGATGTCTGGGTCTGGGACGTCTACCGTTCCGACCGGTTCGTGAAGTCGGTGCGGGTGCTGACCTTCAAAGACGTCAACGTCGAGGAACTCGCGTCCAAGGAGTTCGAACTGCCGAAGGAACTCGCGCTCGACGAGTAGCACAACGAAGACTCAGGCCTGGGGGTCTGCACACTCGGCGCAACGATGCGGTCGAGAACGAAGGGTATGTCTTTTGCTTCAGGAATCTGATCGCGCTCTGGCCTCGTGGATCAACCGGGAGGCACTCGCTGAAGAGATGATCCCCTTGATCGGCCGTCTGTATCGGGAAAATCACGTCGTCACGAGCGTGCACGGCCGGGGACTGGTCAACCAGTCGGTGATCGGACTGCTCAAGGCGCACCGCTTCGCGCGCCACATCGACGATGTGGAACTGCCCCTGGAGGAGACCCTGCCGCTGCTGCAGACCCTCAGCACCCTCCGGCTCGGGACCGCGTCGATCGACCTCGGCCGGCTGGCCATGACCTACAAACTCGAGGGTGCCGGGCGCGGCCGGGAGGAATTCCTCCGGGCCGAGCTGGCGGATGTCGTCGACCGGCAGGGTGACTTCGTCACCGCGGGCACGGATGTCGTGCTGTACGGCTTCGGCCGGATCGGACGTCTCCTCGCGCGCATCCTGATCGACCACGCCGGCGGGGGACAGGGTTTGCGCCTGCGGGCCATCGTGGTGCGCCGCGGGTCGGACAACGACATCGTCAAGCGGGCGAGCCTGCTGCGCCGCGACTCGGTGCACGGACCATTCGAGGGCACCATCACCGTCGACCCGGTGGGCAACACGATCCTCGCCAACGGCACGCTGATTCAGGTCATCTACTCGAGCGACCCGGCCACCGTCGACTACACCCGATACGGCATCCAGAACGCTGTCGTGGTCGACAACACGGGACGCTGGCGCGACGCCGACGGACTCCGCCAGCACCTGGCCTGCCCGGGTGTCGCCCGGGTGCTGCTCACGGCTCCGGGCAAGGGCGCGCTGAAGAACATCGTGCACGGCATCAACCACGACGCCATCACCGCGGACGACACCATCATCACGGCGGCATCCTGCACCACCAACGCGATCACGCCCGTGCTCAAGGCCGTGAACGACCGCTTCGGTATCCGGGAAGGCCATGTGGAGACGGTGCACTCGTTCACCAACGACCAGAACCTGATCGACAACTTCCATTCGGGCGACCGCCGCGGGCGCAGCGCCGCCCTGAACATGGTGATCACCGAGACAGGGGCCGCGAAGGCCGTCGCCAAGGCGCTGCCCGAGCTGGCCGGCAAGCTCACCGGCAACGCCATCCGGGTGCCCACGCCCGACGTGTCGATGGCGATCCTCAACCTCACCCTCACGCAGGGCACCACCAAGGACGAGCTCAACACCTACCTGCGCACCATGTCGCTGCACTCCGAGTTGCACAAGCAGATCGACTACATCGACTCGCCCGAGGTGGTCTCCAGCGACTTCCTCGGCTCCCGCCGGGCCGGCATCGTCGACGGCCTGGCCACCATCTGCACCGACACGAAGGCCGTGCTGTACGTCTGGTACGACAACGAATACGGGTACAGCTGCCAGGTCATCCGGGTGCTCGAGGAGATGGCGGGCGTGCATCCGCCGGTGTTCCCGAAGGTGTTGATCGAGCCGGTCGCCCTGGTCTGAGTCACCGAGCGGCGTTGGCCCGGGTTCGGGTCAGCGCGGCCGGGGCTCGCAGATCACGACCGGGATATCACGGCCGGTTTTCTGCTGGTAGCCGTCGTAGCCCCGATAGGCCGCCACGATCTGCGGCCACAGCTCGGCTTTTTCCGCGGGGGACGCGGTTCGCGCCCGCAGCTTCAGGGTGGTGCCGCGCACGGTCAGCTCGACGTCGGGGTTCGCGACCAGGTTGAGATACCACTGCGGGTGGCGGTCGTCGCCGCCCTTCGAGGCGATCAGCACGAAGCGTTGGTGCCCGTGCACGGGGGCGGTGAGCATCGTCGTGCGACGCTTGCCGCTGGAGCGGCCGATGGTGTGCAGCTCGACCGCCGGCATCGACCCGAACGAGGCGAGCAGGCGCCCGCCGGAGGCCGTCAGCACCGCGCGGTGCAGCACGCTCATCGTCTTCATCTGCAGATCCGTCAGCCGATTACGCAGTCCCATGCCTCCAGCCTACGAGGTGAACAGGGGCGACCGACGGATGTCCCGGCGTCTTCTGCCCCGCTACAGGGGCAGCGCCCCGGCAATGTCCACCAGCGCGGCCTCCAGGTTGACGCCCCAGGTCTCCAGCAGCGCGAACAGCACGCCGTAGCCCGCATAGGCGGTGACCGGGATCAGCAGCAGCCACTCCCGCAGGGAGCCGGCGTTGCCCAGCACCGGCACGGACAGGTAGCCGCCCGATGACCACAGATTCTCGAGCACCGGCACCCGGCACCACCATCTGGGCGGTTTCGGGATCCACGGCCAGAACAGGGGCAGCCCGCCGGTGGTGAGCAGGTCGCCCAGAAGGTGCACGCCGTAGCCCAGTGTGAAGCAGATCACGAACCACGAGTGCTGCTCCGGGGCGAAAACGGCGATGAAAGCCGCCACGGCGAAGCCGATTGCCCAGGCCAGCCCCCACGACTGCTTCGAGAGGCCGAGCACCTTGGCCGCAAACGCGATCGCCGCGGCGCTCATCAGGGCCGGGCCGACGCGCACCGGTTCCGTGGCCCAGACGGGCTCCCAGAGCACCAGACCGATCACGGTGGCGAGCAGCCACGCCGAGAACAGGCCGAGCAGGCTGTGCAGGCCGTGCCGGTGGCCGCCGGAGGCCCGGGAGATCCCCGTGGTGACGAGCCGGCCGAGCACGGGGACGGATTGCGAGATGGTGGCCGAGTTGTGGTCGGCGTCGGCGAGGAGGGCCGCCCCGGCGCAGAGCAGCGAGCCGGCGATCGTGCCGACGGGCGTCACAGGAAAGAGCCCGAGGCCGTGCCCGGCGGTCGCCGTGACGGCGATCCAGGCGGCGGCGCCGGTCATGGCATGGTGTGCACCCATCATGAGAGGGGGTCCTAACTGGTCCAAGTCTGATTCAGGCCGTCGGGGGCATGCCGAGCCTCGACTAAGCCGGTTCACCAGTTCCCGTTCAACTGTAGGTGGCTTCCGCTCCCCGCCCGTGCCGGCCGGCACTAGCGTGGGGGCATGAGCACACCGGTTCCGTCCGCGCCCGCCGCGGCATCCGTCGTCGTGGAGCAGGCGCTGGCCCTGGCCCCGCTGATCGACGGCCACAACGACTGGGCGTGGGAGTGCCGGCAGAGCCGCGACTACTCCGTGGAGGGTCTCGGGGGCGGTCTGTCCACCGACACCGACATCGCCAGGCTGCGGGCAGGGCAGGTCGGAGCGCAGTTCTGGTCGGTCTACGTCAGCGACGACCTTACAGGCGCCGACGCCGTGCAGGGCACGCTTGAGCAGATCGACTGGGTCTACCGCCTCGCCGCGCGCTACCCCGACGACTTCGGCATCGCGCGCAGTGCCGCCGACGTGGAGGCCGCCCGAGCGATCGGGCGCATCGCCTCCCTGCTCGGCGCCGAGGGCGGACACAGCCTCAACGACTCCCCAGCCGCGCTGCGCATGTTCGCCCGGCTGGGCGTGCGCTACCTCACCCTCACCCACGTGCACAACACGACCTGGGCCGACTCGGGCACCGATGAACCCGAGCACGGTGGCCTCACACCCCGCGGCGTCGACTACGTGCACGAACTCAACCGGCTGGGCATGCTGGTCGACCTCTCGCACGTCTCCCCGGCCACGGCGCACGCGGCGTTGGACGCGTCCGACTCGCCCGTCATCTTCAGTCACAGCTCCTGCCGGGCCCTCAGTGACCACCCCCGCAATGTGCCCGACGACGTGCTGTGCCGACTGGCCGCCAACGGCGGGGTGCTCATGCTCACCTTCGTGCCCCAATTCCTGTCCGAGGACTACTCGGTCTGGTTCGAGGGCGACCGGGCCGGGCCGGCGCCGGTCGTGACGCTGACGGATGTCGCCGACCACGTCGAACACGCCCGCCGCGTCGCCGGAATGGCCCACATCGGCCTCGGAGGCGACTTCGACGGCACCGACGAGTTCCCTGCCGGCCTCGAAGGCGTCGACGGTTACCCGGCGCTGCTGTCCGAGTTGGCCCGGCGCGACTGGTCGGCCGCCGACCTCGCGGCTCTTGCCGGCGCCAACGTGCTGCGGGTGTTGCGCGAGACGGATGCCGCGTTCGCGGCCGCCGGACACGCGGCATCCGGCGCCTCGGTGCCCCGGTTGGTGCGCTGAGCATGCCGGGCCGGCGTGTTCCGCCAACCCTGCCGGTGCCCGGCTCCGAATCAGTGTCATGACCCCTCGACGACGCCCTGCCTTCTGGATCACCGTGTGGATCGCCGCCGCCGTGCTGCTCGCGGGGGCGGTGGCCCTGGCAATGCTCGCCCAGAGCGGCGTCCTGGGCCGCGGCCTGGGCGAGGCCGACCCGGGTCCCGCGGCCCGCGGCCCCGGCGAGACCGTGGTCGCCTTCTACGGCGACTCCTACACGCGCGGCACCGGCGGCTCGGCTGCGGACAAACGTTGGTCGACCATCGTCTCGGCAGAGCGCGACTGGACCGAGGTCAACCCGAGCCGCAACGGCCTCGGCTTCGTGAACCAGCGGCGGGGGGATGATCTGATCGACCAGGTCATCGCTGCCAGGCCGGACATCGTGATCAGCACCATGGGGCTCAACGACAACTTCTCGATGCCGTCCCGCGCCGACGAGATCGAGGCGGCGATCACCCGCGACTTCGAGACGATCCGGGCGGCCCTGCCAGAGGCGCGCCTCATCGTCGTGGAGCCGTTCTGGTACACCGAGGAGCGCCCGGACTCCGTGGAGCAGATCATCGGCTGGGTTCAGGCGGCCGCGCTCGGCGCCGACGCAGACTACATCTCCGGCGCCTCCTACTGGCTCGACGGGCACCCCGAGTGGATGGCCGACGACGGCCTGCACCCCAATGACGCCGGCTACGCAGCCCTCGCCGAGCGGATGGACGCGGCGCTTGCCGCGCTGGGGCTGTAGCTGGGGGAGTCCTGATCGATTGGTTGTGTCGCTCCCGGAACGGCAGAGCTGGTTGCACCGCGTGGACGCTGGTCAGCACAGACGGACCGCCGTGCCGGCGTCGAATTCGTTCGGGACGGTGGTGCTGAAGGCCGGGCCGGGGGGTGGTCCTCCCCAGACGCGGCCGCGCCGCCGACCGCACAGCTTCTCGACCCCGCGAGTGCCGGGAGCGCCTACCCGGCACGCTGGGGGCGGAGGTGCTCGTGGCACGCAAAGACGAACTGGGCAGGCAGGGCGAGGAGTGCGCCGCCCTCTTCCTCGCCGCCGCCGGCTACCGGGTCGTGGAGCGCAACTGGCGCTGCGGGCAGGGTGAGATCGACCTGGTCGCCGAGCTCGGGGGAGAGGTCGTCTTCGTCGAGGTGAAGACGCGTTCGGGAACCCGCTTCGGGCATCCGTTCGAGGCCATCACTGTCGCCAAGCTCGCCCGGCTGCGTCGCCTCGCGGCGGCGTGGTGCGAACAGGCGGATGCCCGGCCCGCCCGCATCCGTGTCGACGCCATCGCCGTGATCATCCGTCCCGGCACCGAGCCCGTGATCGAGCACCTGACGGGCGTGTTCTGATGGGGCTCGCCCGCACGCACGCGGTGGCCCTGGCCGGGATGACCGGGGCACTGGTCGAGGTGGAGGCCGACATCTCCGGGCAGCTGCCGGGTATCATCCTGATCGGGCTGCCCGATGCGGCCCTGTCGGAGGCCACCGAGCGGGTGCGGGCTGCGGCGAAGAACTCGGGCTGTCCGCTCACCCGTAACAAGCTCACCATCAACCTCTCCCCGGCGTCGTTGCCGAAGCACGGGTCGGGCTTCGACCTGGCCATCGCGCTGGCCTGCCTCGGGGCCGACCAGGTGGTCTCGGCCGCGTCGGTGGGCCGGGTGGTGCACATCGGCGAGCTGGCCCTCGACGGACGGCTGCGGCCGACGCCGGGCATGCTCCCGGCGGTGATCGCGGCCTCCCGGCTTGGCCACGGCACGGTGATGGTGCCCGCCGGCAACGTCGATGAGGCGTCCCTCGTGCCGGGCGTGCGGGTGATCGGTGTCGCCTCCCTGCGGGACGCCGCCATCTGGCATGGCGCCGAACTCGAACCGATCCCGGTTGACCCCATCCTCGTTCCCGGCGACGCCGCGGCGGAGACGGCCGAACCCGACCTGGTCGACATCATCGGCAATGACGATGCGATCCTGGCGTTGCAGATCGCGGCGGCCGGCGGTCACCACGTCTTCATGGTGGGGCCGCCCGGCGCCGGCAAGACCATGCTGGCGGCCCGGCTGCCCGGACTGCTGCCCGACCTCGACGCTGAGGCCTCCCTCGAGGTCAGCTCCATGCGGTCGCTCAGCGGCCGCGCCGTCGGGCGCGCCCTGATCACCCGCCCGCCGCTTGAGGCCCCGCACCACACGGCGACGGCGGCGGCCATGGTCGGCGGAGGCAGCGGGCAGGTCCGGCCTGGCGCGGCGGCGCGCGCCTCGCACGGGGTGCTCTTCCTCGATGAGGCTCCCGAATTCGCCTCGGCGGTGCTCGACGCGCTCCGGCAGCCGCTGGAATCCGGGGTGATCAGCATTCACCGCGCCAACGCGGTCGCTCACTTCCCGGCCCGCTTCCAGCTGGTGATGGCGGCCAACCCGTGCCCCTGCGGGCAGTACGGCGCCCCTGACCTGGACTGCACCTGCCCGCCGAGCTCCCGGCGACGGTACTTGGCGCGCATTTCGGGACCGCTGCTGGACCGTATCGACATTCAGCTGCGGGTGCAGCGCATCACTGCCGCCCAGCTGCGGCTGGCCACCGAGACGCCCCGACTGGCGAGCGCCGTCGCCCGCGGACGGGTGATCGAGGCCCGAGCCGCCGCGGCCCAGCGCCTCGCCGGCACGCCGTGGACGCTGAACTCCGATGTGCCCGGCCCCTGGCTGCGCGGCCCCCAGGCCCGGCTGGGCAGAGCGGCCACGGCCATCCTTGACCGGGCGCTTGAACGCGGAGGCATCACCATGCGCGGATATGACCGAGTACTGCGGGTGGCCTGGTCCATCGCCGACCTCGAGGGCGTGTCCCGGCCCGGCATTGAACAGGTAGGGCAGGCCTTGTACCTGCGGAAGGGAATGACGTCATGATGCTGTTTGGGCTGGAGGAATCCACGGTGGTTGCGCTGACCGGGGGCGTGCGGGCATCCGCCGGGTCTGGCCCGACGGATGCCGCGGCCGCCGCCGATGTGTTCGCGCGCGCCGCGTGGACCGGCATCTCGGAGCCGGGCGACGGCGCCGCCGGACTGCTCGTGCAGGGGCTGGGGGCCGGGCCGGCACTCAGTGCCGTCCTCGACCTGTGGACCGGGGCCCGGCTCGCGGGCGCGCTGGCCGCAACGGGGTTGCCACTGACCGACGACCTGCAGGCCCTACTGGAGCAGGCCCTGCAACGCTGGCGGCCGCGGTTATCCTCGGCCGAGGTGATCCGTTCCCTGCAGCAGGCGGCGCGCGCGTCCGCCGGGCTCCTGGTGCCCACTGATGCACATTGGCCGAGAGGCGTCGACGACCTGGCAGTCCACGCGCCGATCGCACTCTGGTGGCGGGGCATCCCGACCGCTCTGACGGCGCTGTCCAACTCGATCGCCCTGGTGGGTGCCCGCGCGGCCACCGGCTACGGCGAGCATGTGACGATGGAGGCCTCCGCCGGGCTCGTCGACCGCGGCTTCCTCATCGTCTCCGGGGCGGGCTACGGACTCTTCCCCAGTTTGAAGTTGTTGTAAGAATTGTCGGCGACGGACCTTATGCTGCACAGCATGTCTCGCAGATGGAACCTCGACCAATGGATGGTGTTTTTTTGGGGACGCCTGTCCGATCCGGAGCCTCTTCGAGGGGACGATTTGCTCGATTCCATCGCGCCAGATTTTGAGGATTGGGCCAAGGCCCGAGGGAAGCAGGACCGTCAGCCGTTTCTAATAGGACCGGGCGGGACGGCAGACAATCGAGTCAATGAATACTTCAATACTTCTCAGCGTCGAAGGCTCTCTCGCGAAACCGATAAGGGGGCTGCCTACGCGATCTGTTTATGGTTGAACTTCCTCATCGCGAGAAGGGTCGAATGGGATGCGGCTGATGAGCTGGACATCGAAGCTTTCATGGCGTGGCGGCGATTCGACCATTCGAACCCCAAGTTGGTTCAAGGAAACACATGGCAGGGGGACATCTCACACCTGTTGGTGTTCTATCGCTGGGCCTCTCACAGTTACGGATTGCGCAACCCGATCGCGACGCATTTCACGGTATTTGAGGGCAAAGAGATCGAGTCGGCGAATGTCTCGTCGCACTCCGTCCGACAGGCGGACGTCAAATGGCTCTCGCCCGGAGCCTATGCCCGATGGCGGGACATTGGTGTCCTGGGGATGACCGCTCAGGGTGATGAGAAAGCAGCGTGGAGACCAAGATGCGACCAAAGAGACTTAGCTTACGTCGAGGGTCTCTATCGCACCGGTCTTCGCATGCAGGAATGGTCCTCGGTGCTCATATCGGAGTTGCCGGCTGCCGATGAACAGCGATGGTTCTACACGCTTACGTTGGCGAATATGTGTGCGAAGGGCGGATACGGTCACCCGTTCTGGATCGACCGCGGCGCGTTGAACTTCGTCCGAGATTACGTTGACGGGGACAGAGCGGCATCGGTCCTGAAAGCCCAGGCCAACGGCTCCTACAGCCGAAGGAAAGACCTCTCGATCATCGTGGGCACTCGATACAGTGGGCGGAAGCTGGTTCTGCGCGTTGCAGGACTGACCACCGAGAGGGCTCTTGGCGATCTCACCCCTGCTCAGCGCATGAACCTTTTCTATGAAACCGACACCGGCCTAGAACCGGCGATGCTTTGGTTGAATGAGAACGGCCTGCCACGCCCCAAATCAGCTTGGTACAAGTCGTTCTCCCGAATAAACGCTCGCGTCGAACGCGCCGGACTTGCCAACCTCCGATGCACCCAGCACATGCTTCGCCACTCCTTCGCTTTGCGCTGGTACACAGTGGGCAAGCTCATAAGAGAGCGGCGGGTAGCTCACCTGACGGAGAAGGAATCGCAGGATTTTCGGGCAGAGTTCGGTTCGGCCTGGCACTTGGTCCAAACTATGTTGGGCCACCGTAATACGGAGACGACCAAGCAAATCTATCTCGAGCCGTTCTTGGCGTTAGATATCAACCTACTGTTCGAGCACGCTGCTGATGACGTCACCATTCGGCAGCTTCTTGATGCCGCACTTCGGGACAACCCATCGGTGATCTCAACCGAAGGAACAATCGCATGAGCAGAGCATCCTTACCCATGAGTGGTTACACGGCACCGTCACGAACTGTTGATCCAAACACCCCCTTGGTGGTTAAAGTCATTGCCGAAGGAAGCGCTGCAACGTCCGTATTTGACTTTCGCACCCTTCCAGTTTCCGTCGAGCTGCAAACCATGTTTGCCATGGGCTTCGTCGCGATCACTGGTCCAGGCGGAAACCGCCGAACGATTCCCTCGGCATCGACAGCTTTCTACGATATTCGGGCATTTGCCCGCATGCTCGCGGAAATAAACCCGGCGCCCACCAAGCCTTCCGACTTGCGGGCGAGTCACGTCGACAGTTTGCAACTGCGCAAAGGCTCCGGCCAAAGCATCATCGTCACAACACTTCGAGCCCTATTCCGAAAGATCGACGTGGCTCCAGATGAGTTCATGAGAAGGCTCCTAAGAGCAGTTCCAAACCGTCCCGTGGTCGACCCGGTATACAGCTTCAGTAGGGAGGAATTCCGGCTTGTAATGTACGCCGCACGCCAGACGATCCGTTTCGCTAACGCACGCATCTATCGCGCGCGGGGCATCATTGCCGATCATCGGCGCGGCCTAGTCTTGCCCGATTTGGCGCGGCAGAAAGACGCGCTATATCTGTCTTCACTGATGGACAGAGGTGGCTTCCCCAGAACAAAGGGGGGCCAGGTGTCATATCGCGGACTGTCTGGCGGTTCTCGTCCAGCAGACTTGATGCGGGCACTGCATCTCACTAACGCAGAGGTCGGGGCTCTGATTGCCCTCCTTGTCGGACTTACCGGTCAAAATCTGGCACAGATCGTAACGCTCCCTGCCACGTATCATCGTGCAGACAAACAGGCAGATGGAGCCACTCCGACGGCGCTGGTACGAGCATCCAAGCCTCGGCGGGGCCCGACCAGATCGGAAATGACTATCCCGCTCACCGGCATCCCGACTTGGATCGTTTCCGCCAATGAGGCGCGAGCTCACGCGGACGAGTCTGACCGAATCGATCTGCACAGTCCATTCGGGGTTTATATGGCAGCCATGGATCTCGGGTCGTATGCACGGAAGTTCGCCGACTCGGAGCGTCTGTTAGTTTTCCATTCCGTATGGAGGCGAACCAGTGAGGGCCGCAGTTCGCAAGATGGATTCAGGGAGGCCGAACCTGGAGCCTTCCAAGTTTGGGCCGCCTCAACGGACATCTTGGACAGCAAAGGGAATCGAATACAACCGGAAACGCGGCGACTGCGCCTAACGTTCATCGAGCACAAGCAGAAGCCGGTTGCGCAGGGCCCTTCGACGTTCATCAACCAATATTTGATGCGCAACCGTGGCGACATCGCGGAGTACCAGCGCGTCGTGTCCGATGTTCTTGACTCTGAGGTCGCACGCGCTGAAGGTGCAGTTACTCAGATTCTGTCGTCCGCCACCGTGCTATTGGCGGAGACCGATCCGTTGAGTGCTGCACTTGTTGCGAACACCACCCCAGAGACTCTCGCTCGGGCACTGGCCGGCGAACTCGATACTGTGATGAACTCGTGCATTGACCACGAGCACAGCCCCTACAGCCCTCCGGGGTCGCCATGCGGTGCTTCGTTCATGCTGTGCCTGGGCTGTCCCAATGCCCGAGCAGAGCCGCGCCACCTACCTATTCAGCTACTGGTCTTCGCGGTGATCGAAACTCGTCGTGCAGAGATGCAGTCGCTGGCATGGGCTACTCGATTCGCCCTTCCCCATGCACGCCTCACTCACCTTTTCGCACAGTTTCCCGCCGCCACCGTTGAAGCCGCACGGGGCAAGGAGACCGAAGGAGACAAAGCCCTGGTAGAGCGATTCCTAGGGCGAGAACTGGACATCAGTTGATCACTAATGGTTCCGAATCAGAGCCCACACCGCTGACGGCCGACCTCCCGATCGGCAACACGCCGGTCCTTCTTAACCGGCGGGTCCGGCCCGACGCACGATGTTGGGAGTCGTCTTTCGACGACGACAGGTGGGATATTACCCCCGGGCTATTCGAGGAGCACGCCAAGGGTTCGTCGATCCCGTGGCACACGTTTCCAGAACACTGGCGTCCGGCCGCCAAGAAGTACTTGTGGCATCTGATTAACGGGGAAGAACTCAACGGTGTGCCGTCGAGCAACTCGGAGCGTCTCAGTCTGCGGTCCATCGTTTTTTTGCGCGGGCGCCTCGAAACGCTGGTGGCGTGGTTGGACGCTGTTGGGATAGACGACCTTGCGAAATTCAGTCCGGTTCAACAGGAACTTTTCCTGCGTCACATCGTCGACATGAACTGCACGCACAAAATGAAACAATCCCTCGTCTCAGAATTCCAACGGCTCTGGCACTATCGTGACGTCCTCGAAGCCCCGCTGAAGATGCCGCCGGGCCGGCCCTGGGGCGGCCAACGAACGAAAGACCTCATTGGATCGGTCACCAAGCCGAGCGAGAACTTAACAGCGCGAATCTCGGATGCGACTCTGCAGCCGATGCTTGTTTGGGCATTCCGGTTCGTCGATGGATTTGCGAGCGACATTGCAGCTGGGCAGCGAGCGTGGGTTGACTTCGACAGCCGGCGACATTTACGTCGCGGACCAATGGATCGCACAGATTCGGGCGTCCTGCGCGCAAAGGTCGAAACCTACCTGTCCGCGCTAATAAAGAAGCAGGAGCCACTTCCTGGCAAGAATGTTGAAGGCGAGACGGTGATAGACCTCGGGCATGTGGCGATCCGAATTGGTTGCCGAACGGAATCATTGGGGCGATACCGTGACCTGATGCTTAGCTCGGGCCTTCCCGTGGAGGACGGATCGTTCGCGGTACGTGAAGTATCGGGTCGGCTCGACGGGCAATCCTGGTTGCCGACGGGGCTTGACTACAGAGACGCCGCATCGCTTGCGCGCCATTTGAGCACTGCATGCTTCATCGTGATCTCATACTTATCAGGCATGCGGCCCGGCGAGGTGCTCAACCTGAAACGGGGGTGCGCCTACACGAACAAAAAGACTGGGATCTCAACAGTCAGGGGCATGCATTTCAAGGCAGTGACGCTACCAGACGGTTCGGCGAATCCCGAAGGCGAGATGCGCAGGGATCCGTGGGTTGTTCATCAATCAGTGGTTCGAGCGATCCACACGCTGGAAGCACTGCATGACTGCGAGTTTCTCTTCCCGCGGTCCCTTATGCCTGCAAGGTTCAGAGCCGAGTTCGCGGTGGTCGAAGGCAAGCCTCGACGAACGCAGAGCGCCCGCGTAGACACCAACTTGAACTCCGACATCAAGGCTTTCAGCGTCTGGGTTAACAAGTATTGCGAGTTGAACAGCCGGCCGGACAGTATCCCAACGGACTCGCGCGGTGCCGTTACCGGACGTCGTTTTCGCCGTACCTTGGCTTGGCACATTGTGCGACAGCCTCGAGGTCTAGTTGCGGCAGCCATTCAATATGGGCACGTTCATGTGTCCATCACCCAGGGGTACGGCGGCAGCGCGGACAGCGGATTCGCCGACGAACTTGCTTTTGAGAGCTGGCTGTTGAAGATCGAAACAATAGCTGATGAACAGACGCAGCTCGACTATGGAACAGTCGTCAGCGGTCCGGCTGCACCCGAATTCAAGAGGCGGATAGCCGATGGCGACCGACGGTTCGCGGGTCGTGTCAGCGTGACCGTCAGGCAGGCGGAGAGGTTACTCCAGCACCCCTCCCTTCAAGTGTTCTCTGGACGGGGGATGCACTGCGTAATGGACGTCACTACGGCGCTGTGTCAGGTCACACCGATGGGCAAAACGGAGACGATGACGCCCGACATCGACGATTGTCGGCCGCGCTGCCAGAACATCGCTCGGACCGACTCCGACATCGAACAGTTGCGCTCGGACGCTGCCCGGCTGGAGGAAGTCGCCAGCGACCCTCTTGCCCCAGAGATCCGTGCCTCACGAGAACGGTCACAGGCACAGCGGCTCCGGGCCATCATCGCCGACCATGAGGGGGTCAAACAGTGACCGAAGACGAAGAGCGAGCCGCGATCAAAGACGCGACGTCCTTGCTCACCGAGGGCAAGATCGACGGGCCGCTGACGGTAGTCCGTCTTGCTGAGGTCGCCGGGCTGAAGCGATGGAAGCTGACTCACAAGCACGTCGATTTGATGCGCGATTTTCAAAAGGCAATTGGCGCTGAACGGATTCCAAGGACAGAGACCGCAGCGCTCGTCGCGAAGCTCGAAGCGGAAAGAGTTCGTTCGAGGAATCTGGTAATCAAGGTACGTCGTTTGGAGTCGATTCTGGAGCGATACGCAGTCGTTATCTCAGAGCTGACATCGGAACTGAGCGAATCCGAGAAGCAAAGCAAGGCCACACCCATTCGTCAGGACATCCCGCGTATTCCTAGGTGGTCTGAGTTTGATGAAAGTTAGCTCCTTAGAAAGTCACCGAACCTTTCGGTGAATGCCGACTTGCCTGTCGAAGATGCCTTGTTAACGCCAACTGAAAACAGGGCCAGAAACGCCAGGCGAGTTCTAGGTCTCGTCGCAACACTCCACCAAGATTTGGAGTGTGAAGATGGCCAGACGTGGGCGCAAGA